>JANYCJ010000122.1 GCA_025360345.1 Alphaproteobacteria bacterium | reverse complement strand
TGCAAATGCGACCGCGACAATATCACCGGCAACCCCAGCTGGGCCATCTATGCCGAGCACGCCACGGTGGATGAGGAAAAGCAGAAAATCACCTACGAAAATGCGTATTTCAGCGTGCTCGGTGTGCCTGTGCTCTACACGCCCTATTTTTCACATCCCACCCCCGGCGCAAATAATCAAAGCGGGCTGCTGATGCCCGAATTCCTTCAGTCGCGCAACCTGGGCGCAGTATTTAAGACCCCGGTCTACTACAGCATTTCCCCGGATAAGGACATCACCGTTACCCCCATCGCCACCTCCAAGGAGGGGCTGGTTATCGCCGGTGCCTACCGCGAGCTGTTTAACGAGGGGCAGTTGAAAGTAAATGGCAGTATTACCGATGCCAATACTGGAAACACCGGCCGCGAATTCCGCGGCCATATTGATGCCCGCGGCAATTTCAAGATCAATGACAATTACGACTGGGGCTTCAATGTCCGCCGCGCCACCGACGAAACCTATCTGCGCCTCTATAATTTCAGCAACGACCCGTACCTCAATTCCCGGGTCTATGCTGAAGGCTTTAACTTCGTGCCGGATTCCAACCGTAACTACGCCTCTATCGAAGCGCTATCCTTCCAGGGCCTGACCCAGCAGGACGCCTCATCACTCATTCCCGTAGTAGCCCCGCTGGTCAATTTCAACTGGCAGAGCGACCCGCTGGATCATAACGCCCGCGTCAGCTTCGATGGCAATACCATGGCCCTGTTCCGCGACCGCGGCAGCGATTCGCGCCGCCTGTCCGGTACCGGGCGTGTGAACGTGCCTTTCCTCACCGATGACGGCCAGGTATTCGACGTAGAAACCCAGCTCCGCACTGATATCTACGATGTGTCCGAAGTCGTGCTCGCCAATAATTCGGAATACAGCGGCGTCACCGGCCGCGTCATCCCGCAATTCGCCATAAACTGGCGCTATCCTTTCATCAAGCACATGGATACCACCAGCGTAACCATCGAGCCTTTGGCCAATTTCACAGTCAGTCCCGGCGGTGGAAACCCGCAGGTGATTCCAAATGAAGACAGCCTCCTGCCGGACTTCAATGAAACCAACCTGTTCAGCTCCGAGCGCTTCCCCGGCTATGACCGTGTGGAAAACGGCCCCCGTTTCAGCTATGGCGTGCGCGGGCAGGCGCAAATATTCACCGACAAATATATCGACGCCCTCATCGGCCAGCAGTATCGCATCATCAATGACCCCAACTTCCCAATTTCTAATGATTTGACCAGCGACTTTTCCGACTATGTCGGCCGCGTTGGGATTACCTACGCTCCTTTCAACGTCGCCTACCGCTTCCGCATTGATAAGGACAACCTGAGCCCGAACCGCAACGAACTGGAACTGGGCTATAATAAAAACCCCTTCACCCTCTCCACCTCCTACCTGAAACTACGCAACGATCCCATTCTCGGAGAGCGCCAGGTGATAAACGGCGTAGGAACCGTAAATCTCAATGAAAACTGGGGTTTGATCGCAAATGGCAGCCGAGATTTGCAGCTTGGCCAGACCATCAATACCAGCGGCGGCGTCATCTATAAAAATGAATGCGTTAATATAACAACTATGGTAGGCAAAGATTACACGAACCTGCTGGAGATCAAACCTTCGCTGTCATTCTGGTTCAGGGTGTCGCTCAAAAATCTGGATTAATCGCTGATGCGTTCTTATCGCGCCGTAGGGCCATTGCTTCTTGCCACCACGTTGTTTGCTGCTCTGCCTGCGCAGGCAGCCCCGCAGATGCTCGGCGGCATGTCGTCTAATACCACCAATCCCGTCAGCGCCAAGGGCGCACCGGATTTTTCCATTGCCGCCGTGGTGGGCGATGAGGCCATCTCGTCATACGACGTAGCAAACCGCATTAAATTCATCATCGCCACCGCCCGTATTTCCGATACGCCCGATGTGCTGAAGGTCATCCGCCCGCAAGTCATCAAATCGCTGGTTGACGAAAAGCTGGAAGTGCAGGAAGCCAAGAAAAATAAAATCGTCATCACACCAAAAGACTTAAGCGATGCCATCGCAAGCATAGAGTCAGACCGCGGAATGCCCCCCGGCACCATCTACAGTATGCTCGACCAGAACAATGTCCCTAAGGAATCCTTCGAAAACCAGATCCGTGCCCAGCTGATGTGGAATCACCTGCTCATGAGCAAAATTCGCCCCACCGTGCACATTAGCGATGAAGAGTTGCAGGCCGCCACCCGCAAATTCTCCCTTTCCCCACCGCCGCAGAAAAAAGAAGCCAACGGGCCCCAGGAATATAAAATCGCCGTGATCGCGCTTCCTGTGGAAAAAGTAACGCAGGAAAAACCCGTTCATGCCCTTGCTTTCAAGCTGGTCCAGCAGATTCGCGGTGGCGCGAGTTTTGAAGAAGTATCCCGGCAATTTTCCAGCGTGGCCGCGAATGCCGGCGGCGTAGTGGAAAGTTTCTGGATCCGCCCCAGCCAGCTTGATCCTGCCATCGCCCATGAGCTCGGCCTCGCCAAGAAGGGCGATGTAACCGACCCCGTGCGCACCTCGCAAGGCTATACCGTCATTAAGGTATACGACACCCGCGCCATCGGCGGCGCCAAGGCCGCGCCTGCCCCCAAGCAGGAAGAAGAACCCAAGGATACCGAAGTCACCCTCAAGGAAATCCTGCTGAAAATGAAACCCGACGCCGCCAGGGAAGAGGGCGACGTCACGCTTCAGATCGGTGCTGATGTGGCCAAGGCCCCCGGCACCTGCGACGAGAAGGCCATCGCCAATATCGCCGATGCCAAGGACATGGATATCGAAGTCAAATATAACAGCTACATGCTGTCCGAAATGCCCCCGGCCCTGAAGGCGCTCACCGATAAAATGAAGCAGGGCGAAATCACCAGCCCCATGGCCACCTATGAAGGCATCCGCCTATACATGCTCTGCGGCCGGAAAGAAGCCACCACCCGGCCTGTGAACAAGGACCTGGTCTATGCCACGCTGATCCAGCAGAAAATGGACCTCGAAGCACAAAAATACTTGCGCAACCTGCGTCGCGAAACCTTTATTGATGTGAGGCAATAGCCATGCGCCTGCTATATGCCCTTACGCTGGCCTGCCTGGTGGCATCACCCGCTTTCGCCGTTGAAGTGCGCAAAGGGCAGGGCACACCGGCCCCGACACAAGCCGTTTCCAGCAACAACCTTGTCGCCCCTGTCTTCCAGAGCGACACCCGCAACCTCGAGGCCATTCTCGACAAGGAAGAAACCGCCCGCGTCACCCGCGATGCCACTGCCGCCGCCGCTGTCCCTGCTGCTGCCAAGCCGAAATCGGCGTTGCCAGCGCCGCTGGTCACCGTGCCCGCATCGCCCGTTGTGCCACAAGCCATTCCCACCGAGCCAGAAAGCGAAGGCTTTTTCAGCTCGCTATTGATGGGCCTGCGTGTCTTCTCCATCCGCTGGCGCGAAATGTTCGATATTTTCTTTACACTTGTGCTGTTGGTATATGTGCGCAAGCTCTACCTGTTAAGCCGCGAGCAGCATAAAATCCTTTCGCATTCCATCCGCTCCGCGGAATACTCCGCCGCCGCTGCCAAGCGCGCAGCCGATATCTGCGAAACCTTGCTGAAAAGTCAGGAAAAGCCCGACGAAGCCCAGCACCAGCTGGACCTGTAGAATAGGCAAGGGGGGCAAAGCCCCCCATCACATTATAAGCTGCAAGTCAGCCCCATATCAGTAAACCCAGCTTACGGGCATGGATCGCCCGGCCGCCAGCCCGGAGTTCCAATCAGCAAACTACAGGCAGCATCCATGGCAGCCTGAGTGTAAGGCGGGGTAAATGAAACAAAATCGTTTGCACTATACATACCAGTGACCAATCCGTTGCTACACGCACAGGTAACCGTGCAGCCCAAAAAAGGAGGATTTATGCCGTCACCCGCGCCATGTACTGCGCTGCATCCGCCGATGATAGTCATTGCTGGCAAAGCAGCACTCGCAGGAGCGGCTTGCGCATAACCAGCCACCGCTAAAACAGCCGCAGCCGTCAATAAACCATGCTTAGATAATTTCGTAAGGCGCATAATCATTCCCCCTTGTTAAACGCGCAACCCTGACACGTCCCGATCACACATCTCCAGGTAAACGCGCTTAGTCCCGCACCTTCACATAACTTCCCGGCGCATCTTCAATCGGCTTGTATTTGGCGCTGCCGGGCTTGCGGGCAGCCACTTCGCCACCGGTAAAAGGCTTGTTCCACTGCAGCCAGTTGGGCCACCATGAGCCTTCATGCTCAGAAGCGCCCTTAAGCCAGTCATCCGGGGATTTGGCTAGTTTGCTATTGGTCCAGTAGCCGTATTTTTTCTTATGCGGCGAATTCATTGCCCCCGCGATATGCCCCGAACCAGCCAGCACAAACTGCGTGTCGCCCTTGTAAATCTGCGTGGCGCTATAAGTGGACTTCCACGGGGCGATATGGTCTTCACGCGTGGAAATGATATAGGTCGGCGTATCAATAGAACCGATATTGATAGGCTCCCCACCAATATTCAAAGCACCCGGTTTGACCAGCAGGTTCTTCTGGTACATGTTTCGCAGGTAAAAACTGTGCATGGTAGCCGGCATCCGGGTCGAGTCGGAATTCCAGTATAGCAGGTCGAAGGGGAAGGGGTCTTTGCCCAGCAGGTAGTTATTGATAACAAACGACCAGATCAGGTCGTTCGCGCGGAGCATATTGAAGGTAAGCGCCATCTCGCTGCCCTCCAGATAGCCCGTTTCCGACATCCGCGCTTCCAGCATCTTCAGCTGTTCTTCGTCAATAAATACCGAAAGTTCGCCGGATTCCGCGAAATCCACCATCGTCGTAAGATAGGTCGCAGACTTCACCCGCGCAGAAAGTTTCTTCGCTTTAAGCCATGCCAGCGTAATCGAAAGCAGCGTGCCGCCAAGGCAATACCCGGCCACGTTAATCTGCGCTTCGCCTGTTATCTCCTCGATAACGTCCATGGCCGCCAGCGGGCCTTCTTCCATGTAATTATCAAAGGATTTTTTGCTTAAATGCTCGTCCGGGTTCACCCAGGAAATCATGAAGACCGTATAGCCTTGGTTCACCAGCCAGTTCACCAGCGAGTTTTCAGGCTGCAAATCCATGATGTAGAATTTATTGATCCATGCCGGCATGATAAGTAGCGGCGTCTTGAACACTTTTTCCGTGGTCGGCGTGTACTGGATAAGCTGCATCAGGTCGTTCTGGTAAACAACCTTTCCGGGCGTCACGGCAATATTTTTACCCACCTCAAACGCATCCGTATCCGTCATGCTGATACGCAAATGCCCTTTACCCCGTTCAAGGTCTTCCAGCAGGTTTTCCAGCCCGTGCACTAGGTTTTCGCCGTTGCTGTCAATGGTCGCCTTCAGCACTTCCGGATTGGTCATCAGGTAGTTGCTGGGCGATAGCGCGTCCACGAATTGGCGCGTGTAAAAGTCAAGCTTCCGCGCCGTATGCGGGTCCATCCCTTCCACATCGTTCACCGAATGCTGAATCCAGCGCGCCGAAAGCAGGTAAGATTGCTTCAGGAAATCGAATACGGTGTTCTGCTGCCACGCCTCGTCCTTGAAGCGCTTGTCCTTGCTATCAGGCACGATCACCGGCGCCTTGTCGTCACCCAGCAGGCGCTGTGTCGCGCTCTGCCACAGGTGCATATAGTCCTGCCACAGCTCGAATTGCTTTTCCAGCAGCCGCACCGGATCGCTCATAAGCCTCGTGAAAAGCTCCATAAAAGCACTGCCCATGTTGAGCGGGTCCATCGGTGTATTGGGCATGTCCATAGCCTGCCTCGACAGGAATTCCTGCATGATGCGCTGGCATTTTTCGGCGGCGGTGGCCATGTTTTTGGCAAATTCAGTCGCGTCGGCAGGCTGCTTTTCTTTACTCTGGTCGCGTGAGGCGCTCATAAGGGAAAGGGTATTTATGAAAATTAGGTAATTGCACAACAGCGTTTGCTGAGTTATACCTTTACACTAAGCAGGTTAGAAGGTGTAATGCAACTGAATTATTATGCGCAAGCGTGAAGGTTAATGTTTACTTTGTGGCTGTTTTACTTAAACTTTTCTCCGGGTCCCCCGTCAGGTTAAATCAATTGGATCACGTCAGGTCATTATGAAAAAAAACGCCCGTAACACTAAGCAAACCGCCGTTCTCCTGACCAGCGCCTCATCGCTGGTCCTCTTGGCGGGCTGTGACTTCACGGAGATGAAAAATCCTTTTGCATCGGATCGTCCCCCGCAAGTGGTTGATGGCGAACGCCGCCAGCCCATCTATAACCAGCAGATGATCGCGCGTATGCAGAACAAGACCGGCGCGCAGCTTTATTCCGATAATCGCGGCATTCCCCCCATGCCCATGGACCCCGCCATCCAGCAGCAGGCCCTTCAGCAGCAGCAGGCCATCCAGTATGAAGCCATGCAGCAGCAGGCCATGCAGCAACAGGCAGCGCAGCAACAGCAGATCGCCGCCGCAGTGGCCGCAGGCAAGGAACCTCCGGTATTCAACAAGCCGCCCATGCCGGGCGCTGCACAGCCTATGCAGCCGCCGCAAATGCAGCAGCCCATGCCGCCGCAGGCGCAGCCCATGTCGGCGCCTCCGTCAGCTGAAGCCTTTACGGCGCCGCAGCCCGCGCAGGTCGCCGCTCCGATGCCTGCACCTCAGCAGCCCGTTCTCGCGGCCGCCCCCGCGCAGATGCAGCCGCCTGCCCCGCAGCAGTCCTCCGGCTCATTCTTTGGCCGCATTTTCAGCAATCATGAATCCGCTGACTCCGACAACCTGCCACCATGGAAAATGCGCGAAGGCGTTCAGGATGATTACGTTGATCCCAAGGCGGAAGCCGCCGCCCGCGCCGCAGCAGCGAATCAGGCTGCCGCCATGGCCGCGCCGATGCAGCAGCAGGCCGAAATGCAGGAAAAAGCACCCGCATGGGCCAACCAGTGGATCGGTAAATCCGCACCTATGCCTGATGCCCCGATGGATGCCGAGCGCAATACGGCCTATCCCGCGCTCTCCTCCGTGCCTCCCCGCCCTGATGAATTCGAAACAGCCAAAATCGGCGGTCAGAAAACCGTTCAGGAACTCTCCGGCGAAGGCGCCAGCGCAAATGCAAATCGCGCTGCGCTGTCTTCCGAACCGTCGCAGGCCTACAAGGTCACCCCCGTCGAGATGCCCGCTCAGCCCGCTCCCGAGCCTGAAAAAACCGATACCTATGTCACGCCCGCCCAGCCGGCGGAGCCTATGGCTGCAGCACCGTCCTATCCAGGTGCGCCCCGCCGTGGTGTGGACATTATGACCCAGTCGCAGTGGGAAGCGCTTAAGAATAATCAGGGCTACACCACCCCCGCCATGCCCATGACGCAGCCCATGCCTTCCAATGGGCTGGCCCAGCCCCAGCCGCTGGCGCAGCCACAGATGGACCAGCCGCTGCCCACGCCGCAGCCTGAGCAGCACGGAAAGCTGGAACCCGCCACTGACGGCGGCATTCCGCGCCTGCCTGTTTCCGGTGTAGTAACCCAGACGGCATCTCAAAGTGATAGCCATAATGCCCCAATCAACAATGCAGCGCCCATCCTCGCGAATATTTTTCAGGCAGTAAACCAGCAGCCGGCGGAGGCCGCTCCGGTTCCTGCGGCGGCTGAAGAACAGGCCGCCGCGCCCGCTATCACCCTGCCTGAGCCGGTCGCCACCGCCGCAGCGGCGGAAGAACAAGTCGTGCCTGCCACCGCCGAGGCGGAGCCGCGCCAGCTTTGGTTGCTGCCCCCAAGCGCGAACCGCACTCCGGAAGAAATTGCCCAGGCTGAAAAAGAAGCTACCCAGAAAGAACTGGACCGCAAACAGCGTGATGACAGCATGTTCGTCCACACGCCCCCGCCGCAAAATCCTCCCGTCGCAACGAAATCGGAAGATCGTGACTGGCTTCTCGCACTGATTAGCCAGACCAAGGAAGACGAGCGCCGGGAAACCCAGAAAACTGTGCAGGAGGCACATGACAACGCCCCGCAGGCCGAACAGCGCGCCGCCATGTATGAAGCCGGCGTAACCCCCGAAAAGCAACTGCTTGCCCAGATTAGCGGCGGTGCCTTATTCGCTCCCAAAGCCCCGCAAAACGTAGCGGCTCCAACTGCCGCGATGGCTAAACCGGTTGCCGCGGAAATGGCTCGTG
>JANYCJ010000105.1 GCA_025360345.1 Alphaproteobacteria bacterium | reverse complement strand
GCCGCCGCTTTCTTGTGGCTGGCCAGCGCAAACTCCTCCTGCGCTTTCCTCGGAATATCAAAATTTTTGCACAGCTGTTCCGCCGTAAGCCCCATCGACATATAGGCCGTAGGCATGGTCGCATACAGCGTCGGGTTCGGCGCCGGGTTGAATCCGCCCATGGGCACCCGCGTCATGCTTTCCACCCCGCCCGCTAAAAACAATTCCCCCGCACCGCAGGCAATCTTGCCCGCCGCCATATGGATCGCTTCCATGGAAGAACCGCAAAACCGGTTTACCGTAGCGCCCCCCACCGTCAGCGGCAGCCCCGCCAGCAACCCGGTCATCCGCGCAATATTCAGCCCCTGCTCACCCTCCGGGAAAGCGCATCCCACCAGCAAATCCTCGATATCCCCCTGCTCCAGCGCCACCCGCCCCAGCAGTCCTTTAATCACCTGCGCCAGGATATCGTCCGGCCGCGTCTTAGCCAGTTCGCCCTTGTTGGCCGGGGTAAAGGGGGAGCGCGCAAAACCGCAGATAACCGCAGAAGTCATGGCAAAAACCTTTCTAAAATCAGCTTGTGAGGCCTTAAAAACATTCTATGATACCCCCCCAATATACCATAACCCCCCTGAAATATCTTCATCTTTTTAACTGCCGAATCAATAATATGGAACATTTTCAAACAGATATCGTGATCGTAGGCGCAGGCCCCGTGGGGCTTTTCGCCATTTTCGAGTGCGGCATGGTCAAAATGCGCTGCCACGTGGTAGACACGCTTGAAGCCATCGGCGGCCAGTGCGCCGCCCTTTACCCAGAAAAGCCCATCTACGATATCCCCGGCTACCCCTCCATCCTCGCCGCCGACCTTGTCGAAAAACTCCATGAACAGGCCGCTCCCTTCGAGCCCACCTACCATCTCGGCCAGCAGGTCAATGCCATCGCTAAAAACTCAGGGGGCTTCACAGTCACCCTTTCTTCCGGCAACACCATCGCCGCCACCGCCATCATCATCGCCGCTGGCTGCGGCGCTTTCGGCCCAAACCGCCCGCCCCTCCAAGGCTTGGAAGCCTATGAAGGCAAATCCGTGTTCTACATGGTCAACAAGCGCGAATCCTTCCGCGGAAAAAAAGTTGTGATCGCCGGTGGCGGCGACAGTGCGGTAGATTGGGCCATCTCCCTCTCAGAGCTCACCGAAAAACTCTACGTCATCCACCGCCGACCCAAATTCCGCTGCGCCCCAGAATCCGCCGCCAAGCTCGAAGCCCTCGCAGCTTCCGGCAAAATCGAAATGGTCATCCCTTACCAGCTCACCCGCCTCGAAGGCGCAAACGGGCAGCTTTCCAAAGTTATCGTCTCCACCCTCGAAGGCGAAGAAAAATCGCTTGAGGCCGATATCCTCCTGCCCTTCTTCGGCCTCGCCATGGAGCTCGGCCCCATCGCAGATTGGGGCCTGAACCTTACTCATAGCCATATCACCGTCACCCCTTCCACCCTGCAAACCAGCACCCCCGGCATCTTCGCCATCGGCGACATCGCCACCTACGAAGGCAAGCTGAAGCTTATCCTCTCCGGCTTCGCAGAGGCGGCGCAGGCCGCCCACGCCGCCTATAAACTCGTGCATCCAGACCAGGCCCTGCACTTCGAATATTCCACCACCAAGGGAGTTCCGGCAGCAGCATGACCGACACCATGATCATCGACGGCAAAGCCTTCGCCGAACGCCTCCGCGCCGAAGTCGCGCGCAAAGTCGTGAAAATCAAAGCCGAAAAAAACATCACCCCCGGTCTCGCCGTGGTATTGGTAGGCAGCGACCCCGCCAGCGAAGTCTACGTTCGCAATAAAGCAAAGCAGACCAAGGAAGCAGGCATGAACTCCTTCGAGTGCACCCTGTCCGAATCCACCACCGAAGCAGAGCTGCTGATAAAGGTGCAGGAGCTGAACCGCGATCCCCTCGTCCATGGCATTCTCGTCCAGCTCCCATTGCCCAAACACATCAACGAAGACACCATCATCAACGCCATAGACCCGAATAAGGATGTGGACGGCTTCCACGTTATCAACGCAGGCCGCCTCGCCACCGGGCAGGATAGCTTCGTCCCCTGCACGCCGCTGGGCTGCATCATGATGCTCAAAGACACCCTCGGCACCCGCCTTTCGGGAATGAATGCCGTGGTCATCGGCCGCTCAAACATCGTGGGCAAGCCCATGGCCGCGCTGCTGCTGAAGGAAAGCTGCACCGTCACCATCGCCCATTCCCGCACCAAAGACCTCCCCGCCCTGCTCAAAACCGCCGATATTGTCGTCGCCGCCGTAGGCAAGCCCAACATGGTGAAGGGCGAATGGCTGAAACAAGGCGCGGTCGTCATTGATGTAGGCATCAACCGCATTACCCTGCCGGATGGCAAAACAAAGCTGGTCGGCGATGTGGACACCGCTTCTTGCATGGGCATTGCCAGCGCCATCACCCCCGTCCCCGGCGGCGTGGGCCCCATGACCATCGCCTGCTTACTGGAAAACACTTGTAAATCAGCAGGGTTGCAAACCTAATCGCCTGTTACAAAAGCTTCACCTTTTACCCGTTGTTTTGCCCTGCCGCTTTGGCATACTCAACAATGGATAATAATAAGCGAAAGCAGCGTTATGGTTGATAAAGGCCCCACCAAAACACCGGAGCAGATCGAACAGGAACTGTCGGTCACCAATTTCACCAAGCAGCAGGTCCGCACCCTGACCTTCGAATTCGGGGGCATGGCCTTAGGCGCAGCGGCAGGCTACGGTGCGGCCAAAGCCGGCTTGGGCAAAAGCTGGGGCAAAAACGCGGTGGTGCAGGCCTTGGGGGGCGCAAAGTCCGTTCTGGTTCTCGGCGGCACCGTGGTCGGCTCCATGATCGGTGGCATTGCTTCGCTCTATGAACACTGGGTAAAGGTTGAGCGCGAGCAGCTGAACGTACAGGAAATCAACAAGGACGTGTCCAAGCTCATGCAAAAGCGCACCGAATTTGAAAACACCCTTGATAAGCAGCAGGAGATTATCGACGCCATGCTGGAAAAACATAAGGCCGGCACGTCAAAAGCCGGTATCGTTACCGCCCAGCGCGAGCTGGCGGCATCCGCAGAAAACACCCGCGCGTAAAAAACATGGCCGACACGCCACAAAAACTTCAGGACCAGCCGGATAGCTTTAAGGCAAACTACGTGCCCCTGGAGTCGCGTGAAGCCAGAACATCAAGCCCACCCCCTTCATCCAGAACTACGCAACCATTTTCGCCGTCACCGGGCTCGGCGCCGCGCTGGGTTATCTCACCGGTAAAATAATGGAACCGCGAAACATCAAGCTCGGCAAGCTCGCCGCCTTCAAATTCGGTACCGACACCGTCAACCGCCAGTCCGGCGCCATCGCAGGTGCGGAAGTGGGCGGCCTCTGGGGCATTTTCCATCACTGGAAAAAATCCGAGGGCAAGCAGATCGGCATCAAGAACCTCAGCACCGATCTGCGCGCCGCCATCGACCCCGCCCAGCTTGAAAAAGAAACGCAGAAAGAAGAAGCCCTGCTCAAGGATTTAAAAACCCTTGAAGACCGCATGATCGCGCCCAAGTCCCACGGCGCTGCCATCCTCACCCGCCGTGAAGAAGCCTCGCGCGAAAAGGGCATCACCGCGTAAAGCGGCGCTATTGCCCGCGCATCTGCTGCCTGTAAGCCTGCACATTACGGTTATGCTCATCCAGCGAGGCGGCGAAATGATGCCCGCCTTTGCCCGTCGCCACAAAATATAAATCATTCGTATCCGGCGGGTTCATCACCGCCTCGAGCGATGCCTGCCCCGGATTGGCAATCGGCCCCGGCGGCAGCCCCGGAATCATGTAAGTATTATAGGGCGTGGGCGTACGCAAATCCTCCGTAGTCAGTGGCCGCCCCAGCGCCCCACCCAGCGCCTGCTCCACCCCATACGCAACCGTGGGGTCGGATTGCAGCTTCATGCCCGTCTTAAGCCGGTTCATGAATACCGAGGCCACATGCCCGCGCTCTTCCTTCACCCCGGTTTCCTTTTCCACGATAGAGGCCAGCGTCAGCGCTTCTTCCGGTGTCGTCACCATTAGCCCCGCTGCGTGCTTGGCCCATAAATCGGCCAGCAGCTTCTTCATGCCGTCCTGCATCCGCTTGACCACCGACTCGCGGCTCTCCCCCCGCTCGAAATGATAGGTCTGCGGCATCATGCTGCCCTCGGCAATAGCCTTTGGAACCTCGCCGGTCAGCAGCGGCTCCGCATTCAACAGCCTCACAACCTCGCGCACGTTCAGCCCCTCGGCCACGGTGAACTTATGCACCACCACCTTGCCATCGGCCATCATCTGCATCACCGCCTGCGGACTCATCCCCTTGTCGAACAGGTATTCCCCCGCTTTAAACTTTCGCGCCTGCCCCAGCCCTGCCGCAAGCAATTTGAACAACAACGGCTGGTCGATCACCTTGGCCTCCGCCAGTTGTCCGGCAATGCCGTTCACGCCCGTGCCGATGGCCACAATCACCGTGGCGGGAGCGGTCAATGGCCCCGGCGAACTGAAATAATCCCATGCATAAAAAGCCCCCGCCGCGCTTCCCGCCACGCCAAGGCCCACAATCACTACAAAGCTATAAGCTATCTTTTTCAAACTCATGACAACCAACCTAACCGCCCCGGCGATTTTGTCATGCGTTTTTTATTCCGGATAAGGTGATACTTTAAAAGGCCGCTATCCTGCCTTCACACATGCGGAATAAACGGCAAAAAATTCAGGAAACCTTCTTGAACACCACGGAAGCATTCGTGCCGCCAAACCCAAAGGAATTGGAAAGCGCCACATTGATCTTGCGCGGCTTCGCTTCCAGCGGCACCAGGTCAATATCACACCCGTCCGAAGGATCACGCAGGTTCAGGGTAGGCGGTGCAACCTGGTCGCGCAGCGCCAGGATAGAGAATACCGCTTCCACCGCGCCCGCAGCACCCAGCAAATGCCCGATGGCAGACTTGGTCGAAGACATGGAAAGCTTATAGGCATGTTCGCCAAACAGGCGCTTCACCGCGCCCAGTTCAATTTCGTCGCCCAGCGGCGTGCTGGTACCATGCGCGTTGATGTAATCCACATCCGATACGTCAAGCTTTGCATTGCGCAGTGCATTCTGCATCCCGCGGAACCCGCCATCGCCTTCCGGTGAAGGAGCGGTAATGTGATACGCATCGCCCGACAGGCCATAACCGCCGATTTCGGCATAAATTTTTGCGCCACGCTTCTTCGCATGTTCATATTCCTCAAGCACCACGATGCCTGCGCCTTCGCCCATCACAAAACCATCGCGCCCCTTGTCCCAGGGCCGCGATGCTTCCGTTGGCGTATCGTTATAACTGGTGGAAAGCGCCCGCGCCGCTGCAAAACCCGCCATGCCGATGCGGCAGATCGTCGCTTCCGCGCCACCGGCCACCATCACGTCGGCATCGCCGAACGCGATCAGCCGCGAAGCATCGCCAATCGCATGTGCACCCGTGGAACAGGCCGTCACCACCGAATGGTTCGGCCCCTTAAACCCGAATTTAATAGAAACCTGCCCTGAGGCAAGGTTGATTAAGCACGCAGGGATAAAGAACGGGCTCACCCGCTTGGGGCCCTTTTCTTTCATCATCAGTACCGTTTCTTCAATGGCGTGCAAACCGCCAATGCCCGAACCGATCATCACGCCTGTGCGCTGCTTGTCTTCTTCCGCTCCGGGTGCCCAGCCGGAGTCCTGCACCGCCATCGTGGCTGCGGCCATGGCAAAATGGATAAAATCATCCATCTTCTTCTGTTCTTTAGGCGCTACCCAGTCGTCAACGTTAAATTCGCCTGCGCCCGTGCCCCGCTTCACTTCGCCAGCCACGCGCGCCGGCATGTCAGACACATCGCAAAGCGTGATGGCAGACAGGCCGGAGCGGGCGTTAAGCAAATTGTCCCATGTGGTTTCAACACCACAACCCAAAGGCGTTACAAGGCCTAAACCGGTAACAACGACACGTCTCATAAGGAGGGCCAGCTAAGGGGGTAAAGGAAAAAATTAAGCAGCTTTAGCGTGCTGCTGGATGTAGCTGATGGCGTCCTGCAGCGTCAGGATTTTTTCAGCGGCGTCATCAGGAATTTCGATCGAGAATTCTTCTTCAAACGCCATAACCAGTTCAACGGTGTCGAGGCTGTCTGCGCCCAGATCGTCAATGAAGCTGGCTTCGGGAACTGCTTTGGCTTCGTCAACACCGAGGTGTTCAACCACGATCTTTTTCACGCGTTCAGCAATATCACTCATGATGTCCATCCTTAGTTAGTTTAAGCAACGCATCTACAATCGATACGGGTCAAGAGCGGGAGACAATAGAGAGATC
>JANYCJ010000083.1 GCA_025360345.1 Alphaproteobacteria bacterium | reverse complement strand
CAAAACCCGCGGCAAGCTGGAAATGCAGCTCAACGGCAATTCGCAGGCCATCCAGCAGATTCGCCTTTCGCTGGAAAAAATCGCCCCCACCTCCAGCCGCATCCTCATCACTGGCTCCCCCGGCACGGGCAAAGACATGCTCGCCCGCCTCATCCACGCCAAATCCCCGCGGGCAAACGGCAACTTCGTGGTGCTCAACGCCACCGGCCTGAGCCCCGACCGCGTCGAAGCGGAACTCTTCGGCATCGAAGACTCAAACCCCACCGGCGGCGCGGAAAAACTCGGCCTTTTCGAGCGCGCCCATAACGGTACCCTCTTCATCGACGAAGTGGCCGACATGCCGCTGGAAACGCAAGGCAAGGTGCTCCGCGCCCTGCAGGACCAGGCCTTCACCCGCGTGCGCGGCACCCGCCGCGTGGAGGTGGATGTGCGCATCATCGCAGGCAGCAACCGCGACCTCGAATCCGAAATCGCCGCGGGCCGTTTCCGTGAAGATTTATACTACCGCCTGAACGTGGTTCCCCTGCGGATGCCCGCCCTCAAAGACCGCCGCGAGGACATCCCCGAGCTGTGCCGTTATTTCATCCGCCGTGCCTCGGAAATGGCCGGTATGCCCGTGCGTGATTTGGCCGATGAGGCGGTTGCCATGCTCCAGTCCTATCACTGGCCCGGCAACGTCCGCCAGCTGCGCAACATGATGGAATGGCTGCTCATCATGACTTCGGACACCAAAGACCTCATCCGCGCCGATGAATTGCCTCCCGAAATCCTCACCAGCAACCCCGTGCTGGCGCGCCCCGAAACCAACGCCGACATCATGTCCATGGCGCTGCGCGACGCGCGCGAGCTTTTCGAAAAGCAATACCTCGCAGCACAAATCGAACGCTTTGGCGGCAACATCTCCAAAACCTCGTCCTTCGTGGGCATGGAGCGCTCCGCCCTGCACCGCAAGCTGAAAATGCTTGGCATCAACGCGGCGGACGAAAAAGTAAGCTGACCTATGCGTGACTCTGGCCCCCCTTTGAACCAGAAGGAGGCCGTGCTCGCAAAGCTGGATGCTATCCCGGATTTTCCGGCCGCGGCTGCTGGTGCCGCTGCTTCAAATAAAACCGTGGGCCAGGCCATCGGTGCGCTTGCGCTGAAAGAGCTTTATGAGGACTGGGGCATGGAGGGCGTAAAAGCCTTTGCCGACTGGGCCACCCACCCCACCAGTGGCATATTAGTCCAAAAGACAAAGCCCCTGCCGGACAAGGTGATCGAGGCATTCCACTGCACTTCGCTTGCCATTAACGAAGAGATACAGGCGCAGGCCCCGCTTTCAATGCCCACCACCGTCACCCGCCGCCACGCAATAACCATTGCCGCAAGCGGTGTGCTGGGTGCAGGCATGGGCGCTGTCGCAAGCGCCAGCTACAGTAAGCTACATCCCGAGGACAGATATGCCGTAAGCCGCATCGCCGCCACCACCATCATGAGCGGCACCATCTTTGCCGCCCTCGTGGCGTCTGTGCCTGAATCGCCCGTGGTTACTGCGCCCGCAGTAACGCAGCCCAAAATCCGCACCTATCCTGTGAGCGCCCATTCGCTGCGCTATGATGCCGAAACCGTGGCGGAGTGCGCCACGAAAGCCCTTGAAAACCTGCTTGCCCCGGCTCGGCGTACCGCGCGCGGTTAAGCAGCGTCCACCCGCAGAAGATAGCCGCGAAAAAGCGCATCGCCAGAACGTCGCAGAATACCCGTGCCGGGAATAACGGTAAGAGCTACAGAAAAGCCTGCCAGCGAAACGCTTTAAATATCCGCGTAGCTATGCGTCTCGCTCGCGCCGCCGGGATGCGTCACCGCACCCTTTTCAGCACTGCCCACCCCTTGCGCATATTTCCACAGCGCACCGGACTGGTAGTCCGTTTTGCGCTGGCTCCATGCCTGCCTGCGTTTGTCCAGCTCGGTCTGCGGCACATCCACATGAATGGTCTGCTTGTTCGCGTCAATGGTAATGATATCGCCATTCTTAATCAGCCCGATCGGCCCGCCCACGGCAGCCTCCGGCCCCACATGCCCCACGCAGAACCCGCGCGTGCCACCGGAGAACCGCCCGTCGGTGATGAGCGCCACATGTTCGCCGTTGCCCTGCCCGTAAATGGCGGCGGTGGTGGAAAGCATCTCGCGCATCCCCGGCCCACCCTTAGGCCCTTCGTATCGGATCACCAGCACATCGCCCTTTTTGTAGTCTTTCTTGTCCACGGCCGCAAAGCACGCCTCCTCGGAATCAAAGCACCGCGCCGGTCCGGAAAACACCAGCTGCTTCAGCCCCGCCACCTTCACAATCGCCCCTTCAGGTGCAAGGTTGCCCTTCAGCACCACCACGCCGCCTTCGCTGCGGATGGGCTTGTCATAGGGGTAGATCACATCCTGGTTGCTGCGCAATTTCACTTTCGCAAGATTTTCGGCAATGGTCTTGCCCGTCACCGTCATGCACTCCCCGTGCAGGTATCCGCCGTCGAGCAGCGTTTTCATAATCGCTTCCACCCCGCCCGCCTCATACATGTCCTTGGCGGTATACTTCCCCCCCGGCATCAGGTCGGCCAAGTAAGGGGTGCGCTTGAAAATCTCGCCCACGGCGTGAATGTCGAAATCAATCCCGCATTCATGCGCAATCGCGGGTAAATGCAACGCCCCGTTGGTCGAGCCGCCCGTGGCCGCCACTACCGCCGCCGCGTTTTCCAGCGCCTTGCGCGTCACAATATCGCGCGGGCGGATTTTATGTTTCAGCAGTTCCATCACCGCCCGGCCTGATTCAAAGGCAAACCCATCGCGCGACTCATACGGGGCGGGGGCACCCGCAGAACCCGGCAGCGCAAGGCCAATCGCCTCAGACACGCACGCCATGGTATTGGCCGTGAACTGCCCGCCGCAGCTGCCCGCGGAAGGGCACGCAGCTTTTTCAAGCTCCAGCAGGTCTTCGTCAGACATCTGGCCCGCGCTATGCTTGCCCACGCCTTCGAACACGTCCACCACCGTCACTTCCTTGCCCTTGAACTTGCCCGGAAGGATGGAGCCGCCATAAATAAACACGCTCGGCACATTCAGCCGTACCATCGCCATCATCAGCCCCGGCAGCGACTTATCGCAGCCCGCAAGCCCCACCAGCGCGTCATAGCTGTGCCCGCGCATGGTAAGCTCCACCGAATCCGCAATCACCTCCCGGCTCACCAGCGAAGACTTCATCCCCTGATGCCCCATGGCAATGCCGTCGGTAACCGTAATGGTCGTAAATTCGCGCGGCGTGCCGCCTGCGGCCGAAACGCCCTTCTTCACCACCTGCGCCTGCCGTGCCAGCGTGATGTTGCAGGGCGCTGCCTCGTTCCACGTGGTAGCCACCCCGATCAGCGGCGCATGGATGCCCGCTTCGGTGATGCCCATGGCATAAAGATAGGAACGATGAGGGGCGCGCTCCGGCCCCTCGGTAACATGGCGGCTGGGGAGCCGCGACTTGCCGTAGGTTTTGGTCATTATCAGCTCTATAAAAGGGAAAAGATTAGCGGGTAAGTTTTTTAACTTCGCGTTCCACGATCTGCTGCACCATGGCGGGAAGGTTCGCATCCAGCCACTGCTTCAGCATCGGTCTCAGCATGTCGCTTACCAGATCTTCCATGGTGGCGCCGCTGCGGAAGGCTGGTCCACCCGTTGGCACGGCATACACCGGTGGCGGTTCAACGCTTTTCAGGCGGTTGAAAGCTTCCGCCGTGGCTGCGGCCGCAGCGTCGGAAAGCAGCGAATCGGCGGAGAGCGGCGCAGGCGCGGCCACCGGTGCGGCCATGACAGGCGCAGGCGTGGCCGGGGCTGGAGTTGCTGCAACCGGCGCAGGCTTTGGCGCTTCGGCAGGTTTTTCCACCGCATCCAGCGCCGAGTCGATCTGGCTTAGGATATCAAACGAAGTGGTGGTCTCAATCGCGGCGATTTTTGCGGCCGTGGCGGCTTCTTTTTTCAGGTCCACCACCGTGCCGTCATCTTTGAGCATGTCGGTAAGCTCGAGCATGTCCGAACCCGGGACATCGTCATCGGCGGCCTTACCTTTGTTTTTCTCTGGACTCACAGATTTCTTCCCTTCGTTGTCGTCATCAGCAATAATACGCCGGATTGACTGGAGAATTTCTTCCATAGACAGGTCTTCGTCACCGCCTTTAGCCTCTATCTTAGGCTCTTTTTTGGTAGCGCCGGCCTCCATGCATCGATCCTTGTAACGTATTGGTGGGTTATGCCCATTAGGGGAGAATAGTATGTATCTATTAAAAGACCATTATCAGAAACCAATCAACTTATATTTTACGTCATCATAGTGTTGATTCGGATCGTTAATATCTACCGGTAAATGAAGGCCTTCCGCCGTCAAACGCCCTACGGCTGCGAGGAGCTTGTAAGCCGCCTGCCGCTCCGCCACCCGGGCGTTAACAAGGCTTACCTGCGAGTTAAACATATCCTGTTGCGTATTGAGCACATCCAGAATGCTGCGCGAGCCGTATTTATTCTCCTGCTGGATGCTGTTCATGGCTGTTTTCGCAGCCCTGACCGCGTCCTCGTTGGAAACGATCACCGCCTTAGCCGTCACATAATTCTGCCAGCTCTGCGTCACCGTCTCGATCACCGCGTTTTTTGTGTCAATCGTGTGGTATTTCGCCTCCTCGGCCAAGTCTTTAGCTTGCCGCACCCGCGCATATTCCGCTCCCGTCTGGTACAGCGGCACGGTCAGGTTCAGCGTCAGCGTGTCGTTTTTCCCCTGCGAGCCGCCGCTGACCGAGTTCGTGGCGTCCCGGCGCTGCGCCACCGCGTTCAGCGAGGGCAGGATCGCCCCCTTATACACGCTCACATCACTTTTGGAGGCTTTTTCCAACTGCGCTGCCGCATTCAGCGTCGGCTCGTTCACCGCTGCCTGGTCGCGGGCCATGTCCAGCGTGTCGGGCAGCCCTTTCGGCTCCGGCGGCAGGCTTAAGCTTTCCGGCGCGTCAAACCCGATCACCCGGGAGAAGGTCGCCCTCGCCACGTCGAGGTTGCCCAGCGCCGCACGCTCGCCCGCCTTGGCAGTGGCAAGGCGTGACTGCGCCTGCGCAAGGTCGGTGCGCGTGATATTATCCCCTACCTGGAACCGCGCCTTGGTGGCAAGGAACTGTTTGTTCAGCAAATCCACATTATTCTGGTTCACCTGCAGTACCGCCAGCCCGTTAACCACGTTGGAATAAGCCACCACCGCGTCATACAGCACCTGCTGCTCTACCGCCGTAAGCTCTGCCTGCCCGGCTGCCACCCGCTGCTTCGCGCCGCGGATGCCCGCCAGCGCCCCGCCCACGAACAAAGGCTGCGTGGCGCTATAAGTGGTCAGCGTGCTGCGCCTGCTATCATCATTCTTGTTGGAAACCCGGCCCACCGAATACCCGGCATTCACATCCGGCCGCACGGCCGAAAAAGCGAGGTTCACATTCTCATCGGTGGCCTTTTGCGCCGCCTGCTGAGACTTTAGCTGCGGGTGGGTGTTATACACATTGGCCAGCGCCGCCGTGAACAGGTCTTTTTTCTCCGCATTCTCGCCGCTTCCCTCCTCCGGCGCGGCCAGCGCCGGTTGCAGCGCGTCAATCTTGGGATTATCGGCCTGCAGGTCGTTTTTGGCTTGCGCCTTTTTTGCTGTTTTTTTCTTGGCAGCCGCTGTCTTTTTCGGCAGTTCCGCCGGGGGCAGGGGGGTCGTGTCCTTTTGCTGCAGCGCCGAGTCCAGCACATTCGCCGCTGGCGCCGCTTCGCTGTCATCCACCCCTTGCGCGAATGCCGCGCCCGCGCAAAGCAGGCTGGCGCCGATCAGTAATGGGAAGAGTAAGCGTTGCATAACTCCCGGTGCTGGTTAAAACGTAAAGCCCGCGCTCTGCTCAAAACCCGGCAGGATCGCGCAGGCCGTGTCGAAATATTCCCTGTACTGCAATTTCTGTTCCACCCGGCGGATCAGCAAACCCTTGCCCAGCCCCCCGGTCATGCCGGGCCGCGTGGCCACATTGCGCACCGTCACCAGCCGCCCGCCCGGCGCCAGCTGCGCGGCAAGCTTCTCAGAAATAAAATTGATCGCCCCCTGAATCACGATCACGTCATACGGCGCGGAGTTGGGAAAACCTTCCGGCAATGCCTTCACCGCCTGCAGGTTCACGTTGGTGATCCGCATCTGGTTCATGTGCAGCCGCGCCTCTTCCAGCGCGCCCGTATCGGTGTCGGTGGCAATCACCTGCGCCGCGAGCTTCGCCAGCACCGCCGCCGAATACCCGGTC
This sequence comes from Alphaproteobacteria bacterium, assembly GCA_025360345.1. Lineage (GTDB taxonomy): Bacteria > Pseudomonadota > Alphaproteobacteria > Rickettsiales > SXRF01 > JANYBV01. The sequence continues at coordinate 5,651 of JANYCJ010000083.1, read as the reverse complement.
AGGCAGCCGATATTCAGCACCCGGCACGCCGGGGTGATCTCCGCAAGGTCCAGCAGCTTCGCAAAAGTCAGCGGCTCCATCAGGTAGCGCCCGTTGCCAAGGTCAAGGTCTTCATCCACATAGGCAGCGCCATGCAGCCTGTCAGGCACGAAAGCCTCGCGCGGCACCGCCGCCATCGCGTTGAAAATATGCTTATTGCCGATGTCGTTGGTGAACAACTGGCCAAGAATCATGTTTTTGCGCATGTCGGTAGAATACATAGCCGTTCCTTTACGCCGCAAGTGAGAATGTGATCGTGATCTTCTGGTCGTCCAGCGTGTTTTCCGCCGTGAATGCTTTGTCCTTCGGCGCAGTGTCGGTCATTTCCGAAAGGGTTTGCTCGTTGACATAACCTTGCCACGTTGCAACCGCTTTGGCAATCGCCTCCGGCGCGTCCACATGCAGCCGTATCCGGTCGGACACGTTCAAATCGGCATCCTTGCGGGCCTGCTGGATCATGCGCACCAGATCGCGCGCAATGCCCTCTGCTTCCAGCTCCGGCGTGATGGTCGTGTCCAAAACCACCAGCGCATCGTTGCTCGAAAGCGCCTGCGCCCGGTCTTTAAATTCACCGCTTGGTTCTAATAATAAATCAAATTCGTTTGAGTATAGTTCTTCTCCTACAATTATAATTCCCCCGTTTGCAGAAAAATTGAACTCAGCTTTTTTGCTAGCAGGTATGATTTGCTTCATTTTTTGCGGCAGACGTTTGCCGAGTTCAGCAGAGTTGATTTTAAGGCGGTGTGCTCCATAGCGCGAATCCAAAATATTTTTGATCACGATAGATTTGATGTTCACTTCATCCTTAATTAAATCCTTATAATGGTCTGCAAGATTTTCATCTGCACCAGCAATTGTAAGCTCATGCAAAGGTTGGCGAACACGAATATTCAAACGATTTCTAATTGCTAATGCTGAATTGCATACGGCCTGAACCCAATCCATTTGCATAATCAATGCACGATCATCAATATTCAAAAGGCCGACATCCGGGAAATCCGCCACATGCACGCTGGCCTCCCCGGTAAGCCCGGTGTAAATATCTTCCAACGTCAGCGGCAGCAGCGGCGCCGCTGCCCGGCACATGATGCTCAGCACCGTGTACAGCGTGTCATACGCCGCCTGCTTGTCCGCATCGTGCTCCGCCTTCCAGAACCGCTCCTTGTTGCGCCGGATATACCAGTTGTTCAAAGAATCGAAAAACAGCGAAAACGCCTCGCACGCCGAAGGCGTGTCATACGCGTCCAGCGCAGCCCCGATCTTCTCCACCGCCTGCTTGCACTTGGCGATGATGTAGCTGTCCATTACATCCCCGGACTCGGTGGAAAACTTTGCCTTCACCCCGTCCGCATTCGCATACAGGCAAAAGAAATTATACGCGTTCCACACCGGCTTGATGGCAAGCCGCACCACGTCGCGGATAAACTTCCCGTCCGGGTCCACCATCAAATCCTGCCCGCGCATCACCGGGCTTGCAATCATCAGCCAGCGCAGCGCATCCGCCCCGAACTGGTTTATCACCTCCAGCGGGTCTTTGTAATTCTTGAGCCGCTTGGAATATTTAAGCCCCGTCTCCGCATCCAGCACCACCCCATGGCAAATGCAGTTCTTAAACGGAATCTTGTCGAACAGCGCCGTGGACAGCATAATCAGCGTGTTAAACCACCCCCGTGTCTGCCCCACATATTCCGTGATAAAATCCGCCGGGAAATGATGCTCGAACCATTCCTTGTTCTCAAATGGGTAATGCACCTGCGCAAAAGGCATGGAGCCGGACTCAAACCAGCAGTCGAACACATCTTCAACCCGCGTATATTCTTCCCCGCCCTCAGTGATGGTGATCTCATCAATATAAGGCCGGTGCAAATCCTCAACCTTCTGCCCGCTGCGCTCCTCAAGCTCGGCAATACTGCCGATCACGATGATCTTGCCCGACTTGGAGCGCCACACCGGAATCGGCGTCCCCCAGAACCGGTTGCGCGAAATGCTCCAGTCCGGCGCGGTGGCCAGCATATGCCCCATCTGCCCGTCGCGCACATGCGAAGGAATCCAGTTGATCTGCTTGTTCAGCTCCACCGCGCGGTCACGGAACTTCGTCACCTCCACATACCAAGAAGGCATCGCCCGGTAAATCAGCGGTGTGTCCGTGCGCCAGCAATGCGGGTAATTATGCTTGAACTCTTCCTGCTTGATGAGCTTCCCATGCTCTTTCAGCCACGAAATAATCCGCAGATTCGCTAAGCCAAACTTCTTCACCTGCTCCGGCTTATAAGGCTCATCCGCCCTCTGGCCTTCTACCTGCGCAATAACATTCAGCCCCTTAAGCTGCAAATCCGGCAAATCGAAAATCGCATCCGTATACTTGCCCTGCCCATCCACCGGCACCACCACCTCAATGCCATTCGCCTCACAGCATTTTTGGTCGTCCTCACCAAACCCGGGCGCCATATGCACGATGCCCGTGCCATCGCCATCAGTGACGAAAGCAGAACCATCCAGAATTTTAAACGCAATTCCTGGCTGATGATTGGCAAAATAGGGGAAGAGAGGCTTATAGGAGAGACCGGTTAAATCATTAGCTCGCAGATGAAATAAAGTATGTGCGAGTTCTGGATGCTCGGCAGGGTTTGGTAACTCTTTGCTGTATTTATGGCAGCTACTAGACGCCAGAATATAGCAACAATCATCTTTAATAAGACTTTCGTAAACTATAGTGTCGCCAACTGCTAATGCCAAATTAGATGGCAATGTCCATGGTGTGGTCGTCCAAGCTAAAACAAAATAGTTTTTGATATGGATGCCTAATTTTTGATGAGCATCTGCCAATGACTTAGGCGGAGTAACTAATTCAAACGCAACCGTCGCCGCCTTATCTTCCCGCTCCCGGTAGCTGTTATCCAGCTTCGTCTCAAAATTCGAAAGCGGCGTCTCCGCAGCCCACGAATACGGCATCACCCGGTAAGCTTCGTACACCCACCCCTTGTCGTAAATCTGCTTGAACGCCCACAGCACGGATTCCATGAAATTCTTATCCATGGTCTTGTAGTCGCCCTTGAAGTCCACCCAGCGCGCCTGGCGCGTCACATAGGTTTCCCATTCATGCGTGTATTTCATCACGCTGGTGCGGCAATATTCATTAAAATTGCCGATGCCATACTGGATAATCGCGTTGCGCCCGGAGATTTTCAGCTCTTTTTCCGCGCCCATTTCCGCTGGAAGCCCATGGCAGTCCCAGCCGAAGCGCCGCTCCACCCGGTTGCCCTTCATGGTGGCATACCGTGCAAACACGTCCTTCACAAACCCGGTGAGCAAATGCCCGTAATGCGGCAAGCCGTTGGCAAAGGGCGGGCCGTCGTAAAAGATGTATTCGTTGCTATGGCCCTGAACCTGTGCGGGGCGGTTCTGCACCGAGCGTGCAAACAGCTTTTCTTTTTCCCAAGTGGCTAAAACCGATTCTTCAAGCGCCGCAAAATCAGGGTTCGGGTTAACTTCAGGGTAATAACCTTTTGACATATATTAAAAAGAGCCAGTTTCTGCTTAATGATATTTTAATGTTAGCTTGCCAGAATAGTGTTCTATAGCCTTTGGCCCCGGCTTGCAACCCCCACCATGGCGAAAAGACACGCTTTTGACGGTCAGGTAAGGATTAATATGAGCCTAGCAAATGAACAACGCCTCACCCAGCGCCTGCTGAATTACTGGAAGCTCATCCAGAAAGATAAGAAAATGCCGCAAATCGAGCATTTTAATAACGGCGTGGTCGAAGATTTATGGCATCAGTGCATGGTCTTTTCCGTCGACACCCGTAAAGGCGCACTCTTCAAGTTCGAATTCATCGGCGACCATATCATCAAATCCTACGGCAAGGACATCTGCGGCCAGATCGTTGAAGCCGGCACCGTAAGCTTCCCCGGCATCGCCATCTACAAGCGCCTCAATGCCATCATCGACGCCCCCGAACCAGTCGAAGACGGCGGCTTTTACCTCAACGAGGCGGGCGAAATGGTCAAATACCGCGCCTGTTTCCGCCCCTTCGGCACCGAATCGAGAGGCCTGACGAACGTCATCGTGGGTTTGTCCTTTCGGGCTTTTTGATTGACTCTGCCGGGTAGCCGATTAAGGTTTGCCCCGAAGAACTCAACGAAAGCCCGCAAACCCCATGCGCAAAGAAACCCTCCTCGCCACCCTCGGCTGCCACCCGCAAGACCATAGTGGCGTCGTAAACACGCCTGTTTACCGCGGCTCCACCATCCTCTTCCCCGACCTAGCCAGCTTTGAAGCCGCCGATAACGGGACCACGCAGGAACCCATCTACGGCCGCTACGGCACCCGCACCACCACCGAGCTGGAACAAACCATCGCAAAGCTCGAAGGCGCGGACCATGCCATCATCACCTCCTCCGGCCTTTCCGCCATCGTCATCGCCCTGAATGCCTTCCTCAAAACCGGCGACCATATCCTGATGGTAGACACCACCTACGGCTCCACCCGCCGCTACTGCGACGTGGAGCTGAAGCGCTTCGGCGTGGAAACCACCTATTACGATCCCGCCATAGGGCAGGGGATCGAGGCCCTCATCCGCCCTAACACCAAAATCATCTATCTCGAATCCCCCGGCTCCCTCACCATGGAAATGCAGGACGTGCCCGCCATTACCAAAGTGGCGAAAGCCAAAAGCATCCTCACCATGGGCGACAACACCTGGGGCGCGCATCTGTATTACGACCCCTATGCGCTTGGCATGGATATCTCCATCACCTCCGCCACCAAATATATCTGCGGCCATTCCGATGTGGTCATGGGCGTCATCACCTGCCACAAGCAGCACTATCCCCATCTGCTGCGCAGCTACAAAAACACCGGCGCCTGCGCCAGCCCCGACGCGGCCTATCTCGCCCATCGCGGCCTGCGCACCATGGCCGTGCGCCTGAAACAGCACCAGCAAAACGCCCTTGAGGTAGCTGACTGGCTAAGTCGTCGCCCCGAGGTGGAGGCCGTGCTCTACCCCGCGCTCCCCGGCGCTCCCGGCCATGAACTCTGGAAGCGTGACTTCACCGGCGCCTGCGGCCTGTTCTCCTTCGCCCTGAAGCAAAAAGCCCCCCAAGCCGCGCTCGCCGCCATGCTGGATAATCTTGAGCTCTTCGGCATGGGTTACAGCTGGGGCGGCTATGAAAGCCTCATCACCCCGGTAAACCTGCGCAACTCGCGCACCGCCTATAAATTCCCGCACGAGGGCACCCTGCTGCGCCTGCATATCGGGCTGGAGCACACTGCCGACCTGATCCGCGATCTGGAGGCCGGGCTGGTGCGTTTAGGCAACGCCGCATAAAACTTTTAGGCAGGCGCATAGAAATTTTGGACATTCCCAAAAGCACATGCTAGTGCTGCTATTAACAAAAAAAATACCAAAAAATAATAACAGGAAATAAGTCGCGCGACGTTTTTTAGTTAACGCTCTATTGGGGTTTAGTTACATGAAAAACGTGCTTTATTCGCTAAGTACGCTTGGGCTTTTCGCTCTGGTCTACTTCTTCACACAAGACGCGGCCTTCGCTCAAACGGCCGCACCCGCCACCCCTCCCGCCATCGACACCGGCAGCACCGCATGGATG
>JANYCJ010000045.1 GCA_025360345.1 Alphaproteobacteria bacterium | reverse complement strand
GCAGGTGGTGTGCCCGGGGTTTGTGAAGACGCGGCTTACGGATATCAATGAGTTCCCGATGCCGTTCATTATCACCGCCGATGTGGCGGCGGAGCGGATTGTGGCGGGGATGCATAGCAGCCGGTTTGAGATTCATTTCCCGAAGCGGTTTTCGCTGATACTGAAAACGCTGCGGCTGCTGCCGCATAAGGCGTATTTTGCGATAGCGAACCGGATTTAGGTTAGCGGGGCTCTGCCAACTTTTTTGTGATCACGGCTTTGACTCCTGCGCAGGGTGGGCTGGATTGCTTTACTGCGTTCGCAATGACGCGAGATCAGACCTTGCGGGAGATGACGAACTCTGCCAGCGCACGGAGGTTGTCGGCCTTTTTGTCGAACACGGAGAGGTGGCTGATGGCCTGCTGGATGAGGATCTGGCTGTGCTCGCGGGCGCGCTCTACGCCCATGACGGACACCAGCGTTGCTTTCCCGGCGATTTTGTCTTTGTTCACGTTTTTGCCGGTTTCGGTGCGGGTTCCTTCCACGTCGAGCAGATCGTCGGTGATCTGGAAGGCGAGGCCCATGTCGTGGGCATAGGCGCGAAGGAGGTTGCGCATCATGCCGGGGGCTTTGCCGAGGATGGCGCCGGCTTCGCAGGAGACGGCGAAGAGCTCGCCGGTTTTGAGGCGCTGGAGGCGGATGATTTCATCGACGGAGAGGGTTTCGTTTTCGGCTTCCAGATCCATCATCTGGCCGCCGACCATGCCCCAGCAGCCGGAGGCTACGGCGAGGGCGTTGATAAGGTCGCAGCGCACGGCGGCGTCGGGGTGGATTTTGGGGGAGGCGAGAATCTGGAAGGCATAGGTGAGGAGGCCGTCACCTGCGAGGATGGCCGCGGCTTCGCCGAAGGCTTTGTGCAGGGTGGGCTTGCCACGGCGGAGGTCGTCGTTATCCATGGCGGGCAGATCGTCGTGGATCAGCGAATAGGTATGGATGAACTCGATGGCGGCGGCGGCTTCGATGGCGGCTTCCCAGCTGACGCCGAAAAGGCTGGCGGAGCAGGCGGTGAGGAAGGGGCGCAGGCGCTTGCCGCCGGAGAGGGCGGAGTAGCGCATGGCTTCCAGAATGGTGTCTGCGCCGCGAACATGGCTGTCTGCGCCCTCGGGCTTGGGGGCGGTGCCCATGGAGATTACGGTGCTGCTGGTGCGCTCGGGCACGCTGAGCAGCTGGCCCATGCGTTCTTCGAGGGAGGAGGCTACTTTCTGGATAGCGTCCTGTAACGCCGTGGGGTTCTGTGCCATGTTCATTCTATTTCGCGTCAAAAGGTTGGAGGGAGAGGCCACCCTGGCCATCTTCCTGATTTTTAAGGATGGATTCTACTTTAAGGCGGGCAGCTTTCAGCTTTTCCTGGCAGAATTCCTTGAGGTCGGTGCCGCGCACGTAGTCGTTGATGGAGGCCTCCAGGTCGCCGGAGCCGGACTCCAGCTTACGGACGATGGTTTCCAGTTCCTTCAGGGCCTGCTCGAAAGAGGTGCCTTCGGTAATATTTCCTGATTTTTCAGCGGGATTTGCCATATTAGCCTTTATTAATCATAACAGGCGGTGATTGTATGCATATTGGGGGTGGGGGGCAAGCATTTAGTGGCTTTTGCTGTACAAGAGTATGTCTGTTAACTAGTTTGGCGTAATATAAAGCATTCGTTAATTTCGGGGGGTATTATGAGCAAACTTTCAAACGCGATCAAAACGGGCTTTGCGCCACTCCTTGCAGGAGCAATGCTGCTAGCACCAAGCAACAGCGTCGGCCCCGAGGGGGATATCGAGGCGCCTGCGCGCACCCGGCGCGCGGCCGATGAGCCTGCGGCTAAAATTGTGGCGGGTGGCAGGGACGCGCTGCGGGCTGGCGTGCCCGCGCCGTCGAAGAAGATCACGGCTGAGAGGGAAGACCTTGGCGAGATGCTGGGCGACATGCACAGCCGGGTGGATGCCATCAAAGAGGGTATGGCAATGCTTTCCCCACCCAAGGACCAAAGCCTTCTTGGCGACCCTTCCATTCCTGACAGGAAAGCGCAATGGGAGCGCAATGCAGCGCAGTGGGATAATTTATCGGATATCGCGGGCAGCGCTGACGCGGAATTCAAAAAAAATGGTAAGCTGTCTGAGAGAACCGCTAATGTGCTTGCACACGAATTGCGCGAGGTTAACACCGCATCTTTGACCGCGGGAAGCCTTAGTTCTGAAGCTTTTAGCAAGCTGGAAAAGGCACGCGAAAGCATTGAGCAAGTCAGGGATATTTTTGCTGCCGCAGTATCAGGAGATCAGGAGAAAGCGGTGGCGAAAACGATTGAAGCTTCCTCCAAGGGCAAGGGAGAGATGGGCATGGTTGCAGACGTGCTTACCGCTATAGGGGTTTTAGAAGCCCTTGATAAAGTAAAAAATGGCGATGCAAAGGCGATTGCGGAAATGAAACAGGGTTTGGTGGAAGCAGATGCTGAACTGGCTAAACTTACCAAAGCGACGAACGCCATCGGCAGCAAAGGCCACGGCGGGTTTTCCAATGAGTTTGCCGCGAAAGCCGATGCGCTTTCCCATAAAGTAAGCGCATCTAAGGGTGGTGCGGCGGTGGATGGCAGGGGCTAACGGTGCCAAAAGCTTGAGGCAAAACCGATGGCGGCCAAGATGGTGAGAAACAGTGCCACATACCAGCTGAAACCGTGGGTGCGGATGATTTCGTCGGAGGGTTCGTCTTCCTCGGGGAAATACACTGAAAGGTTAGGCTCCAGCAGGGCTTCGGCGCGTTCGGCATAGGGCAGGGCGACCAGCATACGAAAGCCTTCGATGCTTTCGGTATCGGGCCCGGAGCGGGAATTTACGAGGATGCAGGGAATGTTTTCATCGGCCAGCGCGCCTTGCGCGGCGCGGGCTTCGCTGCCATCGGTGAAGAAGGCGACCATTTTCATGGGGGGAGTGGTCAGTGCGTCGGTCATTTAGTGCTTGATGGCTTTGACGAGTTCTTCGGTCACTTTCTTTGCGTCGCCGAATAGCATCATGGTGTTGTCCTGATAGAAGAGTTCGTTTTCGATGCCTGCGTAGCCCGCGGCCATGCTGCGCTTGATGAAGATCACAGTTTTGGCGAGGCCGACATCGAGCACGGGCATACCGAAAATGGGGGAGGCGGGGTTGTTCTTGGCGGCGGGGTTGGTGACGTCGTTCGCGCCGATGACGAAGGCGACGTCGGTTTGGGCGAAGGAGGAGTTTATTTCGTCCAGCTCAAACACACTGTCATAAGGCACGTTGGCTTCGGCGAGGAGGACGTTCATGTGGCCGGGCATACGGCCCGCGACGGGGTGGATGGCGAATTTGACGGTGGCGCCTTCTTCTTCGAGGGTTTTCATGAGTTCGCGCACGGCGTGCTGGGCCTGGGCCACGGCCATGCCGTATCCCGGGACGATGATGACGGATGAAGCGTTTTTGAGGATGAAGGCCGCGTCTTCGGCGCTGCCGGACTTGATGGGGCGGTCATTAGCGGAGGCGGTGGTTGTGGTTTCCGCAGTGGCGCCGAAGCCGCCGAAGATGACGTTGATGAGGCTGCGGTTCATGGCTTTGCACATGATGTAGGAAAGGATGGCGCCGCTGGCGCCCACCAGCGCGCCGGTGATGATGAGGAGGGGGTTGCCCAGCGTGAAGCCGATGCCGGAGGCGGCCCAGCCGGAATAGGAATTGAGCATACTGACCACCACGGGCATGTCCGCGCCGCCGATGGGGATGATGAGGAGCAGGCCGAAGGCAAAGGCGAGCAGGGTCATGACGGTGTAGACCAGCTTGGATTCGCTGAGGCAGAAGATGACAAGGAGGGCGGCAAGCGAAAGGGCGACCAGCAGGTTCACGCTGGACTGGGTGGCGAAGCGGATGGGCTTGCCGGACATGATGCCCTGTAATTTAGCAAAAGCGATGACGGAGCCGGAGAAGGTGATGGCGCCGATGACAGCACCGAGGCTCATTTCCACGAGGCTGCCGAAATGGAGGCTGCCGCTGGTGCCGATGCCGTATGACTCCGGCGACCAGAGGGCGGCGGAGGCGATGAGGACAGCGGCGAGGCCGACCAGCGAATGGAAGGCGGCGACAAGCTGGGGCATGGCGGTCATTTCGATGCGGCGGGCCACGCCGGTGCCGATGATGCCGCCGATCATGATGCCGAAAATTATCAGCGCGTAATTGGTGACGGAGGGCAGGCACAAGGTGGTGATGACGGCGAGGGCCATGCCGGTGACGCCGAAAAGGTTGCCGCGCCGGGCGGATTCGGGCGAGGAGAGGCCTTTCAGCGCGAGGATGAAAAGGACGGAGGAGACGAGGTAGAGAAGGTAAAAGCTATCGCTCATTCTGGGCTCTTCATATCACAGGAGGAGGGACCGCGGCAGGTGATGCCCAGAACCATGCCCGCGCCGAGGCCTTCAAAGAGGCCGGTGAAAAACCACTTGATGGCGAGGGAGGAGGGGATGGGCATGTAAAGGTAGGACGAGGCCATGAGCAGCCCCATGAGCAGCCCGAGCTTCAGGCCAAAGCAGCAGCCGCCGGATTTAATGGGGCAGCGTGAGGCGGCTTCTTCCGGAGTTTTGGCGCAGGAGAAGGCAGATTTGCTTTTTTTGAACCAACAGGCGAGCACGGCGGAGAGAAGGGCATAATAACCCATCCACCACGGGGCGAGGGCGTTCATCTCTTCGGGGGTGCGCCAGAGGGCGGCGGTGGCCTTGTATTCATCCATCAGCAGGTGGCCGTGGACGAGGGTGTTGTAAGCGCTTAAAAATATGAACAGCGCGATAACCGGAATGGCGCAGGCGGAGACGGGGCAGCCGGAGGTTTTGCAGGATTGTTTCATGGTTTTGCGTCCTTTGCGGTTTTTTCTTTTTTCTGGAACATGGCCAACATGCGCTGGGTGACGATGAAGCCGCCGAAGATGTTGATGCTGGCCATGACGACGGCGAAGAAGCCAGCGACATGGGAGAAGCCGGAGCCGTCCGGCCCGAGGGCGATGATGGCGCCGACGATGATGATGCCGGAAATGGCGTTGGTGACGGCCATGAGGGGGGTGTGCAAGGCAGGGGTGACGCGCCAGACCACGAAATACCCCACGAAGCAGGCGAGGACGAAAACGGTGAGGCCGAAAATGAAGGGATCTACGCCTGCGCCATGGATGTTGAGGTTAGCGGCGTTGATGTCTTCGGCTAGGCTAGAGGCCTGCTGGACCAGCGATTCAGCTTTCTGACTCAGGGCTTCCTTATCGTACATGGTTATTTCTCCAGGATTTTCAGGAAGAGGGGGGATTCGATGCGGAACACGGTGACGAGGAATTTTGACTGGCTGTCCTTGTCGCTGACCAGCTCAATATAGATGGTGGCTTCGCCATTTTCAAAGCTTGTGGAGCAGCTGTAATCGGCCACGGTGTAAGAGGGGATGCCGATATTGGATTTGAAATTAACGAGCTTACAGAGGACGGGGGCTTTAAGCGCTCCGAGATGCCGATAGACTTTGAAAAAGCCTTCGAGGTCCTGATTGGGCTTTTGCAGCTCGGCGATGAGAAGGGGATGGGAGATTTTTTGCAGTTCGGAGGAGTCCCAGCTGGTGACCACGGATTTTACATCGGCGGTGGCGAGGGAGGCGGTTTCGGTTTCGACGTGTTTGTATTCGGCTTTGTAGGTGAAATAGCTGAAGGCGGCCAGCGCAAGCAGGCCGAAGATGATGACGGTGCAGATGATGGCGATGATGCGGAACAGCTTTTTCATGTGGCGGCCGTGAATGCAGGATGCACGGTTTTTCCGTCGCAGGTGAGAAGAGTGCCTTTGATGAGTTCGTCGTCCCATTTCACATCGGCCGCGCCTTCCTTAGAGAGGAGGAGGGTGGTGACGAAGTTATAGAGGTTGCGGGCATAAAGCTGGCTGGCATCTGTGGCGGCGCGGGCGGGCATGTTGGTGAAGCCGATGATGGTGACGCCATGGACTTCGGTCACTTTGTCGGGCTTGGTGAGGGGGCAGTTGCCGCCGGAGGCGGCGGCGAGGTCTACGATGACGGAGCCGGGTTTCATGTCTTTTACCATGGCTTCGGTTATCAAAACGGGGGCGGGCTTGCCGGGGATGAGGGCTGTGGTGATGACGATGTCCTGTTTTTTGAGCGTGTCGGCGATGAGCTGGGACTGTTTTTGCTTATACTCCTCGCTCATCTCTTTTGCGTAGCCGCCGGAGGCTTCGCCGGATTCGGCAGTGGGGACTTCGATGAATTTAGCGCCGAGGCTTTCCACCTGCTCCTTGGCCACTGGGCGAACGTCGAAGGCGGAGACGACCGCGCCCAAGCGGCGGGCAGTGGCGATGGCCTGCAGGCCTGCGACGCCCGCGCCGAGGATGAGGGCCTTAGCGGGGGCGACGGTGCCGGCGGCGGTCATCATCATGGGCACGACTTTGGCGGAGGCGGAGACGGCATCTATCACGGCGCGGTAGCCGGCGAGGTTGCTTTGCGAGGAGAGCACATCCATGGCCTGCGCGCGGGAGATGCGGGGCAGGAGTTCGAGGGCGAAGGTGGAGAGTTTTTTCAGGTGGTATCCGGCGAGGGTGTCTTCCTGCGATTTGCCCTTGCCGTGGGGATCGAGCGTGCCGACGAGGAGCGCGCCGGAGGGAATGAGCATGAGCTCTTCTTTTTCAGGGGCATTTACCTTGAGGATGAGGCCTGCGTCACGCGTGGCCTCGCTCAGTTCGGGGGCGAGGGAGGCACCGGCGGCTTCATATTGCGCATCCGTGATGGAAGAGCCGAGGCCCGCGCCGGACTCCACTGTGACGGTGTTGCCAGAGGCGATATATTTTTTGACTATGTCGGGCGTGGCGGCGACGCGCTGCTCACCGGGTTTGCGTTCTTTTAATACTGCAATTTTCATTACTCATCCCATGGCGTTAGCGCATGGATGTTTTTAGATGATTTAAGGCCGCGAAGAAAGAAGAAAAAATCAGCCTATGGATGCGGAGCTGACTGAGGGGCCATCGCGCTGGACGGCGGGGGTGTAATCGGGGCGGAAGGTTCCGGCGTCCGACATGGCCACGCTTTCCACGGGGCCTACGCCCATGGACTGAAGCATGGAGGAGATGCCGCCAAATTCGGGTTTTTTCATCACGGCGGCGAGCATTTTGGAAATGAAGCTCTGGCCGCCATTCATGCTGAGGCCTGCGCCTGCGGCAGGAATGGGTTTGCTGCTGTCGATGCCAGCTTTATTCAGTTCAACGCCAGTGGTGACGGATGTTTCACCGACGCTCCCCAGCTTCATTGGTATAATCTTCAGAAGATTCGCCAGCGAAATGGCGGCACTGGCAAGGCCTTCCCAGCCGTCTTTGTCGCCCCCGCCGCCGCCCTGGGACAGTTTGGCCTGTGTGCCGGGATCTAGACCTGGGCTTGGACCTGCTGAATCAGCCATTTATGCTTCCTGAAAAGATTTCGCTATCTTCTATCTTAACTGAATATCGTTAAAAAAACACATGACAAAATTGTGACGATGGGAAATTTAACATATTGATATACTGCTATAAAGCCTAGTTAGGGCGCTTGTACTGGTCGGGGCTGTCGAGTGAAAAGATGGGGATTTCTACGAGAAAGGTCTCGCCGTCTTCGGTGGTCATTTCATAGCTGCCGCGCATGATGCCGGAGGGGGTGCGCAGCGCCGCGCCGCTGGTGTACTGGTATTCGTCGCCCGCGGTAAGCACGGGTTGCTCGCCCACCACGCCGGAGCCGCGCACTTCCTGCACGCTGCCGTTCGCATCGGTGATGTGCCAGTGGCGGTTGATGAGCTGCACGGTGCGGTCGCCCATATTTTCGAGGCCGATGGTGTAGGCCCAGACATAGTGGTGATCCTCGGGATCGGACTGCTCCTCGAGATACACAGGGACGACGGTAATTTTTATATCGTGCGTGGTGCTGCTATACATGGGTTATGTATTAGCGATTCCTGTGTCCGAGGTCAAGCGCAGCATGAATTCCACGCATGACTGAATTTGCGACAGTTCAATAAATTCATTGGGCTTGTGGGCCTGCTGGATGTCGCCGGGGCCGCAGATGATGGCGGGGACGCCGTGGTCGTTGAACACGCCGGCCTCGGTGCCGAAGGAGACGGCATGTTCGGCGTTTGTATGTGCGCAGCGCATGACGGTGTGGCAGGAGGGTTGCGCGGAGGCGGGGAGGGTGACGCCCGCCATGGTGGACATGGGGCGGGAGGTGATGGAGGCCGCGGGATGCACCTGCCGCATGGCGGATTGCAGCTCGGCTGTACGGGTGTGGAAGCGGTCCAGCAGGCGCTGGTAATTATCGCCGGGGAGGGGGCGGATTTCCCACTGGAACACGCATTCGCGGGGGATGATGTTGCGGGCGGTGCCGCCGTGGATGATGCCGGTGTGGACGGTGGTGTGCGGGGGCGAGAAGCGTTCGTCGCGCAGGCCGGAAGTGGCTTGCTCCGTGGCCATGGTGGTGAGGAGGTGGACGAGCTCGCAGGCGATTTGCACGGCGTTTACGCCGAGCTGGGGCTGGCTGGAATGCCACTCCAGCCCGGTGACAGTGGTTTCAAACGAGATGACGCCTTTATGGGCGGTGACGACCTGCATGAGGGTGGGTTCGCCGATGATGGCGTAGGCCGGTTTGGGGATGTTGGCCACGATGTGTTTGAGCAGGAGCGGCGCGCCGAGGCAGCCGACTTCCTCATCGTAGGAAAAAGCGAGCCAGAAGGGTTTTTGCGTGGCGGCGGCCTTGAGTTCGGGGATGAGGGCGAGGCAGACGGCGATGAAGGATTTCATGTCCGCAGTGCCGCGGCCAAAGAGGGTGTCGCCCTTGCGGGTGAGGGTGAAGGGGTCGGTGACCCATGGCTGGCCCTCAACGGGGACGACGTCGGTGTGGCCGGAGAGGATGATGCCACCCACCGCTTCGGGGCCGATGCGGGCGAGGAGGTTGGCTTTGTTGCCATCCGGCGAGGGGATGCGGGCGGAGGGGATGCCGCGGGTGGTGAGGTAGCCTTCGATATAATCAATCAAAGGGAGGTTTGACAGGGCGCTGACGCTGTTGAAAGAGACCAGTTTTTCTAAGATGGCCAGCGCGGCGGCGGTGAGCGATTCGGGGGTGGAGGGCATTAGCGGGTGTGATGGGGGGGGAAGTTGATGAGGCTGTAAAACTCCTGACGGGTGCGGGGGTCGGAGCGGAAGCGGCCCAGCAACTTGCTGGTCTGCATGACGGTGCCGGTTTTGTTCACGCCGCGGGTGGTCATGCACATATGGGTGGCTTCCACTACCACGGCGACGCCCTTGGGGTTTAGCACGTCCGAAAGGGTGTTGGCGATTTCGGCGGTGAGTTTTTCCTGAATCTGGAGGCGCTTGGCGAAGACATCCACAAGGCGTGCGAGCTTACTGAGGCCAACCACGCGGTCATTGGGCAGGTAGGCGATGTGGACACGGCCGGTGAAGGGAACCATGTGATGCTCGCAGTAAGAGCTGAAAGCGATGTCGCGCAGCACGATCATTTCATCGTAGCCGCCGACATCGGTAAAGGTGGTGCTGAGGATGTTTTTGGGGTCCTTGGTGTAGCCGCTGAAAAATTCCTCGTACGACTTTACGACGCGGCGGGGGGTGTTTACCATGCCTTCGCGGTCGGGGTTGTCGCCTGCCCAGCTGATGAGGGTGCGCACGGCGGCCTCGGCCTGCTCGCGGGTGGGTTTTTTCAGTGCGGGGGCGGCGGTTTTTTTGGCGGTGGTTTTTTTGGTGGTCTTCGGTTTCATAAAGTGCTGGCCTTTCCTTCAAGCATGGCACTATATAAGTAAACCAATGTGGACTCAACATGTTATGAGCGGGCGGAACCGGGTATGCTGAAAACGACCATTCCCTTTGTCGATTTACGTGGAAAAACGCCAGTGGACCTGCTGCGCGCGTTTCCCGACAAGGCCAGCGGGCTGATACGGGCGAGCACGTTCTTATTTGGCTGGCCGTCACATCTTTTGAGCTATTTCGCGCTGCCTTTCATGGACAAGCGCAGCCATGCGTGGCTTACGGAAACGCAAAACCCTTATCTGTATGAGATTGAAACGTTTGCGGACATCCTTGACGTGCCGGGCGTGTTTGCGCTCAACACCTGCTATGAGTGGGGCTGCACTTCGGGCGTGTACCGCTCCGGCGAATCGGTGTCGCTGCTTCGGGTGCTGGACTGGCCATTCGCGGAGCTAGGCAAGCAGGTGATGATGGTGCGGCAAAGCGGCAAGGCGGGGGATTTTTATAACCTGACATGGCCCGCGATGTCGGGCGTGTTCACGGCGATGGCGCCGGGGCGGTTTTCGGCGGCGATCAACCAGGCGCCGATGCGCAGGCACGGCAAATCCTTCCTTGGCGACTGGCTGCAAAACCGCAAGATGGTGCGCGATGAAAGAGGGATTCCGCCGGAGCATTTGCTGCGCCGGGTGTTTGAGACGGCCAAGACCTATGACGAGGCGAAGAAAATGCTTTCGGAAACGCGGATTTCGCTGCCGGTGATTTTCGTGCTTTCGGGCATTGGCGCGGGCGAAGGCTGCGTGATCGAGCGGCTGGAAAATACCGCCGAGGTGGCCGAGCTGGGCGCAAGGCAGCAGCTGGTTGCCAGCAACCATTTCACCAGCAGCCTGACCACGGTGGGCGAAGGCTGGCGGCCCCGCGAGGAAGACAGCGAGGGGCGGTGGAAACAGGCCAGCGATATTTTAGGCCATGACCTCGCGCCTGCGCATTTCGACTGGCTGCGCGCGCCGATCATTTCCAAGCGGACGCGGCTTTGCGCGGTGATGGACGCTTCAAGCATGAGGCTGCTGGCGCAGGGGTTTGAAGGCGTGACCCCGGCGACGGATATTTATAACCTGCCTGCGGAATCGTATGAACAGCAGCGGAAAGCCGTGTAGTGAAGTGCGGCGGATCGTCGCCGCGTTCGGTTATTCTGTCGCGGGATTGCGCTGGGTGATTTCGCACCCGGCGTTTCGCACAGAGCTGATAGCGGCGTGCGTGATGCTGCCGTTTGCATTCGTATTCGGGCATACGGGGGTGGAGCGGGCGATGCTGGTGAGCAGCCTGCTGCTGGTGCTGATCGTGGAGCTTTTGAACACGGGCATCGAGGCGGCGATTGACCGGATTGGCCCGGAGATACACCCGCTTTCCAAGGCGGCCAAGGATGTGGGAAGCTCGGCGGTGCTGCTGAGCCTGATCCTTGCCGGGGCGGTGTGGCTGCTGATTATGCTGGGTTGAGGCATGGAAGATTTCGAAAGCGCGGTGCATGTTTCGCCACTGAAATACAAGCTGTTCATGCGGCGGCGGTTTTTGCCGATTTTCATCGCCACGTTTTTCGGCGCGTTTAACGACAACATGATCCGCTCGGGGCTGGTGGTGCTGATCGCCTATTCGGTGACGAAGGGGATTCCGCTGCCTATGCAGCCGGAGATTCTGGTTACGATCTGCGGGGCGCTGCTGATGTTCCCGCTGATCCTGTTTTCTTCCATCACGGGGTCGCTTGCGGACAAGTATGAGAAATCGCGGCTGGTGGTGTATGCCAAGATCGCAGAGGTGGCGATTATGGCGCTGGCGTTTTTCGGGTTCCAGACCACCAATATTCCGCTGCTGATGGTGGTGCTGTTTATCAGCGGGTGCCACACGGCGTTTTATAGCCCGATCAAGTTCAGCATTTTGCCTGATCACCTAAGCAAGGAAGAGTTGCTGGCGGCGAACGGATTCATGGCGGGGGCGAGCTATATCGCTATTTTGTTCGGGCTGATCGCGGGCGGGCTTTTGGTGGAATATCCGGGCAACCTGATCGGGTTTGCGGCGATAGGGGTGGCCGTGGGGGGGCTGGCGGCGGCGTGGTTTATCCCGCCTTCGAAGATTGCGCATCCGGGCATTAAGCTGGACTGGAATTTGTGGCGGGGGACGCGGCAGATCCTTTCTTATGCGACGATGGACAAGAAGGTGTGGCTGCCAATTGTGGCGCTGTCGTGGTTTTTGCTGTTCGCCTCGGTGTATATGTCGCAGTTCGCGAATTTTGCGCAAGGGGTGGTGGGGGCGAATAACCAAGTTTATATCTTGCTGCTAACAGTGTTTTCCATAGGCACGGCGATTGGCTCGCTGACCTGCGACACACTGCTGAAAGGCGAGATTACGGCGAAGTTTTTGCCGTATGCGGCGGGGGGGCTTTCGCTGTTTACGTATCTATTGGTGCTGGTGACGCCGTATCCGCATGTGCCGCTGCTTGACGCGTGGTCTTTCCTTGAAATCCCGCAAAACTGGCTGGTGATGGGGTGCATGATGCTGGTTTCCATGAGCGGGGGAATTTATATCGTGCCGCTATACGCGATGCTGCAGGCGAACACGCCCACGCAATACCGCTCGCGCATTATCGCGGCGAGCAACCTGAACGACGCGGTATTTATGACCACCTCGGCGGTGGTTTCGGCTTTGCTGTTGTCGTTTGGGTTTGGTATCCTTGATTTGTTCAAGATTATTGCCACGCTTAACCTGTTTGTGGTCTGGTATGCTCGAAAAATACTTCGTTAGGCCGTTTCTTACGCTGCTCATGAAGCTTTTGTTCCGGGTGGAGGTGCGCGGGCTGGAGCATGTGGAGGCGGCGGGTGAGCGGGTGCTGATCGTGTGCAACCACGTGTCGTTCCTTGACCCGATGCTGCTGGGGATTTTTCTGCCGTTCCGGCCTGCATACGCGGTGAACGTGTTTCAGGCGCAGCACTGGTATATCCGCTTTCTGGAGCGGTTTTTTACGTTTTATAAACTTGACCCCTCCAAGCCGCTGAGCATGAAGGGGCTGATACAGGGCCTGCGCAAGGGGGCGCGGGTGGTGATTTTCCCGGAAGGCAGGATCACGACCAGCGGGGGCATCATGAAGGTGTATGACGGCACCAGCATGTTGATTGAGAAAACCGGGGCCACGGTGCTGCCGGTGCGGGTTGACGGGGCGGAGTATTCCAAATTTTCGCGGATGCAGGGGAAGCTGAAATTACGCTGGTTCCCGAAAATCCGGGTGACGTTTTTGCCGCCGAAAACATTTCCGGAAGGGGCGGAGGTTCCGGCGCGGGAGATTTATGATTTGATGGCGGATGCCGCCTACCACACCTCGCCATACCGCAAACATTGCCTGCTGGCAGCGTTTGTGGATGCGATGGCGTGGCACGGGGGAAAGCAAAAAGTGGCGATGGACGCGTCGCGGGTGACGCTTACCTACCGGAATGTATTTACACGGGCGTTTATCCTTGGGGATAAGCTTTCCGGGCCGCTGCTGGGGGAACGCCATGTGGGGGTGCTGCTTCCGACAATGAATGTGGCGATGGTGGTGTTCGTGGCGCTGCAGGCTTTAAATAAAGTGCCGTGTATGCTGAACTTCTCTTCGGGAGAGAGCAATTTGCTCCATGCGTGCCGGATTGCCAAGGTGAAGACGGTGCTGACCAGCCGGGCTTTCGTGGAGAAGGGCAAGCTTGATGCGGTGATGGAGGCGCTGAAAACAGAGTGCAGGGTGGTTTACCTTGAAGATTTTGCGCCGCAGGTGAGCAAGGCGAATAAGCTGCGGGGATTGTTCAAAGCGTATTTCGCACGGTGTTACTTAAGTGAGGCGATGGCGCGGCAGAGGCCGCAGGATGAGGCGGTGGTGCTGTACACCTCCGGCTCCGAGGGTGCGCCGAAGGGGGTGGCGCTGAGCCATGACAATTTGCTCAGCAATATTGCGCAGGTGAGCGCGGTGCTGGATATTGGGCCGCAGGATATTTTATTTAACGCGATGCCGGTGTTCCACTCGTTCGGGCTTACGGTGGGGCTGATATTGCCGATGGTGCGGGGGGTGAAGACGTTTTTATACCCGTCGCCGCTGCATTACCGGTTGATACCGGAGCTGGTGTATGATGTGGATGCCACGATCATGCTGGGGACGGACACGTTCTACAACGGGTATGCGCATTATGCCAACACGTATGATTTCTGGCGGGTGCGGCTGGCGGTGGCAGGGGCGGAAAAGGTGAAGGAAGCCACGCGCAGGCTGTTTGCGGAGAAGTTCCGGCTCAATATCATCGAGGGTTATGGCGTGACGGAGGCGAGCCCGGTGCTGGCATTCAACACGCCGCTGGAAAACCGCACCGGCACGGTGGGGCGCGCGCTGCCGGGCATCGGCACGAAGCTGGAGCCGGTGGAGGGGCTGGACAAAGGCGGGCGGCTACTGGTGAAGGGAGACAACGTGATGCTGGGCTACCTCAAGGCCGACCAGCCGGGTGTGGTGCAGGCGCAGGGCGAGTGGTATGACACGGGCGATATCGTGGATATTGACGCGGCGGGGTATATCACCATTCTGGGGCGGGCGAAGCGGTTTGCGAAAATCGCAGGCGAGATGGTATCGCTTTCAGCGGTGGAGGAATTTGTGCATTCGCTGGCGCCTGAAGCCGGGCACGCGGCCATGGCCGTGGCGGATGCGCGCAAGGGAGAGCAGGTGCTGCTGTTTACAGAGTCCCGGGCGGTGACGCGGGAACTGATGCAGCAACATGCGAAGGCGAAGGGGCTGCCTGAGATTGCGCTGCCACGGCAGGTGCAGTGGGTGGAAACGCTACCGAGGCTGGGCAACGGCAAGCTGGATTATGTGACGCTGGCGAAGATGGCGGCGGAGAAAAAAGACGCAGGGGAAAGCTAAGAACGCTTAGCGACGGCCGGTTCCGCCGAAGTTCTGGGTGGTGCGCGCAGCTGTGCGGCTTCCAGAGCTGGGAGTGTATGAGGCGTCACGCGTGCCGGAGGTGGGCGAGGTGGCGGTGAATGCCCGGGAGGTGGGTTGCGCAGAGGCCGTGTTAGTGATGGTGGTGCCGCGGCTAGCTATGATGGGACGGCTGCTACTGGCGCCGGACTGCATTTCACGGGTGAGGCCGGTGGGGTTCGTGGTGCTGCCGGTGGCGCGGGCACTGTTCTGGATAATCTTATTATTCATCTGGGTGAGGGGGTCGGACTGCTTTTTGACCCCGCCAATGGCCGCAGCCGTGCCGGTGTGCGACACGCTGGCCTCATTATGGGATTTTTCGATTTTGTTATGGGTGGGGAGCTTGGAAAAGATCAATACGCCTGCGAGGCACGCCGTGAGCCCCATGGTGACGTAGAAAAACTGATTCGAAGAGGACACGCTGGATTCCTGGTCTTGCGCGCCTGAGCGCGGCGAATTAGATAAAATTGACATGGCCGCCGCCGCCACCGCCACCACCTGAGCGGGTGGCATGGCCGGATGCACGGTTCAGCTTGCCAGCGCCGCCGCCATGGGCTGCTTTGCCGGCACCGCCGCCACGATGGCCACGGGCTTCCGCTACGCTTAGAGAACTTACCACAAATAAAGAGCACATGACCATTAAAAGGGGAAGTTTTTTCATTTATGCCTGCCTTCTTTGTTAATCTTTATAGTTTCATTATAGCATATGAAATTAAGGATTACCAAGGTTAACAACATATCCGGCACAGGGGTAAACACCTATTACCTGTTGATAATTAACGATATAAATATTTTGTCTCTAAAATGTCATAAAGGGGATAGGGCTGTTATAGGCGGGTAGCTAGCTGCCTTTGCCTTTTTTCCCGCCTTTGGATTTGCCAGCGCCTTTACTTTTGCCGCCGCCTTTGCCGCCGCCACCTTTGCCACCGCCGCCCTTGCCGCCCCGGCCAGTATCGTCGTCGTCGTCGTCACCGCCGCTTACCAGCTTGTCGGGGGCTTTCAGGCCCCACTGGCGGGCAACAAATTCGCAGCGTTCCTGCATATCGTCGCGTTTTCCGACGCCTTTTTCGTGGCGGTCGCGGTTCGACTCCATATTATTGAGTTCCTGATAGATGCGATCCTGCGCTGAGGTGGAAATGGTTTCCACCGTGGAGGAGGGCAGGTTATATTCCCGCAGGAGGGTTTTTTTCAGGTTCTCGCCCTCTGTCTTGCTGGACTCGATGGCGATGAGCACTTCTTCGCGGTCTATATCCATGGTCTGGCCGACGCTTTTGCAATACGACCAATACTGGAAGGCGCAGACGTTAAACGCCATGTCGTAGATGACGCGGCTGCTTTCTTCCTTTTTCTTGTCCTCTTCTTCTTCGAGGCGCTTTTTATCGATATCGGCCTGGGCCTGTGCCTTGGCCATGATCTCTTCAGCAGTCATGTCCTTTGCGTCTTTTTGCGGGGCGTTGTTGCCATCGTCGTCGTCGTCGCCGGCGCTGTCGTCGTCGTCGTCGCCATTGCCATTATCGGCGTTGGCGTTGTTGCCCGCGTTTTTACCGTTATCTGCCGGGGCAGGGGATTTCTTGTCGGTGTTATCGGGCGCGGGGTTGGCGTCTTTTGCGGCGGGGGCTTCAGGTTTAGCCGGCTCCGCGGGTGGCTTGGGCGCTTCGGGGGCGGGGGCGGCTTTTTCTGCAGGCGCGGCTTTTTCAGCGGCAGCGACAGGCGCTTTTTCAGGCGCATTTTCAAGCGCGGGCGGAGGGGTGGGGGCTTTGGGTTTTTCAGCAATGCCCGTGTCGGGGGCTTTGGGCTCCTTGGTGGCGGGCGTGGCGGTGGCCTTTGCCGCGGGAAGGACGGAGGTGTCCGGCGAGCGGGGGTTATCGGCGGCGGCGGCGTTTTGGGGGTTACGGGCTTCGGCCAGCTCGCGGTTGCGGTCTTTGTATTGCTGGGTGACCTCGGCGGTTTGCTTCAGGATGAAGTCGTCGATGGCCTTGACGGAATTTTTCTGGCCGGCCTTGTAGCCGGCGGTGCGGGCCACGTCGCCGTTATTGTCCAGCGCGTAGGCGTCGATATTATGATCCATGAGGTAGTTGATGGCATTGGTGTTGCCGGCCTTTGCAGCGTAGTGCAGGGGGGTTTGGCCGCGGGCGTCGCGGGCGTTGATGTTCGCACCGTTATCGAGCAGGGCCTGCATCACGTTGAGGCCTTCGGGGTCTATGCGGGCGGCGGCGAGGCAAATGGCGGGCACGCCTTCGCCGGAGGCCTGGTTGGCGGAGGCACCTTCGCGGATGAGGAGGCGCACATCATCGGCGCGGCCGAGGTTTACGCGGTAGATGAATTCGCTGCGAGCCGCTTCGTCCTGCACTTTTTCGGCGCCAAAGGCGGCGGGGAGGGGGGGCATCACCCACAGGCCTGCCAATGCCAGGAGAAGCGGGGAGATGCGGGATTTATCTTTCATTCGGCTTATCTGCTCCGGTGGGGTATGGCCAACCCTTGACACTGGCGGGGTTCTCAACCATATCCGTATTATTAGTCAAAACCATAATAGCATCAAGTGTAGAACATTATGTCGGAAAATAACGAAGAAAAACTTAAATTCTCAGCCGAAATCAGCAAAGTGCTGCAGCTGATGATCCACTCACTATACACGAATAAAGATATATTCCTCAGGGAGTTAATATCCAATTCCTCCGATGCGTGCGACAAGCTTCGGTATGAGGCGCTGACCCACACGTATATATTGGGCGATGACGGAGATTTCAAGATCGGGCTGCTGATCGACAAGGCGGCGCGCTGCATCACCATCACCGATAACGGGGTGGGGATGAGCAGGGAAGAGCTGATTGCCAATCTGGGCACGATTGCGAAGTCGGGCACGCAGGATTTTTTATCGAAGCTGACGGGGGACGGCAAAAAGGATTTGCCGCTGATCGGGCAGTTCGGGGTGGGGTTTTATGCCTCTTTCATGGTGGCAGACAAGGTGACGGTAGTGTCCAAGCGCGCAGGGCAGGATGAAAGCTGGGCGTGGATTTCCGAAGGTTTGGGAGAATTTAGCATTGCGCCGGTGGCGCGCGAAGGGCGCGGCACGAGCATTACGCTGCATTTGAAAGAGGGTGAGGATATTTACCTCGATAAATTCCGCCTGAAAAATATCGTGCAGACCTATTCCGACCATATTTCCTTCCCGATTTCGATCACGGACGAGGACGGCAACACCGAGGTGGTGAACACCGCTTCGGCGCTGTGGATGCGGCCCCGCAGCGACATCACTGCGGAGCAGTACAAGGAATTTTACCACCATGTGGCGCATTTGCCGGATTCTCCGTGGGCCACGCTGCATAACCGGGCGGAAGGCAAGCTGGAATATACCAGCCTGCTGTTTATTCCTTCTTCCAAGCCGTTCGACCTGTTCCACCCTGACCGGAAGCGGCGGGTGAAGCTGTATGTGAAGCGGGTGTTCATCACGGAGGAAAATATCGACGTGGTGCCGCAATATTTGCGGTTCCTGCGCGGGATTATCGACTCGGAGGATTTGCCGCTGAACATCAGCCGCGAAACGCTGCAGAACAACCCGTTGCTTACCAAGATCAAGGAATCGGTGGTGAAGCGGGTGCTGGGCGAGCTTAAAAAACGCAGCGAAGCGGAGCCGCTTGAATACAAGGCGTTCTGGCAGAATTTCGGGCCGGTGCTGAAGGAAGGGCTGTGCGAAGCCACGACGCCGAGGGAGCAAATACTGGATGCGTGCCTGTTTTACTCCACAGCGACCGACGACCTGACGACGCTGGATGCCTATATCAGCCGGATGCCGGAAGGGCAGAAGGAAATATTCTACCTTACGGGCGACCGGATCGAGGCGCTGCGCTCCAGCCCGCAGCTGGAGGGGTTTGCCAAGCGCGGGGTGGAGGTGCTTCTGCTGTGCGACCATGTGGATGATTTCTGGGTCAACGTGGTGTTTGAGCATAAGGGCAAGCAGCTGAAATCGGTGACACGGGCGGATATTGACCTTGATAGTTTCGCCAGCGAAGATGAGAAGGCGGAGAAGAAAGACGATGCCGCCGAGCAGACGGATGTGCAGGCGCTGTGCGCGCGCATCAAGCTGATCCTTGGCGACAAGGTGAGCGACGTGCGCACGACCAACAAGCTGACCAACAGCGCGGTGTGCCTTGCGGTGAAGGAAGGGGCGATGGATTTCCGGCTGGAGCGTTTCCTGATCGAGCAGAAGCAACTGGCGAGCGCGTCTGCGAAAATTCTTGAGATCAACCCGGAGCATAATATCATCCGCTCGCTGGTGGCGAAGCTGCAGGATTCCACTTCTGCCAGCGACATTGAGGATGTATCCTGGCTTTTGCTGGACCAAGCCAGAATCCTTGAAGGCGAGGAAATTTCTGACCCGGCAGGATTTATGCGGCGATTACAAAGCTTTGTGGAAAAAAGCCTTGCGGCTTAATACACTGATTTTGTGTGGAAATACGCATTTTCCAGCCGCTGATTGCTTTTTTATTTGTTTGAAGGTATAAGCGCAATCCTTTGCTCTCCCAGAGGTTGGGAAAGCGCACGGATTGCACAGGCTATGGATACGACCAAAACGAGTACTGCGGGACAGGATATCGAAGATATGAAGGACGAGATCGCCCTTCTGACGTCGTATTCCAACGATACTATTTACCGCCTGCGCTATGACACGATGGCGTATGACTATGTCAGCCCCTCGGTTGAGCGGCTGCTGGGCTATACGCAGAGCGAAATCCGCGCGATGAATATACGGTCACTTATATTAGAGACGCGCATTGTGAGCAATGCGATGCGGCCGCTGGAATCCTTCGAGGCGCTGGAAAACGAGCGCAAGGAAGGCGCCGTGAATAAATGGCAGGCCGATTACCTGATGCTGACCAAAGAGGGGCGGAAAATCTGGGTTTCGGACATTTCATACCCATGGTTCGACGAGCGCGGGGCGATTATCGGCTCGGTGGGCTCTTTACGCGACATTACCGAGCGCGTGGAAGCCGAAGCGCAGGCCAAGGGTGAAGTTTCGCAGATGATGAACACGGACGCGCTGACGGGGCTTTCAAGCCGGGCGCTGTTCTTTGTGCGGCTGGAAGACGAGCTGAAGCGCATCAAGCGCAGCCATGAAGAACTTTCGGTGCTGCTGATCGACATGGATTACTTCAAGAACATCAATAACAACTACGGGCAGGACATCGGCGACCGGGTGCTGAAGGCCGTGGCGGGGATTATCAGGCTCTCCATGCGCGAGACGGACACTGCAGGCAGGGTGGATGGCGGCCAGTTTGCCGTGGTATTGCCCGATACGCCCGCCAGCGGGGCTTTCTGGGTGGCGGAGCGAATACGCGCCTCTGTGGCCAAGGAGACCTTCCATATAGATGAAGAGAACGAACTGTTCGGCATCACCGTATCTATTGGTATTGCCTCGGCGCGGCATGAGCAGCAGCTGGATGCCAGTGCGCTGTTTAAGGTGGCGGAACAGCGGCTTTACATCGCCAAGCAGACCGGGCGCAACCAGGTGTCCATGGACGAGCTGGCGGAATCGCTTTAACGGCCTTGCTGCCGCATTCTTTCCTTATATAGCGAAATTGCCCCTCCCATCATCTTGGGAGCGGCTTTAACACGCATTAATCCCCCCTGTGAGAATTATATTTCTTCTATTTAACATTTAGCCGGTATTTTAGGCAATTTTTAAGGGCATTAATAGGGCATTTTTTAACGACTGTAGTGACTGACTATTTACTATTTTCTTAACTCTATATTAGCTAAAAATTTACCCATATTTAACGGAAAACCAATTGATTTTTCATGATAAAGTTTATTTTCCCGCTTGTTTGGCGCAGGGGAATTTGCTATGGTTAACTTAGCTGATTGGTTCAGCGTATAAGGTTAAAAATTAGCATCGGGAGACTATCATGAAACACATCGCAAAATTTATTAAGGACGAAAATGGCGCAACCGCAATCGAATACGGTTTGATCGCTGCCCTTATCTCTGTTGCCGCTATCGGCGCTATGTCCGCCCTGGGCAACCAGCTGACCACCCTCTTCAATAACATCAAGACCAACCTCGCCCGTTAATTACCAGGAAAAGAATCGAAATTTTCCTACTTCCAGCTCCCCAAAGGAGCTGGAAGTTTTTTTAAGGCTGATAAGGAGCATTTTATGAAAACACTGCTAAAATTCATTCACGATGAAGAGGGAGCAACCGCGATTGAGTATGGTTTGATCGCGGCTTTGATCTCTGTTGCGGCCATCAGCGCCATTAAAAGCGTTGGCACACAGCTATCGACGTTGTTCACTGGCGTAAAAACCAATCTTGCACGTTAACGTGACCGGCTTTTTTTTGATTTCGCACGTCCATTTTTTCTCATTTTGGGATGAAGGGCGTGCGATTTTCATTTTTGCCTTACTTTCAGGGCTGGGTTTTCCCCCTATGGGGCAATGCCGTGGCGCTCGCCAACCGGCTTTTTTGGCGCTATAGTGGCGGCGCGGCACTAAAGGGGGAGCAACCATGCAGCGACTGAAAGCATTTCTGAAGGATGAGCGGGGCGTTACCGCTATTGAATACGGCATTGTAGCGGCGATTGTGCTGGTGGCGCTGATAAGCGCTGTTGCCAGCTATGTGCGCGGCTAGTTTTCACCTATTTACGCGAGGCTGTGCGCCCACTCGGTGAGGGGCTGCCATAATTCGCGCTTTGCGTGGCTGCCCACAATCATGCCGACATGGCCCGCGCCGGGATGGGTGAGGGTGGCATGGGGCAGGCTTTCGGCCAGCGACATGGCGCAAGGGTGCGGCACTACATGGTCATTGCGCGGGATGGCGATGAAGGTGGGCAGGGTGAGCTTTTTCGGGTCTATGCGCCTGCCGCCTACTTTCCACTGGCCGGTGGCGAGGATATTATTCTGCGCCCAGCCCAGTAAACAATCATTGGCCACTGCATTGGTCATGGGGATACCGTCGTTTACCCAATGCTCCAGCGCTACGAAATCACGCGCGGCGCGGCTGTCGGGCTGGAGTTCGGCGAAACGGCGGAATTTCTGCTCAAACACCCATGGATCAGTGAGGTAGAAAAGGGACTGCACCATCTCGGCGGGGAGCTGCCTGTGCTGGGCAATGAGCGCCTCAAGGGTAGGCCGCCAGTTTTCTTCCAGCACAAAGGGGGCGAATTCCGGGCAATGAAAATCCCACGGGGTGGCGAGCAGGGCGAGGCCGGCAATTTGCTTAGGGCGAAGAGCGGCTGCGGCGACGGAAAGCACGCCGCCCATGCAATATCCGGCGAGGGTGACGCTTTGGGCAGAGGCCTGGGTGAGATAGTCCAGCGCGGGCAGGAGGGTTTGCAGGACATAATCCTCGCAGCTATAGGCGGATTCGGTTTCGCCGGGGGCGCCCCAGTCGAGGACGAGGGGGTAGAGGCCTGCGCCGGCGAGGTGGCGCAGCATACTGCGCTCTTCTTCCAGGTCGAGAATGTAGTAGCGGTTTATGAGCGAGGGGACGAAAAGGATGACGGGGCGGTTTTCACCCATGGCGGTGGGGAAGGCGGCACCGAAATCCAGCAGGCGGGCATTGCCCTTGCGCCAGATGGCGGGCGGCTCGGCAACGTTGCGCTGGTAGGGGGTTTCGGCGTAGCGCAGCAGGCCGGAAAAGAGGTTACTTGCGCGGCTTTTTGCTTCCTCGGCCAGCGCCTGTTTTAGCAGCTGGGTTTCGCTTTGGCTTCGCGGGGGATTTGGGTTTTCCTTCGAGGGCGGCAAGACGCTTTTCACACATTGCAAGGCGAAAGGCGAACTCAGCCAGCAACCCATGGTCAGCATCAGGTGCAGGGGGAGATTGGGAAGGTGCGGTGTGGCGGTCATTGGGGTTTTGCGTGGTTTGGAACAGCTCTAGCATAGTCTGGATGAATTGTTTATCACTGATGACGGAAGAAATCTGCTTCTGCCATAAATCCATGAACTCCTTGGCCAAGTGCTGGTATCCGGTGTTGGTCATGCGTGAAAACCACAGTTATTTTTCGTTAATAATCATTGCACAGGATTGTGATAAGTGCTACAAAAACCGCTCTATATGCGCATAATTTATATGTTTTTCGCGCAAACGTCCATATTTCGCTTATAAAGGTTTTTCAGCATGGATACCGCAGCAACGGAACAAGCCCCCGTGGTCATTAAAAAATACGCCAACCGCCGCCTGTATGACACGGGCACTTCGGCGTATATCACGCTGGAGGATTTGTGCGACCGGGTGAAGGACGGCAAAGATTTTGTGGTGGTGGACGCCAAAACCGGGCAGGACCTGACACGGCAGGTGCTGACGCAGATTATTTTCGAACAGGAAACGAAGGGCTTCAAGATCCTGCCGACGAGCTTTTTGCGCAACGTGATCCAGTATTACGACAATAACATGCAAGAGGTGATGCAGCATTACCTTGAGGGCAGCATGAAAACGTTTGTGACCAACAAGGAACAGCTGAAAAGCATGTTCGGGCAGACGATGCTGGGCAAGACGGTGGAGAAGGCCATGGAAAGCAGCATGGCGCCGCTGAACCACCTGGAAGAGATTACCCGCCAGAACGTGGCGATGTTTGAAAAAGCGGTGCAGATGTTCACGCCGTTCGGCGGCATGTTCAGCAACAGTTCCGCGGCTGAAAAAGACAAAGAAAAAGCCAAAGACGAAGGCGATGATAAGAAGCAGGCGAAGATCTAGTCTGCCTGCGCGGCTTTTAAGCAAAAAAAAACGCCCGGATTTTACCGGGCGTTTTTTTTAATATAGGAAAATTTTAACGGCTGACTTTGGGGCCGCCGCGCTCACTGGGGTTTTGGGGAGCGGTGGTGGTTTCCAGGTTCAGGGGAACGTTCAGGCCTGCGGGAAGCACGGGCTTAGGCGTCAGCTGGTTAAACTCCGGCTGGATCTTGCCTGTACAATTTGCGCATTTCATCACGTAATCAACCATATATAACCTTTTGCACTTGGGCGGCGTGTTTATTCATTAAATCCATAGTAGCGCATCTTTTCAAGAATTGTGATTACATTTTAGTGAAAGCGACGCATGTGTAATTGTGACAGTTATATGACAGCGTGGAATTATGCGCAAGCCTATGTTAGCCTTCGTTTAATTCCTTTTTGAGCTTTTCAATTTCCCGGGCGATTTCGCTGTCCATATCGAATTCGGAGAAGAGGGAGCGGACGGGGACATTGAACATGGCTGCCACGTCTTTCAAAACCTCACGCGGAGGGACGGCGGATTCGCCGGAAACGACGATCTCGCCGAAGCCGTCTTCGACATAGCGGGTGAGGTCGAGGGTTTTGGCTTTGACGCGCTCGTTGAAATCGGCCCTGCGGCTGGGCTTTACGGTTACGAAGCACCAGAAGGGGCTGGCATCGGCCAGCTTGCCAAACACAAGCACCACGGTGCGCGCGATATTGTCTGGGCTGAGATCTGGCAACTCGTTATTTTTCATATTCTTGCACTAAGTATTTTAAAGACTTTAGGCCATAACGGTTAAATAATCGTTATGGCCTAATAAACTTCTAAATATAGGGCAGGTAAAGAGAAATTCGCTGTTTACGCGCGGGCGGGGGCTGCGGCGCCCACATCCTGACCGGCGTTTTGCATACGGGTGACCATAACGGCCTGCATTTTGCGCATGTCCTCACGCAGGGCGAAGGATTCCTTGGCTTCAGCGTAGCGCTGGCCATGCTCTTCGGCGTTGTTGGTTTTGTCGGACATCAGGTAGTTGATACCGGTGACGGCGAGGGCAACGCCCGCGATTTTGGTGACAACGGCGCCGATGCCGCTGCCAATGGCGGAGGTGACGCCGCTCAGGGCGTTTTCTACGATGCCGGGCTCGGCCTTCACCACTTCGGGGGCGGCGGTGCCGATTTTACCGAGGGTTTCCACCACACCGGAAAGCATACCGGGGCAGACGATGGCGATGCCGGCGATGATGGCGCCGCCTGCGAGCAGGCCTTTGCCGATGCCGCCCCAGTTAATGGATGATTTCTTATCGTCGCTCATAAAACCCTCTTAAATAACAATTTTGCGCCTTTTGGGCGGATATTTATAAGCCCACTATAGCATTTGGAGGCAATTTCGTGTGTTGCAATTGTGTGAAGGTTAAATTTTTTGAGAGCCTTAGCGGTTTATTCCGGCTTTTTAGGCTCTTCGTGGGCGGCCTCGAGGAAGCTGGACACGTCGGTCTGGTACATTTCAGCCACTTTGAGGATGACTTCGTCGGGGGGGGACTTGCCTTCGCCGGAGATTATGAGCTCACCGTAGACTTCAAATTTATCAAGGTCGATGGCGCCTTCTTTCTGCACGGAAAGGAAGGCCTGGTACTTGCTGGGGCGAATGGCGGCGAAGAGCCAAAACGGCTTGCCGTTGGCCATGATGCCATAGAGCAGGACGATGGTGCGCTTCAGGTCTTCCAAGGGGTCTGGCTGGCTCATGCTTGCTTTTTAGTATGTTGGGAGGGTTCCAGCAAGTTTTTCATCACGTAATGAAGAATACCGCCGTTTTTGTAGTAGGCCAGCTCGTCCAGCGTGTCGATGCGGCAGAGGAGGGGGACGATCTGGGTTTCGCCGTTTTTACGGGTGATGACCATTTCCACTTTCATGCGCGGCTTAATGCCCGCCGCCAAGCCTTTGAGGGTGATCTGCTCATCGCCCACGAGGTTCAGGGATTTGCGGGTGGTTTCGCCTTCGAAGGTGAGGGGGAGGATGCCCATGCCGACGAGGTTTGAACGGTGGATGCGCTCGAAGCTTTCGGAAATCACGGCTTCCACACCGAGCAATTTGGTGCCTTTTGCGGCCCAGTCGCGGCTGGAGCCGGTGCCGTATTCCTTGCCCGCAAAGACCACCAGCGGGGTGCGATCGGCCTGATATTTCATGGCAGCGTCGTAGATGCTCATGGTTTCGCCGGTGGGGATGTACTGGGTGATGCCGCCTTCGGTGCCGGGGAGCATTTCGTTTTTGATGCGGATATTGGCGAAGGTGCCGCGCATCATCACCTCATGGTTGCCGCGGCGGGCGCCGTAGGAGTTGAAATCTACGGGCTGCACGCCGTGGGCCTGCAGGTATTTGGCAGCAGGGCTGGCCTTGGAGATGTTGCCCGCGGGGGAGATGTGGTCGGTGGTGATGGAATCTCCGAAGATGGCGAGGATGCGGGCGTTGTTGATGTCGCGGGTGGCATCGGTTGCGCCTTTGGTCATGTCTACGAAATAGGGAGGGTTCTGGACGTAGGTGCTTTCCTTGTTCCAGCTGTAGGTTTTGCCTTTGGCAACGGGAATGTCCTGCCATGCTTTTTCGCCGCGGAAGACGTCCTGATATTTGCTGCGGTACATTTCGCTTGTCACGCAATCGGCGACGGTTTTAGCGACTTCGGCGTTGGAGGGCCAGATGTCTTTCAGGTAGACGGGCTTGCCGTCCGCGCCGGTGCCGAGGGCGTCTTTGGTGATGTCGATATTCAGGGTGCCGGCCAGCGCGTAAGCCACGACCAGCGGGGGGGAGGCGAGGTAGTTGGCCTTGACGAGGGCGTGGACGCGGCCTTCGAAATTGCGGTTGCCGGAGAGCACGGAGGCTACGGCGAGGCCGTTGTCCCGGATGGCGTTTTCAATTTCGTCATGCAGGGGGCCGGAATTGCCGATGCAGGTGGTGCAGCCGTAGCCGACGAGGTTGAAGCCGAGCTTATCCAGATCCACGAGCAGGTTGGCGCGGGTGAGGTATTCGGTCACGACTTTGGAGCCGGGGGCGAGGGAGGTTTTCACCCATGGCTTGGGCATGAGGCCGAGTTTGGCAGCGTTGCGGGCGACAAGGCCGGCGGCGAGCATAACATAGGGGTTCGAGGTGTTGGTGCAGCTGGTGATGGCGGCGATGACTACGTCGCCATGGCCCATGGTGAAGCCATTTACGGGCACGCGCTTATCGGCTGGGGTTTTGTTTTCCTTGTTCAGGTCTGGCAGGGCTTCGGCGAAGGAGGTGTGGGCATTGCTCAGCAGCACCTTATCCTGCGGGCGTTTGGGGCCTGCGATGGAAGATTCCACGGTGCTGATGTCGAGTTCCAGCGTGTCGGTGAAGATGGGTTCCTGATAATTCGCGTCGCGCCACATGCCCTGGGCCTTGGCGTAGGCTTCGACGAGGGCGATGCGCTTGTCGTCGCGGGCGGTGAGCTTCAGGTAGTTGATGGTTTCGGCGTCGATGGGGAAAATGCCGCAGGTGGCGCCGTATTCCGGGGCCATGTTGGCGATGGTGGCGCGGTTTGCCAGTGGCAAATCGTCGAGGCCGGGGCCGAAAAATTCCACGAATTTGCCGACCACGCCTTTTTTGCGCAGCATCTGGGTTACGGTGAGCACGAGGTCGGTGGCGGTGGTACCCTCTTTCAGGGAGCCGGTGAGCTTGAAGCCAATGACTTCGGGGATGAGCATGGAAACGGGCTGGCCGAGCATGGCGGCCTCTGCCTCGATACCGCCCACGCCCCAGCCGAGCACGCCGAGGCCGTTAATCATGGTGGTGTGGGAGTCGGTGCCTACGAGGGTGTCGGGGTAGGCGACGTTTTCATCCGTCCAGACGGCCTGTGCGAGATATTCGAGGTTTACCTGATGGCAGATGCCGGTGCCGGGGGGGACGACGCGGAAATTGTTGAAGGCGGACTGGCCCCAGCGGAGGAACTCATACCGCTCGGCGTTGCGCTCCATTTCGAGGTCCACGTTTTCGCCGAAGGCTTGCTGAGTGCCGTAATAATCCACCATCACGGAATGGTCGATGACGAGGTCTACGGGGCTTAGGGGGTTGATCTGCTCGGGGTCGCCGCCGAGTTTTTTCATTGCGTCGCGCATGGCGGCCAGATCCACCACGGCGGGCACGCCGGTGAAGTCCTGCATCAGCACGCGGGCGGGGCGGAAGGC
Organism: Alphaproteobacteria bacterium; assembly: GCA_025360345.1. Lineage (GTDB taxonomy): Bacteria > Pseudomonadota > Alphaproteobacteria > Rickettsiales > SXRF01 > JANYBV01. The sequence continues at coordinate 2,433 of JANYCJ010000045.1, read as the reverse complement.
GATTTCGCGGTCAGAGCTTTTTTCCACCACCCAATCGGCGAAGGCGTAGATATCGAGCTGGGAGACGGAGGTGTCGTCTTCATTGCGCAGCAGGTTTTCCAGAAGGATCTTAAGTGAGTAAGGCAGGCGGCTTAAGTCGCGGCCCATGGTCTTATAAGCAGTGGGAAGGCTGTAATATTCGTAAGACTCATTGCCCACGGTGAGGGTTGATTTAGTGTTCAATGAATTCTTACTCTTGTGTTTCACGCCAATCTCCTTATCAATTGCTTTTCTCTTGAGGCTTATTTCGAGAGGCCATATTTAATAACCATTTAGTGTTAGCGATCAATAGTTAAATGTTCGTTACAAACACAAAGATTGCCTATGTTTAGCGCCGAAAACATTGCCTGCGTGCGGGGGGAAGCGACGATTTTCGAAGGGCTGGGTTTCTGCCTTCAGGAAGGCTCACTGCTGCTGTTGAAGGGGTCTAACGGGTCTGGCAAGACAAGTCTTATCAAAATATTAACGGGTTTGATGCCTGCAGCCGCAGGAAAGGTGAGCTGGGAGCAAAAGCCGCTTAAGGACAATGATGATTTCCGGCGGGAGCTGATGTTCATCGGGCATAAAAGCGGGGTGAAGCTGGATTACACGGTCGAAGAAAATATCGGGTTCTGGGCGAAGCTGTATGGCACGGAGATGCTGGTGGCGGCGGCGCTGAAGTTCTATGACCTGACGCGCTATAAGGATGTGGCGGCGGGGCAGCTCTCCGCTGGGTGGCAGAGGCGAGTGGCGCTGGCACGGCTGATTGTGGTGCCCTGTAAATTATGGATATTGGATGAGCCGACTAACTTCCTTGATGAGGAGGCGGTGATTTTAACGGCCAGCCTGATCGAGTCGCGGGTGAACCAGCGGGGCATCGTGGTGGCGGCCTCGCATATCATGAGCTCGGCAATTGCGGCGCACACGCTGTTTATGGAGGATTTTGCGCTTGCGCGCGGGGATGCGGCGGAGGCGGCGGCATGAGCATGTTCGGGCTGATGCTGGGGCAGACGGTAAGCCTGGCCTTCCGCAAGGGCGGGGGGGCTTTTGGCACGTGCGGCTTCTATATTATCGTGGTGACGCTGTTTACCTTCGCACTGGGGGCGGAGGCGATGGCGGCGAACGCCGGGGCAGTGATGTGCGTGGCGATGCTGCTGGCGAGCATTTCAGCGCTGCCGCTGTTTTACGAGCGAGACCATGAGGATGGGACGCTGGAGCAGCTTTTATTGCAGCCGGTGATGCTGGAATGGCTGGTGGCGGCGAAGATTCTTGGGCAGTGGGTGGCGGTGATTTTGCCGGTGCTGCTGGTTTCGCCGCTGCTGGCGGTGACGGCGAACCTTGACGCGGGCCAATGCGCGAAGGTGATGGGGATGCTGCTGATGGCCTCGCCCACGGTGGTGGCGATCGGCTCTATAGGGGCGGCGCTGACGCTGGGGAACAAGCGCGGTGGGCTGCTGCAGGCGCTGGTGGTGATGCCACTTTACGTGCCGGTGCTGATATTTGCAGCCTCGGGCGGGCAGGACGGGGCGATGTGGCTGCTTACGGGGATGCTGTTTGCAAGCTTGCCGCTGGCGTGCTTTGTGAGTGCGGCGCTGATTCGGATTAGTCAGGATTAACAGCAAGATTACAGGTTTTCACCCTGCACTAGATGCGCGGATAGCGTGTGGGATGGTGGAATGTTTTTTATAGGTCGAGGCAAGTAAACCGGTCGCGGAGGTAGCGGGCGGATTGGGTGGCGATGGCGTAGTCGGCGGCGGTCCAGCCGAGGGATTCGATGCGGCGCGGGGCCTGGGCCTGCGTGAGGATTTCGGTGAGATGGGCGGCGGGGAGGGTGACGGCGCTGAGTGCGTGGGCGATGTCGGGCCAGCGGGCTTTAAGGGCGGACTCGGTGAGGCCTGCTTCTTCTATTTTTTGCTGCTTGGCGCGGAACGCGGTTTCGGCGCTTTCGACAACGGAGGCTGGGAAATGTTTTTGCAGCTCCGACTTTGGGAAGGCGAGGGAAGGCGGGGCAGGGGGGCGGGCGATGAGCTGCTGCTGCCTTAGCGCGGCGGTGAGGGTGGTGACACCGATCTGCTCACCATGCAAAGTGGCGGGGGCATCTGGCCGGAGCATTTCAAAGCTATGGGCGAGCATGTGCTCGGACTGGCTGGCGGGGTAGCTGCCGCCGGCATGGGTCATGCCGAGGCCGGACAATAATAACAGCTCGATGAGGAGGCGGACGCTGGAGGGGTCTGACAGGGCAATGCCGCGGGCACTGCCGAAAAGGGACTGCTCGGTATCGGCGGTGAATTTGAAGGGGGTTTCGTCGTAGGGGGTGCTTAAAAGGAGATGGGAGAGGAGCCAGTCGGCCTGCGCGGTGGGACGGGCGAGGGAATCTCCCAGCCCGCTTTTGTTGAGGCGGACAGGGGCGGTGGC
>JANYCJ010000001.1 GCA_025360345.1 Alphaproteobacteria bacterium | reverse complement strand
CTTTTGACGACCGGATGGTGGATGTGGTGGGGGAGGGGTTTGACGTGGTGGTGCGGGTGGGGGCGCTGGCGGATTCGGCGCTGCTGGTCAAAAAGCTGGCGGACTGCCCGATTATATTATGCGCGAGCCCGGAATATATCCGGGCGCATGGCGCGCCGAAGAAGCCGGAGGATTTGGCGGCACACCGGATGATCGCGTTTACGCGGCACGGAAGCGGCACGGACTGGCGGTGGAAGGATGGGCGGGGCAAGGTGGGACTGACCAGCTTCCAGCCGGTGTTTAAGACCAACACGGCGGAGATGATGCGCGAAGCGGCGCTGGAGGGGATCGGGATTGCGATGCTGCCGATTTTTTCAGCGGCCACGCATGTGAAAGCGGGAGGGCTGGTGCGGGTGCTGCCGGGATATGATACGCACCCTGCGCGGGAGATCGTGATGCTGTATCCGCCGGGGCGGCATCTTTCCACCAAGGTGAAATTATTCCTTGAGTGGATGCAGCAGGCATGTATGGCGCTGCCGTGGTAGTTTTTTAATTTTTTTCAGGCGTGGATGAGGTTTCGGCGCAGGGCGCAAGTGCGGCTGTGGGTATATGATGCAGCATTAAAAATACGGCAGCGCCCTATATTTTTTTAGGTGCATACCCCCCGAAGAGTATAGGCATTTAAGTCTTGACGGCTTGGCGGGAGGCGCTATGCCTTTTGCTGTTGCCCAAAAAACCGTTGGGAATTCATCATGAAATTCCCTTATGGCCTGTGCCGTAATCAAAACAGTTGGGCGATGTGTATTCTGCAACTGGGGGAACATGTATGAAGACGTCCTATATATCGCCGCTAATGGCGCTGGTTTGCACCAGCATGATGATTTCCAGTCCCGCCTATGCGGAGATGGACGCTGCCACCGCCAAGCAGTTCGAGATGATGCAACAGCAGATCAAGCAGTTGCAGGCGCAGCTGGACGAGGTGAAGAAAACCGCGACTTCCGCCAATGTGACGGCGAAAAAAGCCAACGCCAAGATGGCGGCGAGCGGCAAGGCCACAGGCTCTGTAAAGGCTATGAACGAGCCGAAAACGGGCGGGGACAGCAAAACGGGCAATGACAGCAAGTCTGTATCCGAGGTGAAGACCGCGGAAGCGACCACGACGGGCGGCGGCACGGTGCTTACCAACAAAAATGATGTGAAGCTGACGCTGGGTGGCTTTACGGAAGCGGCGGGGATTTACCGCTCACGTAACGAAACGGCGGATGTCGGCTCTAACTATACGACAGGCATTCCGTTCCCGATTTCGCCGAACTCGCATCTTTCCGAATTCCGCGGCACGGCGCGGCAGAGCCGCCTTTCGCTGCTGGCGCAGGGCAATGTGGACGCAAGCACGGAGCTGGACGCCTATATTGAAGCGGATTTCCTCGGCTCGGCGGTGACGGCGAACTCCAATGAGAGCAACAGCTATAATCCGCGCCTGCGGCAGGCCTTCGCGACGGTGGACTGGAACGATATTGGCACGCATGTGCTGGCCGGGCAGGCATGGAGCCTGATTACCATGAGCAAGAAGGGCATAACCCCACGGCAGGAAAACGTGCCGCTGACGATTGATGCGCAGTATGTGCCCGGCTTCAACTGGACGCGCAACACGCAGGTGCGCCTGACGCAGGATTTCTACGATAAGAAGGTGTGGGCGGCCCTTTCGCTGGAAAGCCCGCAGACGCTTATTTTCAACGGGCCGAACGCAGCTTCCGGCGCGCCGACGTTTAACAATGGCGGGGGTTCACTGCTGAACTCAACCACGACCTATTCCACAGACGTGGCACCGGACATGATTGCCAAGCTGGCGTTTGACCCAGGTTATGGGCATTATGAAATTTATGGCATCGGGCGGTATTTCCGTGACCGCAACCATTTCCATAACAGCACCATCATGGGTGGTGGCGCGGGCGCGGCGGCGATCCTTCCGATCATTGACAAGAAGCTGGACTTCCAGATTAGCGGGCTTGCGGGTTCGGGCATCGGACGGTATGGCTCGGCGCAGCTTCCGGACGTGACCATCAAGCCGGATGGCGGGCTTGCGGCGGTGCAGTCCTTTGATATTCTGGCGGGGCTGATCGGCCACCCGACGGAGCACTGGGACCTGTTTATGTATGGCGGCCGGGAGCAGGCGCGCAAAAAAGCGTATGCCAGCGGCGGCAACGGCTTTGGCTATGGCAGCGGGCTGTATGATAATACGGGCTGTAATACCGAAGGCGCGGCGCTTACGACCTGCGTGGCCAACACATCGGCCGTTTCACAGATTACGGGCGGTTTGTGGTGGAAGTTCTACAAGGGTAATTTCGGCACGATGCAGCTGGGCGCCCAGGATTCCTTCACCAAGCGCGATACGTTTAGCGGGCATGGCGTTTCGCCTAGCACGAACGAAAATATCGCGTTCGTATCGCTCAGGTATTATCCGTTCTAACAAGCGAGCGCGGTGGCTGTTTGCAGCTGCCGCGCTACTGCCTTTCGTGATTTGCGCGTTTGCAGATAGGGTTGCTTCTGCTAGATTGCGGCAGGCAACCCGGATGCGCATGTGAAATTTCCACCTTCTCAAACTTTTGAAACGGCCCTGAAGATCATTTTTTGTCTTGGGGTGCTTTTTTTTGTGTACCTGGCGGGGGTAGTTTCGGCCATTGATAAGGGGTATTTTTACTGGAAGGTGCAGGAGAGCATCCTATACGCGGAAGCACTGAAGGACTGGGAGGCGCTTCGGCAGGATAACCTGATGGTGGCGTTCCCGGCACGCAACCAGGAAAGCGGCGTGACGATACGCAAAGGCGGGAAAATGATGGACGGGCTTACGCTGTATAGCGACAATAGCCCCTCGGCATACCTGCTCGACCCCAAGGGGCGGCTGGTGCATCAGTGGCATTTGCCCTATGAGGCGGCTTTCGGCGGGCATAAGGACGATTTGCAGTATATTTACTGGCACGGGTTGCGGCTGATGCCCAATGGTGATTTGTTCGGGATTTATGAGGATCCTAACCACACTCCTTATGGGGCGGGGCTTGTGAAAATTGATAAGGATTCGCACCTGCTATGGGCCTATGGGGCGGCGGCGCATCATGGGCTTGATGTTGCCCCGGACGGGCGGGTGTTCGTGATCCTGCAGACGATTGAAGAAAAGCCGCTGGAGGGATTGCCGCAGCTGCACCCGCCCTTTATGCATGACTATATTGCGGTGCTGAATGCCAACGGCGAGGAGTTGAAACGGGTTTCGCTGCTAGGGGCATTGCAGCATTCTGCGTATGCTCATCTGATAGACAAGCTGCCCGCGAAGCAAGGAGACCTGACGCACCTGAACAGCGTGCAATATATCACTGCCGGGCTGGCTAAGGTATTTCCGCAGGCGCAGGAGGGGGAGGTGCTAATCAGTATTCCCAAGCTCGGGGCGATTGCGCTGCTGGACCCGGAAAAAGAGGTGATTACGTGGCTGAAGACCGGGGGATGGGCGGTGCAGCATGATGCGCAGGTGCTGAACAACGGGCATATCCTGTTATTTGATAACTGGGGCAAGGCGGGGGTAAAGACCTCTGGCAGCAGCCGTGTGCTGGAGTATGACCCGGCGCTGGATGCTACGGTCTGGTCTTATGAAGGTACGAAAGAGCACCCCCTGTTCAGCGAAAGCCAGGGAGCCGTGCAGGCGCTGGCCAATGGTAATATGCTGATTACGGAAAGCGATATGGGCAGGCTGGTGGAGGTGACGCGAAAAGGGGAGGCGGTGTGGGAATATTACTCACCCGCACGGCTGGGGAAAAACCGGGAACTGATTGGCATTGTGAACTCGGGAACGCGCTATACCTTGCCCGAGTTGCCGTTCCTGGTTGAGCCATGAGGGCGTTTTTTTGGGTTTTCATGGTTTTTGCGCCGGGGCAGGCATTTGCCTATATCGGGCCGGGGGCGGGGATCACGCTGCTTGGCTCGGTGCTTGGGCTTTCCAGCATGGTTATGCTGGGTACGGTATGCACGGTGCTATGGCCAATATGGTTTGTGTATAAATGGTACAAGCGCCGCGCAGGGCTTAAGGATGGCACTGATAAACCGTGATGACCTGCCCGCGGAAGACCGGGTTGAAGTTTCGCTCCTGCTGATAATGCTCGCGCAGGGACTGCTGAAGCAGGGGAATAAACGCAGGGCGCTCTGTGGCGAGGAGCATGTGGGGCAGGCAGGGAGCCTGTTCCAGCGTGTCGATATGGTAACGGGCAAACTGGGCAAGCATCTGCGGAGACTGGCTGAAGACGCCTGCAGAAAATGCCACACGGAACTGGTCGGCGGCGGGGATGGGCTGGAAGGGATGCATCCAGAATTCGTAAGGAAAGCCCCACACCATGTATTCGGTGTTTTCGGGCTGTGAACCGGTCAGGCTTGCCATATCCTGAATGACGGCGCTGGCGCGGGCGTTTAGCTGTGTGCTGGCGGTGTAGTTGTCATTGAGCAGGGAGAGGGCGGAGAGGGCGGCTGCGGCGAGGCATGTGGACAGCCAGAAGCGGGGCAGGGGGCGGGCTTTCCATTTTACCGAGGAAAGCAGCAGCAATCCGAATATCACAGGGACAAAGGCATAATAGACACGGAAGGGAACCGGCTTGGTGTTGAACTCCAGCAGGGTGAGGGTAAGGAGTGTGGTGGCGCTGATGTATGCGGTGTAGCAGAGCGCCGGCAGGCTGGGGAGGCAGAGGCAGGTGAGCGCGAGCAGGATGAGGCAGGGCCAAAGAATATGCAGGTAAGCGGTGAAGACGGTGAACCATGGGAAGCTGTATAGCCGGGTGTGCCATGCTTTGCTGATGGCGGGGCTTAAGGTGGCATAGGCCGAGGTGAGCATTTCGTGGCTGGCCAGAAGGGGGGAGTAAAACCAGGTTCGGAAAATTTCAAAATCGTTCGGCGACCAGCCGAAGGCGGCGCTGTATTGCTGGCTGGCTTCAGGCATTTCCAGCATGGGGTTGTACTGGCCGAAAATGTGAAGGAGGCGGATGGAGTCTGGGAAGGTGTTCCACTCGGGGTCGGTCTGGTAGTAGAGGAGATGGATGTAATGCAGGGCGGCGGCCACGCCCAATGAGGCGGCAACCATGAAGGCCCAGCTGAAAAGATCGGGCAGGCGGTGGCGGGTGAGGAGGGGAAGGCCTGCGCCGAGGGTGAAGCCCGCGACAAGCAGCGCAGGGTCGAAGCGCAGCAGCGCACCGAGGTTTACACAGGCAAAGCAATACAGATGGAAGCGGCGGGCGGGGATGCCGGTGGTGTGCAGGGCGCAAAGGCCCGCCACCATGCCGCAGCCGGACAGGTAACCGGCGATGAGGGTGTATTGCATCTGGAAAAAGAGCGTGGCGAGAATGGCGACGGTGAACATGGTGACAAGAAGGCAAAACGGCCAGTCGCGGCGGAGCTGGATTAGGGCGTGGAGCAGGCAGAAGCTGGCGAGGCACAGGAAGAACAGCAACAGGCCGTCATACCAGAGGATGGTGGGGAAATGGGCGTATAGCCAGACAATGGATTCGGCGAGCCAGATATGGATGAAAAAAACATGGGGCATGGCGGGGGCATGGTAGTAGCCACCGGAGAGGTAGAGCCGCATCCCGGCATCGTCGTTTGTGTTGTATACAGGAATGAGGATTGTGGTGGTGATGAGCACCAGCAGCAAGGTGAGCAGCAGGGCGATGACGGGGGGGCGGATGCCGCCAAGCAGGTTGACTCCCAGAAAACGCTGATGCATGGGAATTCCGTTAAAAAATGGCTTTAATGCAAGGCATTATTGCCGCGGCGAATGAGGAATGCAACGGGTTAGTTCCTGTCGAGGGAGTAGGTGTTTTTATCGTCGGTGTAGATGGTGTTGTCGTCAATGCCTTGGGTGTTGTTGAAGATATAGAGGATATTTTTTTCGCGGATGGCGGTGGGGGAATGGGTGTCGCGCTTGACCGGGTCGGCGATGATCTGGCGGGTGTGGCGGGGGAAGACGCTGGAGAAGGTATTGTCATAGCGGATGGTAAAGGTGTCGGAGAAATCCGGCAGGGCCGCGATGTTGGCCACCAGCGCGCCGCCCGGCTTCAGGAGTTTGCGGGTTTCCTGAAGGTATTCGCGGGTGATGGTTTCCATGGGAATGGCGATGGTGTTGGTGAAGGTGTCGAGGAAGATGAGGTCGTATTGCTTATCGGCGCTGTGGACGAAGGCGCGCGCGGAGGCGGCGATGAATTTTTTATTGGGGGTGAGCTTTTCGGGAAGGAAATAGGTTTCGGCGATATCTTTTAAGGATTTGTCGATATCTACAAAGGTGTATTTGTTCTGGGTGTCGGTCAGGCCGAGGGTGAAGCCGCCGGCGCCAATGACGAGGATGTCACGCGCTGGCGCGCCGGGCTGGATGGTGGGGGTGATGAACTGGTCTTCGGTGTATTTGATGTAGGTGAAGCGCTGGTCGGGGGAGGTTCCGACCTTGGAGGCGGTGGAGTGGTTGATATCGAGGATGCGGGCCTGCTCGGAGGGGATGTCGATGATGCTTACGGTGTTGTAGGCGTTGTCGGAGACGACATGGAAGCTCTGCATGGCGGAGGTGCTGTTGGCGAGCCAGACCATGGCGAACAGGCAGAGGGCAAGGCAGCGCTCATACATGGCGTTGCGGCCAGCCAGCAGCAGGCAGAGCAGGCAGAGCAGGCCGAGAGTGACGATAACGGTGTTGTGCACGCCGATGGCGGACATGAGGATGATGGTGGAGAAAATGGAGCCGAAGAATGAGCCGGTGGTGGAGAAAAACAGCATTTTCCCGGTGATTTCACTGAGGCGGCGGCGGGAAAAATAGTTGCTGACAAGAGGTACTGTCTGGCCGAGGAGGAAGACCGGGGTGACGAGGAAAAGGAGCACGTATAGCGCGGTCTGCGGCAGGCGGTGGTGGATGCCCGCGATGTTGATGAGGCCGAAGAAGAGTTGCAGCACGGGGTAGGAAAAGCCAAGGGCGAGGATGAGGAGCGCCTTGAGGAGGTTTTTAAGAAGGATGTTGCGGATGGAGGGCGTTTTGCGGCTGCGGGCGCGGGCTTTGGCGGCGAGGCGGGGGTAGGCTTTTCCCCCCTGGTCGTAGCCGATGGCGAGGGGAAGAAGGACGCCGCTGATGATAATGGCCACGACTTCGGTGCCGCTGCCGACGAAGGGGATGAGCTGGCGGATGGCAAGCAGTTCGCAGGCGAGAACGACATACCCTTCCAGCAGGATGACGAGGAAAAGCAGCGATGTTTTTTTCATGGGGCTATGGGCGCAGCGTAATTACGGTTTGCTTCTCTTGGAATCTGTATATATCTGGATTAGGTAAATTTTTGCTTGATATTTTCCCTGCGGGCGAACTGCGATGCTTATTCCTACCCCAATTGCCGGCGAAAGGCTACGGCCGCTTGATGCCTTGCGGGGGATTGCGGCGCTGATGGTGGTGATCCATCATTGCAGCCTGATGCGAACCGACTATTACGAGGTTTCGCTTATGGCATCGCTTGAGGGGAGCGAGCGGGGGCTGTCGTTCCTTGCTTACCATGCGGCGCATTGGGGGAGGGCCGCTGTACTGCTATTTTTTATGCTGAGCGGGTTTGTGCTGACGCTGTCGCTGGAAGGGAAGAAGACACCCTATGCTGCTTACGCGGTGAAGCGGTTTTTCAGGATTTATCCGGTTTTTGCGTTTTCTATCATGGCCAGCCTGTTGCTGTTTTATTTTTTGCCGCCGCCAGTGGGGGATTTCCACTCGTGGTGGCTGGATAAATTATTTGGTGCGCAGATATCGGCGAAGATTGTGCTAGGGCACCTGTTAATGCTGGGAACGCCGGAATCGGTTGGGCTTAGCCTTGTGATGTGGTCGCTGGTGTATGAATTGCGGGTTTCGCTTGTTTTCCCCCTTTTGCGCGCATTTATCACACGGTGGCGAGGGTGGGGGTTGGCATTATGTGCTACGGTGTCAATCGTGGCGGGGCTAGGGGTTCTGGGAGATGGCCGCGGCGAAAACCTGGGATACAATGACCTTGACCAGTGGGCGGTTTTGCTGGTTACGGTGTATTTCGGGAATTTTTTTGCTATGGGGATACTGCTGGCCGCACGGCGGGAGGGCGTGGTGCGGTTTTGGCAACGGGTGCCGGGGGTGATGAGGGCGATGGTGTATGTGGTGGCGCTCTGCTGCATATTTGCGACATGTGACATGAATCTTTACAGCGATGTGCGGATGAAGATTGTGTTCGATTACGTGAATGCGGCCGGGGCAGCGCTGCTGATTATGCTGGCGATAGCGGATGCGCGGTTCGCCGCGGTGCTGATGCGGCGGCCATTTTTATGGCTGGGGAGGGTTTCTTACAGCCTGTATATGGTGCATTTGCTGGTGATATACGTGGTTTTCAGGGTGCTGTGGGAGCGGTGTTCGGTGCTTGAAATGAGTGTGGTGGTGATTATGGCATCGCTTCTGGCGGCGGAAGGGGTGTCGCGGTTTGTGGAATACCCGATGATGGGGCTGGGCAGGCGGCTGGCGAAAGTAAGGCGATAATTTGCGTGAAGAACTTTCTAACAAGAGCCCGAAAGTAAGGCTGAGCCTGAGGGATAGATAGGTACAGGCAAACTGGGTTTTGGCCTTATGAATCACCGGGGTTAAGCGGTTGATTTATATTTTTACTGGCGGAGCGGAGAGGATTCGAACCTCCGATAAGTTGTTACACCTATAACGGTTTAGCAAACCGCCGCCTTCGGCCACTCGGCCACCGCTCCGCACCAGTAAATGCTCTTAAATCCGATAGGAATCGTGTTTTAAGAGGCGGCATTTAAGCATCTCTTTCAGGAGATTGCAACCGTTATGCGTAAATGGATTATGCGTGGTGTTACAGGGGATTATTGCACTTGCGGGCTTAGCGCGCCACTTGCGGGGCGGAGGCATTTACGGTGGGGCTGCCGGTGTCGGGGACGATGGCACCCTGAATGCGCTCTTCATAGCCGATGCCTTTAGCCAGTTTATGAAGGTTGCTGTAGGGCTCTGAAATGGCGGTGCAATTGGTTTTGAAGAGAAACTCCGATGGTTTTTTGCAGACGGCCATTTCCTGAATGCTTGGGATGTCGGTAAAATCTTTTTTCGGGTCTGCGTTTTCCATGGAATTGTTTACGGCGTTGCGCAGGAGGGAGGCTACGAGGATGGGGACGGTGAAAATGTTGGCGAGGGATTTTTGCTCCAGCTTTTCACAGTATTTGGCGATGCGTTCTTTTTCCGGGTCGCTGCGGCCAGTGGTGTCGGGGATGAGGCGCTCGGGATAGCCGAGAAGGGCGTAGCTTCCGAATTCGTGGCCGGAATAGTCGGGGATCTGTACGTCACCATTGATCTGCAGGCGGCGCACGGCGGGAATATTGCGCAGGGCGGCCATCCAGCGGTTTGCGCCGCCGGGCTCGTCTTCCTGACGGATGGGGACGATGACGATAGGGGATTTTTTATCGCTGGTGCGGCGCTCGTCCAGTATGCGTTCGGCGAGGGGGGCATTGCCGTTTGGCGGGGTGTGGCCGGCGATGACATAGTCCTGCTGGTTGGTGAAATGCATGGTGCTGAAATGGGCGAAATGGGAGCGGTCAATAGGCGCGACATCGCCCATGCTGATAACGAAGACTTGCTTGCAAAGCAAATCTGCCTGCGCCTGATTGCAGCCGAGGCGGGCAAGATCGGCGGAGAGCATGTCGCCCATGTGCTCAACGAAATGGGTGCCGAAGCTGTGGGCGACGATATTCAGGTTGCGCATATTGCGCACGGCTTCGGGCATGGGGCGCAATTTTCCTTCTACCCGGCCATTGTCATCGGTCATGACATTCGTGGCGACGAGTGGCAGGAGATGGGTGCGTACGAAATGCTTCAGCTCTTTTTTTACCGAGGCGTCTATCTGGCGGGCATCTTCTTCGAGGTGGGGGTCTCTGTGGCCGATTTTCTCGGCGGTGTAGGCCTGAATGACTTTGCGCAGGTCGTCGCCCGACCAGGGGTAGACAGCGGCGCAGACCTGCACATCGTTATCCTGGCACTCATGGCGGCCCAGCATGATCTGCACACGCTTGGACAAGCCGCTGGCTTTGCGGGTGTCGTTAATGTTGCTGCCGCCGAAAACGAGCACGGTGGGGGAGTTCAGCATTCCGGGGGTTTCAATTTCACGGAAGAAATTCGCGTCGTGATGCGGGTCCGGCTGCTGGGCCTTGGACTCTATGCGCTTAATAAGGCGTAGATGGGGTTCCTTCATCTTATTTCCGGCTCAATTGCTCTTCTTATTATTTTATGCAGGAAATACTACTTATGTATGAAGGTTTGGTGACATTGCCTTTTGCTGGTTTTTGGGGAAAATTGTTATGTTTCATGATTATATGCGCGGTAGCGCTATTCCGCGTATTTGATGCCGCAGCCGTAGGACTGGGTGGCGCTGACTTTCAGGGGCTTGCCAGCGTCGAGGGCGAGGAGGGCGTCGCGGACGTAATTGTCGGCTTTAGCGGTGCTGGCGGGGTTTGCGCTGGTGTCGTCGTCTATGGCGCCCATGTAGGCGATTTTCCCGGCTTTATCGATCACGAACATGTGGGGGGTGGTTTTGGCGCCGTAGAGGCGGCCAAGGGTTCCGTCGGGGTCGAGAACGTAGTGGGTGGAGGCCATGTTGCTCTTTTCGATATAGTCATGGGCTTCCTTGGCGTCCACGGAGCCGACCTTGCCCGGACTGCCGGAGTTTACGGTGATCCAGATGGTGCCGTTCTTGGTGGCGTCTGCCTGTAGTTTCTGCATGGTGTTGGTGTCGTATTGCTTATGGACGAAGGGGCAGCTGGGGTTGTTCCATTCCAGCACCACGGTTTTGCCGACGAGATCCTGGCTCTTGATGACCTTGCCATCAATATCGCGGATGGTGAAGGCGGGAGCGGTTTCACCGACTGCGGGCAGGGCGAAGGCCATGGCGGGAAGGAGCAGGGCGGTCAGGAAGGCAAAAAACGCAGTGCGCATGGTCAGGGTCCTTTAGGGGTGACGGTTTGGATGACGATATCTTCACTTAAAATCTGGGGGAGGACGATGGGGTCGGTGTCCCCGGCGGGGTAGAAAACATTCAGCGGCACGCCATTATAGCCGAAATCGGCGAGGAATGCTGTAATTTCGTCGTTGCGGCGGGTCCAGTCGGCGATCATGAGGGTGATGCCCTGTTGCTCGAAGGCAGCCATGGTGCGCACGGTGTGCAGCGCCACGCTGGCATTGACCTGACAGGTGATGCACCATGCGGCGGTGGCATCCACGTAGACCGGTTTTCCGGCGGCGCGGAGGGAGGCGAGGGCGGTTTTGCTGTAGGGAATGGTGGTGATGCTGCGGGTGGCGGGGGGCTGTTCCATGAGCACGGTGGTTTCAAGGCCGGAGAGCATGTGCATGGTGGTGGCCATGGTCAGCAGCGTGGCGATGAGGGCGAAAGCGGGATAGGCGCTGCTGATGCGGGCGAAAAAGGCGCGCAGCCAGATAATGCCTACGAAGATGAGCAGGGCGGTGAGGGTGATGACCATGCCGCCCACCCCGGTTTGCAGGGTGAGTACCCAGAGCAGCCAGATGACAGAGGCATACATGGGGAAGGCCATGAGCTGCTTGAAGGTTTCCATCCATGCGCCGGGCTTTGGCAGGAGGGCGAGCAAGGCGGGGAAAAAGCAGATGAGCAGGAAGGGAAGGGCGAGGCCAAAGCCAAGCGCCTGAAAGACGAGCAGCGCCTGCCATGCAGGCATGGTGAGGGCCGCGCCTACGGCGGGGGCCATGAAGGGGGCTGTGCAGGGGGTGGCCACGGCGGTGGCGAGCACACCGGTGAGGAAGCTGCCGCGGGCGCTGCCTTCGCTGGTGGTTTTATTGCCGATATTGCCGAGAAGCACGGGGAGGTGGAACACGCCGGAGAGACTAAGGCCGACGAGGAAAAGAAGGTAGATGAGGGCGGCCACGAAAGCGGGGGACTGCATCTGGTAGCCCCAGCCGACGGCCTCGCCGCCCGCGCGCAGGGACAGGAGCAGGCCGGAGATGACCGCGAAGGAAGCGGCGGTACCCAGCATGTAGGCGATGCCCTGCTGGATAATGGATTTACGCTGGTGGCCGGATTTTTTGACGAGGCCGAGAGCCTTTAGGGAGAGCACCGGCAGCACACAGGGCATGAGGTTCAGGATAATGCCGCCGAGAAGGGCGAGGAGGAGAGCTACGGGAAAGATGATGGCGGTGGGCTGCGCGTTGCCCATGACGGGGAGTTCTTTGGGCTCGAAGACGAGGTTGTAGGACTGGTTGCCCGAGGGGAGGGTGAGGGTGAGGATGCCGGAAATGCGCTGGGGCGTTTCACCCTCGGGGGGGCGCTCAAGGATGAGGGAGAGGGATTTCCTGTCACCGGACATCATCTGGTCGGTGGCGTATTGGAACACGTTCTGTTCGCGGGGGAAGAACTGGGCGGCGCGGATGTCGCTGAAGGCGGGGCCGGGTGTGCCGGGCTCGCCGGTGGCTAGGGATTCGAGGGGGATGTTCAGGGTGATGGCGTGGTCTGCCATGCGGAAGCCGCCCGGCTCCTGCACGATCTGGACGCGGGTATCATTCTGGTGCTCAAAGCTTTTGGCGTTGGCCGAGTCGCGCGAGGGTTTGGAAGAGATAGGGAGGGTGAGGTCGAGATCTGCGGATTCGGGGATGCAGATGTCTTTGCAGACGAGGGTGTCTACATGCACCTTCAGGGGGATTTCGGTGGCGGAGAGGTTTGCGGGCGGAGTGATGGTGACGGGCAGGAAGACATTGCCTTCATAGGCGTAGATAGCCAGCGGGCCTTCGTTGAGGCGGGTGGGGGCGGGCCAGTCTATGTCGCTGGCGGAGAAGCCTTCGGGGAGCTGCCATTTCAGGGAGGTGGCGAGGCCGGCATCGCCGGGGTTTTCCCGTAGGTGTGCCAGCCGGGGAGGGCCTCGACCTGCACGGCCACGCGGAAGCCCTCGGCCTCACCCTTGGTGATGGCGGTTTTTTCAGCCATGAGGGTGATGGTGGTGTGCTCGTTATGGACATCGGCGGCGGCATGGGCGTGCTGCGGGGCAAGCAAGAGCAGTGCGAAGGCGATGAGGCGCTTCAGGGACATTATTTCTTGATGCTTTCTGCCTGTTTGCGGGTCTGGTTGATGGCCTCTGCTGAGAGGTCGAGGCGGACATCGTCACCGACATCGGGCAGGAGGGTGGTCATGCCGAAGTCTGAGCGGCGGACGATGGCGGTGGCGGAAAAGCCTGCGACGTAGAGGCTGGTGACGGGGCTGTAGCCGATCTTGTTGAGCTTTACATGCAGCATGACGGGCTTGACGATGCCGCGCAGGGTGAGGTTGCCGGTGACGTCGGCGGTGTTTTCGCCGGTGATGTCGATATTGGTGCTGACGAAGCGTATGTCGGGGTATTTCGAGCTATCGAAAAAATCACTGCCTTGCAGCTTGGCATCGAGGATTTCGCTGCTGGTGTGAATGCCGGCGGCGGAAAGGGAGAAATTCATCTCGCTGGCGGAGGGGTTTGCCTCGTCGTAATTGAAATAACCGTCGTATTCAGTGAAGCGGCCCATCATCTCGGAAAAGCCGAGGTGGTTCACGTAGAAATTAATATAGCTGTGGGATTTGTCGAAGATGTAGCGGTCCGCCAGGGCGGGTGTGGAGAATAAGGCGGGGAGAAGGAAGCACAGGAAACGGAAACGCATGAAGACCTCTTTGTATGCTATTTCGCAAGCTTTTGGGTAAAGGTTACATAATCGGTGACAATGGTTTGCAGCTGGGCGCGCTGCTTTTCGTTTTTGAGCTGTCCATCTTCGCTGAAGGCTTCGCGGCAATGGCCCAGCGGGAAGGCGCGGTTGAATACATGCAACTGGAGCGCGGCGAGAGGGGCCCGGAGGTGGTCGAGGCCCACGATGCCGCCACGCGCGCCGGGAGTGGCGCAGAGGAGGAGGGCGGTTTTGTGCTTCAGGATGTTGATATCCAGCCGTGAGGTCCAGTCGATGATGTTTTTGAGGGAGCCGGGGTAGGACCAGTTGTATTCCGGGGAGGCGATGATGATGCCGTCTGTGGGGCTGGCGAGCTTGAGGAAGCTGTGGGCGGCGGGGGGGATGTTGTTGAGGTCGGCCTCGTGGTCGTTATAGACGGGCATGTCGAACTGGCTGTATTCGGCGAAGGTAATTTCCGCGCCTGCCGCGCCTGCCATGTCGGAGGCGAGCGTGGCGAGCTTGCGATTGTAGGAGCCGGGACGGTGGGAGGCGGCGAAAACGAGGAGTTTGACGCTCATGAGAGGGCTTTCAGCTGGGTGAGGAACAGGGCGAACGCTTTGGCACGGTGGCTGATGGCGTTTTTTTCGGCCGGGTCGATTTCGGCGAAGGTCTGGGTGTAGCCGTGGGGGATGAAGATGGGGTCGTAGCCGAAGCCTTTTGTGCCGCGAGGGGGGAAGGTGAGGGTGCCGTGGATGCGGCCTTCGAAGACTTCGGTGGGTTGTTGGGGCTGGCTCAGGGCGAGGACGCAGACGAAGTAAGCCTCGGCGGGTTTGTCGCCCAGTTCGGTTTTTATGCGGGCGAAGGCCGGGGCGAAGTCTTTATCCGGGCCTGCCCAGCGGGCGGAGTAGATGCCGGGCGCGCCGCCGATGGCGGGGACGACGAGGCCGGAGTCGTCTGCGAGCGAAGGAAGGCCAGACAGGTTGCAGGCGTTTTCGGATTTGAGGGTTGCGTTGGCGATGAAGGTGTCGCCGGTTTCTTCCGGCTCATCCACGCCGGCTTCGGTGGCGGAGAGAACCTTGATGCCGAGCGGCTGGATGAGCGCGCCGATTTCCCTGACCTTGCCGGCGTTGTGGCTGGCGATGACGAGGGGCT
>JANYCJ010000139.1 GCA_025360345.1 Alphaproteobacteria bacterium | reverse complement strand
GGATCAGCACCCAGATCAAAAGCCGCCTGCTCTTTGAAAAGCACATCCGCTCCGTGAACTATTCCGTCATCACCGTCAATCAGGTCGTCTACATCCTCGGCATCGCGCAGGATCAGGACGAGCTGGACCGCGTGAACTATGTCTCCTCCACCACCAGCTATGTGGAGCGCGTGGTAAGCTATGCCCGCCTGAAGGATGACCCGCGCCGCGGCGTCACCATACCGAACTGATATGCCCCTGAACATCGCACTCCAGATGGACCACCCGCAGGGCCTGAACCCCCGCGGTGATTCCACCCTGCTCATCGGCCGCGAAGCACAGCGGCGCGGCCATAAGCTGTTCTTCTACACGCCCGAGCACCTCACCCTGCATAATCAGGAACTCATCGCCAATGGCTACGGGATCACCCTGCACGACGACCTGGCCCACTGGTATGACCTCGGCGCGCCCACGCGCATCAGGCTCACCGACATGCAGGTCGTCCTGCTTCGTCAGGACCCGCCCTTCAACATGGCCTATATCACCAGCACCTACCTGCTGGACATGCTGCCCCCATCCACCCTTGTCGTAAACACGCCCTCCAGCGTGCGCAACCACCCCGAAAAACTCCTACCGCTGGGCTGGCCGCAATTCATGCCGCCCACCCTCATCACCGCCGACATCACCGAGATCGAGGCCTTCCGCAAAGAGCAGCGCGACATCATCATCAAGCCGCTCTATGGCCACGGCGGCCGCGCTATCATCCGCCTCAAGGAAGACGACGGCAACTTACCCGCCTTCATCGAAATGCACCTCGCCACCACCAAGGAACCGCTGATGGTGCAGCGTTTCCTGCCCGAAGTCAAAACCGGCGACCGCCGCATCATCCTGATCGACGGCGAGGTGGCGGGCATCATGGGGCGCATCCCCGGCGAAAACGAAATCCGCGCCAATTTCCGCGTCGGCGGCTCCCCTGCGGAAGCCACCCTCACCCCCCGCCAATCTGAAATCTGCGAAGCCCTGAAACCCGTCCTGAAACAAAAAGGCCTCCTCTTCACCGGCCTCGACGTCATCGGCGACTGGCTCACCGAAATCAACATCACCTCCCCCACCGGCATGGTGCAGATGAACAAGCTCTACAACCTGAAACTCGAAGCCCGTTTCTGGGACGCGGTAGAAAGCAAACTAACCTGAAACGTCATCCCCGCTCAGGCGGGGATCAATTCGCATAATAAATATCCAGCCATTGCAGAAGAGGCAGGGATTTATCCGCCATAGGCAATAAACGGCGGGTTTTCATACCCCGCCTTGCCATACAAAAACGGGCTGCCATCCACATTCACCACGCGCCCGCCCGCCGCATCTAAAATCGCGTGCCCCGCTGCCGTGTCCCATTCCATCGTGCGGCCAAAGCGCGGATATATATCCGCAGCCCCTTCGGCCACCTGGCAAAACTTCACCGAGCTGGATCCGGGAATCATTTCCTTGACCTTGAGCGTGCTCAAAAAAGCCGTCGTCGCCTCAGACGGGTGCGAGCGGCTTTTGACCACCACCAGCCCATCGTCCGCAGGCTTGCGCACCGAAATCGGCACCGCCTGCCCCTGCCCGCCCTCGCGGAACGCTCCCTTGCCCGTCACCCCGTGATATAAAATCCCCGTGGCAGGTACGTAAATCACCCCAAGTACTGGTTTCTGGTTGCAGATCAGCCCGATATTCACCGTAAATTCCGGCTCCCCTCGCACAAAGCTGCGCGTGCCGTCCAGCGGGTCCACCAGCCAGAACGTCTCATGTCCGTCAGCGGCCAGCACATCATCTTCCTCCGCCACAACCGGAATCTGCGGCGAAATCAGGTGCAAAGCATTGACAATCAACGCATTAGCCGCCACATCCGCATCCGTCACCGGGCTGTTATCGCCTTTCTTTCGGGTATTCAAATTTCCCTCGAAATAGGTCATAATCAACCTCCCCGCATCGCGGGCAAAGATACAGCAGGACGCTAGATATTCATCGCAAACAGTGCTATTCATACCTCTCCTTAAACCACGAATCTTCCCCCAAAACTATAAAAAATACAGGACGACCATGACGCAAGCCTATCACCAGCTCCACGACCAGCAGTTGAAACGCATCACCGCAGCCCTCCCCGCCAAAACGCCCGCGCTGCAAAAAACCTTCACCCAGCAGTTTTACGATAAGGTTCCCGTCACCGACCTTGAGCATTTCGAGCCCAAACATGCCGTGGCGCTTGCCGCCTCCGCCTTCGAATTCTTCCACAGCCGCACGCCCGGCGCGCCGAAAATCCGCATCTTCACCCCCAATAAAAAAGAGCACGGCTACGACAGCAAAGTCCTCGTCATCGAACTCATCAACGACGACATGCCCTTCCTCGTGGACTCGCTTTCCGCCGAGCTTTCCCGCCACGGCTTCACCATCCGCGAAACCGTGCACCCCATTTTCCGTGTCGAGCGCGACAAAAAAGGCGCGCTCCAGAAGCTGGGAACCGCAGGCGAGAAGAAGGCCCTCCCCGCCGAATCCTTCATCCATTTCGAAGTCTCTTCCCTGCCCGAAGACATCACCCCCGAGCAGCTCAAAACCGAACTGGAATGGGTGCTGGAATACATCACCGCCACCGTGGAAGACTGGCAAGCCATCATGGCCAAAGCCATGGAATCCATCACCACCATCCGCACCAGCAGCGGCCTTTTCCCCGCCGACGACATCAAGGAAACCGAAGACTTCATCCGCTGGCTCATCGACCGCAATTTCGTATTCATGGGCTATGCTGAATATGACTTCTTCGACGCCCATGGAAAAGACAAACCCAAAGCCGTTCCCGGCTCCAAGCTCGGCATCCTGAAACTCAGCACCGACACCACGTTCCGCGGCCTCGAATCCCTCTCGCCGGAGCTCCGCCACCTCGTGCTCGTGCCGCAGCTGGTGGAAATCACCAAGTCCAACCGCCGCTCCCCCGTTCATCGCCCCGTGCCCATGGACACCATCGGCCTGAAGCGTTTCGACAAAAAAGGCAACGTCATCGGCGAAACCCGTTTCCTCGGCCTTTTCACCTCGAACGTGTACTACCAGAGCGCCGAAGCCATCCCCCTGCTGCGCCACAAGATCGCCAATGTCATGGAGCGTTCCGGCTTTGACCTGAACGGCCACGACGGCAAGGCCCTGAAGGCCATTTTCGAATTCCTCCCCCGCGACGAAGTCTTCCAGATGACGGAAGAAGAAATGCTCGAAACCGGCATGGGCATCCTCGCCCTGGAAGCAAAGCCCGCCGTGCGCATCTTCCTGCGCAACGACGCCTTCGAGCGTTTCGTAAGCGCCATGGTCTTCGTCCCCCGCGAGCGTTTCTCCACCGACCTGCGCCACCAGATTCAGGAAGTGATGGAAAAAGCCTTCGGCGGCGCCACCTCGTCTTTCGCCACCCAGATCAACGAAGCCCCCCTCGCCCGCCTGCACCTCATCATCAAAACTACGCAAGGCAAAATCCCCAATGTGGACATCGCGGGCCTCGAACAGGAAATCGCCCGCCGCGCCTATTTGTGGGGCGACCTGCTCTACGCCGAGCTGGACGAGCAGCAGCCCGACCGCGCCGAAACCCTGCTGCGCCAATACGCCGCCGCCTTCCCCAAAAGCTACATCAACCGCTACGACGCAAGCTCCGCCGTGTACGACATCGGCAAAATCCAGCAGGCCGTAGAAAGCCAGAGTCTCGCGCTGGAACTCTTCCACTCCCGCGCCGAGCAAGAAAACTTACTCCACCTCAAAATCTACAACCCCAATGAGGAAATCGCCCTTTCCGATATTCTCCCTTTGCTGGAAAACGCCGGCTTCCGCGCCATCGAAGAGCAGCCATTCCTCATCACCCCCATCGGCGGCACGCAGGTGTGGATTCGTGATTTCAAGCTTGAAGCCCCGAAGGACGCCACCGCCGACCTTACCACCGTCAAACCCCTGCTCGAAGAGGCCCTGCTCAAAATCTGGCGCCGCGACATGGATAACGACCGCTTCAACACCCTCATCCTGAAGGCGGGCCTCAGCTGGCGCGAAGTCACCGTCATCCGTGCCTATGCGAAATACCTGAAGCAGATCGGCTTTGCTTACGAACAGTCCGGCATTGAAGCCGCCCTCACGCACCAGCCTGAAATTGCCAAAAACATCGTCGCTCTTTTCTTCGCCCGCTTCTCGCCCTCGCAGAAAAATCGTTCCGAGGCCGAAACAAGCATCCGCGCCAAAATTGAGCAGCAGCTCTCCCATGTCAGCAACGTCGCCGAAGACCGCATCCTGCGCACCTATGTCGAGGTAATCATGGCCTCCTTGCGCACTAACTTCTTCCAGACCGCCAAAGACGGCGCGCCAAAACCTGTCCTCTCCATAAAGTTCAACTCCTCCACGGTTCCCGAACTCCCCCTGCCGCGCCCTTATGCCGAAATTTTCGTCTACGGCACCCGCGTCGAGGGCATCCACCTGCGTGGCGGCAAAGTCGCCCGCGGCGGCCTGCGCTGGTCGGACCGCCATGAAGATTTCCGCACCGAAGTCCTGGGCCTCATGAAAGCCCAGATGGTCAAAAACTCCGTCATCGTCCCTGTCGGCTCCAAGGGCGGCTTCGTGGTGAAACACCCCCCGCTCACCGGTGGCCGCGACGCCTATATGGAAGAAGGCATCGCCTGTTACAAAATGTACTTAAGCGGCCTGCTCGACCTCACTGACAACATTGTCGCCGGCAAAGTCACGCCCCCCGCGCAACTGGTGCGCCATGACGATAACGACCCCTATCTCGTTGTCGCCGCCGACAAAGGCACAGCCACCTTCTCCGACATCGCCAACTCCGTCTCCGCCGATTACGGCTTCTGGCTGGGCGACGCCTTCGCCTCCGGCGGCTCGGTGGGCTACGACCACAAGAAAATGGCCATCACCGCCCGTGGCGGCTGGGTCTCCGTCACCCGCCATTTCAACGAAATGGGCGTGGATATCGAGAAAACCCCCTTCACCACCACCGGCATCGGCGACATGGCCGGCGACGTGTTTGGAAACGGCATGTTGCTCTCCAAAAACATCCGCCTCATCGCCGCCTTCAACCACATCCATATCTTCCTCGACCCCACGCCGGATGAAGCAAGCAGCTTCAAAGAGCGCGAGCGTCTTTTCAACCTCCCCCGCTCCAGCTGGAAAGATTATAACGAAAAACTCATCTCCAAAGGCGGCGGCGTGTTCGAGCGCAGCGCCAAATCCATCCCCGTTAGCAAGGAAGCACAGGCCGCGCTGAACTTCCCCAAATCCACCGCCACCCCCGATGAACTCATCCGCGCCATCCTGCTGGCCCCCGTAGACCTGCTCTGGAACGGCGGC
>JANYCJ010000098.1 GCA_025360345.1 Alphaproteobacteria bacterium | reverse complement strand
GTTGCGCCAGCGTTTCGGCGTTCACCGGCCGCGCTCTACAGCAAGGAGGGCTGCGGCGACCGGGCGCTGCTCGGCAAACAGGATATTGTAGGTGCTCACCGCGTTGCGGGTACTCGACGCCTCGACGGTGATGTTGCGCTCGCGCAGGCCGTCTACGATTTCGTCGTCGGAGAGGATGTGGTCGAGGGTTTCGTTGCCGATCATTTCGCTGATGTAATGTTTTACGGACTGGCTGGAGACGTCTTCGCCTTTGCCTTCGGCGCGGGCGAGTGCAGAGGTGAAGAAATATTTGAGTTCAAAGGTGCCGCGGGGGCAGAGCAGGTATTTGCCGTTGGTGACGCGGGAGATGGTGGATTCGTGGTAGCCGGTTTCGGCGGCGATGTGTTTGAGCGTCATGGGCTTCAGGTATTTGACGCCGAGGCGGAAGAAGGCGTCCTGCTGCTTGACCAGCTCGCCGCCGACTTTGAGCATGGTCTGGGCGCGCTGCTCGAGGGCGCGCACCAGCCAATTGGCGGAGCCGAACTGCTCGGTGAGGTATTGCTTGTCCTTCACGTTGCGGGTTTCGGCGGTGATTCTTTTGTAGTAGCGCTTGTTGACCATGATTTTGGGGAAATTGGCCATGTTGAGCTCGACATGCCAGTTACCGTCGGGGAGCCTGCGGATGAAGATATCCGGCTCCAGCGTCTGGGCGATTTCGTGGGTGAAGCGGCCACCGGGCTTGGGGTTCAGCTGGCGGATTTCGCCGACCATCTGGCGAAGGTCTTCCTTGTCCACGCCGCAGCGCTTTTGCAGCTCGTCGAACTTGCCTTCGGCGATGAGGTGGAGGTGGTCGAGCATGGCCTGCATGGCGGGGTCGAGGCGGTTCTGCTCGCGCAGCTGGAGGGCGAGGCACTCGCTTAAATTGCGGGCGCAGATGCCGGGGGGATCGAAATGCTGGAGGAGGGAAAGCACGTCTTCGACCTCGGATTTTTCCGCGCCGAGGGTGTTGGCGAGGGTGGCGAGGTCTTCCTTGATGTAGCCGGCCTCGTCCACCACGTCGATGAGATGGGCGCCGATCATGCGGCGGGCGGGGTCGTGGATGCTGAGGTTGAGCTGCTCTAGAAGATGGTCGCGCAGGGAAATGCCTTGCGACGCGTTGTCTTCGATGCTCCTTGTGTCGTCGTCGCCGTCATAGCCTGCGCCGTGGCTGGTGATGTTGTGTTCGCCGCGCAGGTAATCGGTTTCGATTTCGAAGCTGTCGTCCCATGCTTCGCCGGTGCCGCCCATGTCGGAGGCAAAGTCCTGATTGTCGCCGAAATCGGCTTCTTTGGGCTCGGATTCAAACTCGCGGGCGCCTTCTTCCTCGGCGGCGGGGGCGGGAGATTCTTCGCCGTCTTCCTGAAGGAAAGGATTCTTTTCCAGCTCCTGCTCAACAAATTCGCGCAGCTCCAGCGACGTGCACTGCAACAGCTTGATGGACTGCTGCAAGGCCTGCGTCATGACCAGGGATTGACCCTGGCGTAGTTCCAATTTGGGGCCTGAACTCATAATGTGGTAGTTTGTCCGTGGCTTAATGGATAGATTTAGCTTTTGCGTTCCATCATCATATTGTCATGTTTTGGAAAATGACAATAGTTTTGGTTGGGATACAATAGACCAGCAATGCAAACAAACAAGAAGCGTTATGGTTATTGAATTTTTAGAGGTTGCGGCGGGCGCGGTGGAAGGCGCTTTCCTTGCCAGCGACGTGAGCTATAACCAGCGCAATAACACGCGCGGCGCGCCGCGCGTGCCGGTGGGCGGCGCGGTACTGGCGGGGCTGGTGACGGGCGCGTTTGCGCATAATGAAAAAGTTGCCGGAATCGGAAGTTTGCTGGCGGGCGCGGCGCTGCCGTTTTTGAGCCACGGCAAGGCGACGGTGGGCAGCATTGCGATGACGGCGATCACCTCTACGGCGGTGGGGCTGGTGACCTTTAAGGCGAAGGAAAGCTGGAAGGCGCATGTGGCGGCCGAGAAGCTTGCGAAGCACCCTGCCGAGGCTGCGAGGTAGTATGGATTTTGGGGGCGTGGATTTAGGCGGGATCGGGCATCACGGGCTGTTTGATTTTGGCGGGCACCACTCCGGGATTTTCGACGGGCACCATAGCGGCAGCGACATGGCATGGCTGTGGGGCGGCGCTGTGGATGTGGGCGGGGACGTGGCGAACAACTATGCTGCTTCACGGCCTGACAAGGCGCAGCGCGTGAAGCCGCCGCTGCTGCTTTCGGCAGGCGGCGGGGCGCTTTCCGGACTGGTGACGCATAACCAGAAGGCGGCGCTGGGGCTTAGCCTGCTTTCAGGCGTGGCGATGCCATATCTGGTGCTGCATAAGCCGAACCTGACAGAGGTGGCGATTTCCGCCGGGGTATCCGCCGTGGCGGGGGCGATGACGCAGAAGGCGAAGCAGAACTGGGTGGAAAAGGCGGAAGCCCGCCGGGCGGAAGCGCCGGAAGCAGCCGCTAGAGGCTGAAGCGCTCGCCGAGATAGACGCGGCGCACATCTACGTTATTGACGATTTCACTGGGCGTGCCTTCCATGAGGACGGTGCCGTCATGCATGATGTAGGCGCGGTCGATGATGTCGAGGGTTTCGCGGACGTTGTGATCGGTGATGAGCACGCCGATGCCGCGGTTCTTCAGGTGTTTTACGAGCTTGCGCACATCGTCTACGGCGATGGGGTCGATACCGGCCAGGGGTTCATCGAGCAGGATGAAGGCGGGGCGGCTGGCGAGGGCGCGGGCGATTTCCACGCGGCGGCGCTCACCGCCGGACAGGGTGATGCCTTGGGCCATGCGCAGGTGGGTGATGGAGAATTCTGCCAGCAACTCATCGAGCATGAGCTGGCGCTTGGCGGGATCGGACTCGCTGATTTCGAGCACGGAGAGGATGTTCTGCTCCACCGAGAGGCCACGGAAAATGGAGGCTTCCTGCGGGAGGTAGCCGATGCCGAGGCGGGCGCGGCGGTACATGGGGAGCTTGGTGATGTCCTGGCCGTCGAGATGGATTTCGCCGATGTCGGGGCGGATGAGGCCGGTGATCATGTAGAAGTAGGTGGTTTTGCCCGCGCCGTTAGGGCCGAGGAGGCCCACGGCCTCGCCACGGCGCAGGCGCAAGGACACGTCACGCACTACGGGGCGGCTGGAGTAGCGCTTGCCGATATGGTTGATTTCGAGGCCTACGGGGTTTGAGACTAAGCGGGGGCCGCCGGTGTTGTCTTCATCCATTGGGGTTTTCACCGGGCTTTTATGGCGCAGTTTGTTCATTTATTCTCTTTCTTGGCATCGCCTTTTTCAGGGACAAACAGGGCGCGCACGCGCTTTTTGCCGCTCTTGTCGGCGGGTGCGGCCTCGGAGGCTTCGCTTATGATGCGGCTTTTGCCGGTGGCGAAGTTATAGACGAGGTTTTCACCTTCCAGCACGTTCTTGCCACGGGTGAGGACGACATGGCCATTGAGGTGGATTTCCTGTTCTTCCACGTCATAGGTTCCGGTGTTGCCGCTGGCGGTTTCTTCGGGCGTGGCGAGGAAGACGGTGCCTTCGGCATCAATTTTCTTGATGGCGTTTTCTTCCTTGGATTTGTCGGGCTTTTTGCCCTTGGCTTCCTTGCCGTCTTCCACGCCGCGCTTGGCGTAGTACACGGTCATTTTTTCCGCCGTCAGGCGCAGGTCGCCCTGAATGGCCACGACATGGCCGCTGAAGGTGGCCTTGCTTTCTTCCTGAAGCACTTCGAGGGTGTCGGCGGTGACTTCAATGGGGGTGTGGTTGTCGCGCTTCTTGCCGAAGCTGGCGACAGGCTCGGCTTTTTTTGCGGGGGCGGATTTTGCGAGCGCAGGGGCGCTCATCAGAACCATGTGGGCCATTACCGGGACCAGAACCGTGCCAATCAGTGTGAGGCGGGCATTTTTCATGGGAGTTTTCATGGGGGCTAACGATACAACCTGATTCTTACCGAATCGTTAAAGCGAATGGATTTTCCATGGCCGGTGACAGAGAATCCCTTGGCTTTGAGCGTGCCAATGGGCCCCTGCCCTTCCACTTCCGCGTCACCGTAAGCGTTGCCTTCGGTGATGTCAACGTGGACATGATCGGTGCGGAACTCATAGCCGTTGTCGTAGAACACATCCACGCCGCCGGTGAGCTCCAGTTTCTTGGTGACCATGTTCATTTGCCCGCTGCCTGCGTTCATGGCGATCCACACGCCTTTTTCCAGCGCGATGTCGGCGCGGATGCCGGTGAGGGAGATGTTATCCTTGTCAAGCTGGACGGCTTTATCGGCGATGACGGTGTAGGGGCGGTTCCTTGCGTCTACTCCCTGATAATGAGGGTTTGCCATGATGTTCTGGAGGATGCCGCTTTTGGAAATGTTGGAGAACACCACGCGCGCGCCGTTTTCGCTGTTTGCGCCGGAGCCAACCCAGACGATGAGGGTGATGACGCCCGCGACGAGCACCCAGAGGAAGCGCTTGCTGAGGCTTACGAAGCGGGTGTAGTGCGTGTGGGGAACGTTTGCGGGCATTCAGGCTATCATCTAGGCGATTCCGGCGCGCAGCACATCATGGATGTGGAGGATGCCGACGGGGGTTTGGCCTTCCATGGCGAAGAGCGCGGTGACGGAACGCTGGTTCATGACGCCCAGCGCCTCGGCGGCGAGCGCGCTGGCGCGGATGGTGAGGGGGTTTCTGGTCATGACGGCTTCGGCGCCCATGGTGAGCAGGTCGGGCGACATGTGGCGGCGCAAATCGCCGTCGGTGATGACGCCGAGGAGATTTCCGCTTTGATCCACTACGCCTGCGGTGCCGAAGGTTTTGGTGGTCATGGTGAGGAGCACGTCGCGCATGGGGGTGCCTTCGGCGACGAGGGGGAGCTGCGCGCCCTTGTGCATAAGGTCTGATACGCGGATGAAGGCTTTGCCCAGCTTGCCGCCGGGGTGGAAGACGGAGAAATCATCTTTCGTGAAGCCGCGGCGCTGCATGAGGGCGACGGCCAGCGCATCCCCCAATGCCATCATCATGGTGGTGGAGGTGGTGGGGGCGTCGGTGGGCGGGGCTTCGGGCGTGGCGGGCAGCACCATGGCCACATCGGCGGCACCCACCAGCATGGAGGTTTTGCGGCGTACCATGGCGATGAGGGGGATGCTGAAGCGCTTGCAGTAGCCCACGATGTCGGACAGCTCGGCGGTTTCGCCGGAGTTGGAAAGGGCGAGGACGACGTCGGACGGGGTGATCATGCCGAGGTCGCCGTGGCTGGCCTCGCCGGGGTGGACGAAATGGGCGGGCGTGCCAGTGGAGGCAAAGGTAGCGGCGATCTTGCGGGCGACATGGCCGGATTTGCCCATGCCGGTGATGATGATGCGGCCCTTGCTTTGCGCCAGCGTGGTGACGGCCTTTGCGAAGTCGCCATCCAAAGATTCGGACAGGGCGGAAAGCCCGGCGATTTCCTGCGCGATGCACTCGCGGCCATGGGCGATGTCTGATTCGGCGTGGTTTTGCGGCGCGGGCGCGGAGGGCTTAGGCATGGTCTGCATTTCTTTCTACTCCCGAAAATGGCCGCCACGGTAGCATTTTCCGGGGGTTTTGAGAAGCTAAAAGGGCGCTTTCAGCCCGGGTTTGGCCTAGCTATGGGCGAAAAGGTCTTCATTTTCCCAGCCGGCGAGGTCCAGCTCGGCGCGGTAGGGCAGGAAGTTGAAGCAGGACTGCGCCAGCTCGGTGCGGCCTTCACGGGCGAGCATGGTTTCCAGCTTGGCCTTCAGCTTGTGCAGGTGGTGCACGTCGGAGGCGGCGTATTCGATTTGCTCGGGCGAGAGGGTGTCTGCGCCCCAGTCGGAGCTTTGCTGCTGCTTGGAGATGTCAATGCCGAGAAGCTCGCGGCAGATGTCCTTGTAGCCGTGGCGGTCGGTGTAGGTGCGGGCGAGGCGCGAGGCGGTGCGGGTGCAATAAACGGGGTTCAGGCGGATGCCCAGATACTGGCGCATGATGGACAGGTCGAAGCGGGCGAAATGGAAGATTTTGGTTCGCGCCGGGTCGGTCAATAGTTTTACGAGGTTGGGGGCGTTATACTGGCCGGGGGCGAATTTGACGAGGTGGGCGTCGCCCTGCCCGTCGGACACTTGAACTACGCAGAGGCGGTCGCGCTTATTGTTGAGGCCCATGGCTTCGGTGTCTACGGCGAGGTCGCCTTTGAACACCAGATCGGCGGGCAGGTCGCCCTTGTGCAGGAAGTTTGTAATGGCTTGTCTCCTCGGTCAAAAATGCAATGCCCACTTTTGTAAATCAAATGGCCTGCGGGGCAAAGTTCTTTTTGCTGGCTGTTTTGCTGGGGTTTTTGGGGGAAATAGGCAGCATTTTAACTATATGCTGCTGATTTTCTTGTGTTTTACGTGCCGCACCCGCTTGCGGCAGGGGTTTTTTGCTGCTATCCTTTAAAGGTTCTTTCCCAAGGAGCGGCCTGATGCGCCTGTTACTTACCTTCCTGCGCGAGGAAAACGGCTCGAACGTGATCGAGTACGGGCTGATCGCGAGCATGATCTCCATCGCGGCCATTGGCGGCATGATGGCGGTGGGGGTGCAGGTGGGCGTGTTCTATGACAGCATGGTGACGGCGCTGGGCGGGCGCTGAAGCGAATAATTGTTAACAGTTTTTAGGTAAGCTGTTATGGTGTTTTATTCATGCCACGGAGAATCTGCCCCTTATGCCGCTTACCATTACCCCGAAAAGTTTTTACATGATCCGCCACGGCGAAAGCGTGGACAATGAGCGCGGGGTGGTTTCCGGCGCGAGCAGCGACCCGGAGCTTACGGCCAAGGGAAGGCAGCAGGCGATGGCGGCGCGGGAAGTGTTCCGGCTGCTTGACCCCAAGCCGGGCAAGATTTTTGTGAGCGGCTATGAAGACGGAACAACGTATAAGCGCACGAAGGATACGGCGGAGATTTTAACCGGGCACACGGATTTTGTGGTGGAACACGGCATACGCGAGCGGGATTTCGGCGCGATTGACGGAAAGATGCCAGATGACGAATACCGCAAGCTGAAGGTGCTGCCGGAGGGAACGGAACACCCCGACGCCCACGGGCAACGGGTGGTGGGGGCGCTGAACCGCAGGCTGGCCGAGGAGGATGCGCCGCCGCTGTTCGTGGGCCATGGCGGCACGATGCGGCGGGTGCTGGAGGCCATGGGCATGGACAAGCGCGTGGAAGTGGACAACGCGCAGATCTGCCAGATGGTGCCGGTGAACGGGAGATGGAAAATTTTCGAGCTTTCGGCGGAAAAGGGAAAGCTGAAGCGGACGGATATTACGCCGCCGCTGGCCGCGGCATTCGGGACGGTGGGGGGCTGAACCGAGGAATGGAGGCCAGGGGGAGAATCGAACTCCCGAATACAGGATTTGCAGTCCCGTGCATTACCACTTTGCTACCTAGCCCCACGGGGGAGGTTATAGTGGGCGCAGGCGTGGGAGGTCAAGGGAAAAACTTGCGGCTTTCCGGTGGTTACCTGCATTGGGGGCGGTGCGCACCCGCGAGGGTTTTGGGCAGTTTTCCATGAATCTTCACATTCTTTTTAATGAATAGTGATAAAATTTAGTTATTTACGGATAGGTGCGGGCCTTGGTGGATATTAAAAATCACATGGTGGAGCTGAAGCTGGACCGCGCAGGGGGCACGGGGCGGTTTGAGGTTTGGCCGCCGAATAGCGAGGCTTTTCCGGATTCCATACAGGGCAATGCGGCGGTGATTGCCAAAGCGATTTTGCAGGCGGAGCAAAAGACCGGCATACGGGTGAGTGACACCGCTTCGATGACGGGGCATAAGCAATCCGGGAGGGCGAGTATTGCGACGAACCGCGCGCCGCCGGAGCTGAGCTTTGCCAGCGAAGATATTTTCAAAAAGGTAAATGCGGAGCAGATGGAGTGCCTGGTGTTGCATGAGCTGGGACATGCGTATTACCGCAAGGCGCATGAGGTGCTGGATGGGCCCGGGCGGGCGGCGTTCGACGCGATGGAGAGCGTGCGGCGGCTGCAGGGGCAGTTAAAAAAATGGCCGGAGCGGATGGCGACGGGGATTATCGCGGAATTTGGCAGCGTGGATGCGTTCGCGCAGGAGCTGGCGCATGTGATGGAGAATGCCACGCGCAATTCGGGGAGTTTGTACGCGTCTGAGGCGGTGTGCCAAGCTACAAATTCGCAGGCCGCGCAATGGCTGCATGGGCTGCACCAAAGCCTGAAGGCGGGGCGGGGGCATGAGAGCCCGCTGGCGATATATACGCAGCTGCCGGGGCTGGATGCGCGGTCCGACTATGCGCTGGAGCGCATGAAACGGTGCGGGGCGCGGGATGCGAAGCCCGGTACGGCGCAGGCGGCGGCGCAGTGCGGGGACAGAGTAGAAAAGCACATGCCGCAGGTGCGTGAATTGCTGTGGATGTTTGGGAAGCCACTGCGGGCGGAGGAATTGCTGTGCGACGATTTCAGCACCATGCTTGCGAAAAACCCACGGGCGAATGCGGCGATGCTGAACAACCTCATGTCGGGCAGTATCGGCTACACGCACCCGCATATCACGGCGCGGGAGCCGCGGGCGGAGATGCTGGCGGCGCGGGTGGAAAAAGCGCGCACGCTATGCGGGTCGCTTGCACCCAGCGGGCTTGAGATGATGGACAAGC
>JANYCJ010000211.1 GCA_025360345.1 Alphaproteobacteria bacterium | reverse complement strand
CATTTATGTTGAAAGCAGATGCTATTTCTGTTTCACGTGAAACGCTCAAGTCCAAAAACCTTACCCCTAATGAAGCCAAGCTGCATGGCATTGCCCTCAATCAGGATGGGATACGGCGTACCGCCTATGAGCTTCTGACCTATCAGCTGGACGGGGATTTGCTCCGGAAAATCTGGCCTGAGATGGGGGGGATGGGTGATGATATTTTAGAACAACTACAGATTGAGTCACTGTATTCAAGCTATCTTGAGCAGCAAGATTTAGACATACAAGCCTTTAAAAAAGAAGAAAAAATGACTATTCCGGAAGGGCTGGATTATGACGGGTTGCCCTCACTTTCCACGGAGGTGAAAGCAAAGCTGAAACGGGTATTACCCTTGACCATTGGGCAGGCGAGCCGAATACCTGGGGTGACGCCAGCCGCAATTATCGCCCTGATCGCGTATATAAAAAAAGGTGGCCATTCTATTTTGGATAAAGCATGTGCATGAGGATGCTTTTCAACTCCTGAACCGGCATGTGAATGTTTCACGTGGAACCTTTGACCGGCTTATTGCGTATTATGACCTGCTGGTGAAATGGCAGGCTAAGGTCAATTTAGTGGGGCCGGACACGATTGGGGATGCGTGGTCGCGGCATTTTTTAGACTCGCTACAGCTATTGCCTTTATTGCCTTCGCTGGATATCACCCTGATGGATATTGGCTCTGGGGCTGGGTTTCCGGGTATGGTGCTCGCGGTGTGCGGGGTGCGGGATGTGCATTTGGTGGAAAGCGACCAGAAAAAAATTATTTTTTTGCGAGAAGTTTCACGTGTCACCGATACGAAGGTGACGCTACACGCAAAACGCGTGGAACATGTGAAACATGAGAAAGTGGATGTGATTACGTCACGGGCTTGTAGTGATTTGGACACACTGCTTACCTATTCGTCACCGAATGTTTCACATGAAACAATTTGCCTCTTCCCTAAGGGGAGGAATTACACTACTGAAGTAAATGACGCATTGAAACACTGGCAATTCGAACATATAGTGGTTCCAAGCGTGACTGATACACAGGGTGTAGTCCTCAAAATCAAAGACCTTCGGAGGGGATATGAATCAAACGAAAGCAAAAGAAACTAGGGTTTTCGCGGTTGTGAACCAGAAGGGCGGCGTGGGCAAGACCACGACGGCCGTGAACCTTGCCACGGCTTTGGCAGCTGTAAATAAGAAAGTCCTAGTGATTGACTTCGACCCGCAGGGCAATGCCAGCACCGGGCTTGGGATTGAGAAGCGCGAACTGACTTCTTATGACCTTGTGCTGAGTGATGTGACACTGGAAGAGGTGATCCAGAAATCTGAGGTGCCGAACCTGCATATCGTCCCAGCCACCATTGATCTATCCGGAGCCGAAATAGAAATGGTGAGCCTGATGAAGCGGGAATACCGTCTTAAAAACGCATTAGAGAAGGCGGTGACGCATTACGACTATATCTTAATCGACTGCCCACCCTCCCTTGGGTTGCTTACCCTGAACGCGCTGGTGGCTTCCAACGCGGTGCTGATTCCGCTGCAATGTGAATTCTATGCGCTGGAAGGGTTGAGCCACCTGATTAAGACGGTGGAGCTGGTACGGGCGAACCTGAACCCGGAGCTTTCCATTCAGGGTGTGGTGCTTACCATGTATGACCGCCGCAATAAGCTGACCGAACAAATTGAAAGCGAAGTGCGGGGGTATTTCCAGGACCTCGTTTACAGCTCGGTCATTCCGCGCAATGTGCGGATGTCGGAAGCGCCCAGCCACGGCAAGCCCGCGCTGATTTACGATATGCATTGCTCTGGCTCAAAGGCGTATATTTCGCTGGCCAGCGAACTGCTGAAACGCGAGCGGACGCGGCTTAAAGAACTCACCACCACTGCTGCTTAAAAAAATCATAGGAGATACGCATGGCGACGATTACGCAACGTGGATTAGGGAAGGGGCTTTCTGCCCTGATTTCGGAAAATTACAGCCAGACGGTGGCAGCACCGGCAACTGCGGCCACAGCGCCGGACAAAGCGCCGAAGAAGTCGGCGGAGGTGGCCAGTGGCGTGTACACGCTTTCGGTGAAGGCGCTGCACCCGGGCAAATACCAGCCGCGCACGCAGTTTTCCGACCAGGCGATTTCCGAGCTATCGGACTCGATCAAAAAGAACGGGATTATGCAGCCGATCATCGTGCGGGTTTCGGGCAAGCATGAAGGCAAGTATGAAATCGTGGCCGGGGAACGGCGCTGGCGCGCTTCGCAGATGGCGGGGCTGGACCAGGTTCCGGTCATCATCCGCGATATTCCCGACAAGCAGGCGCTGGAGCTGGCGCTGGTGGAAAATATCCAGCGGCAGGACCTTTCGCCCATCGAAGAGGCGAATGGCTACCAGCGGCTGATCGAGGAATTCGACTACACGCAGGAGGAGCTTTCCTCGGTGATCGGCAAGAGCCGCAGCCATGTGGCGAACCTGTTGCGGCTGCTTTCCTTGCCGGAAGAAATCCGCGACATGATGGACCGCGAGGAGCTGACCATGGGCCATGCACGTACGCTGATCGGCGTGCCGGGCGCGATTGATATTGCGCGCGATATCGTGAAAAAGGGTTTGAACGTGCGGCAGGCAGAGCAGATGAGCCGCGATCTGCAGGGGGTGGAGAAGCGCGTTGTTACACGTGGAGCACGCGCACCGGGGCAGCAGGCGCCGCGGCCACAGCAGGGCAATAAAGACCCGGATATCGTGGCGCTGGAAGAAACGCTTTCGGAAAGCCTTGGCTTGCGGGTGAATATCACCGACCGGGGGCAGAGCGGAGAGATCACTCTTTCGTATGAATCGCTGTCGCAGCTGGACAGCATCCTGCGCCGATTGGGCGAAGGGCTTTAACGGTAACCATGGCGAATTCATTCCGGTCTTTCTTGCGGCCGGGTTCCATTCTACTTACCGCAGTGGCGCTGGCCGGGGGGGTGATTCATTCCGCTGGGCCAGCGGTTGCGCATGAGGTGCGCAAAGCAGTGCTGCCGCTGGGCGATGGGCATATCGCGTTCAGGCCGGTGGCAGGGAGTATTTTTGCCTGCGATGCGCAATTTGCGCCGGGGGGCGCCTTCCGCGACGGGCCGTGGATTTCCGGCGGGCAATGGTTTCCCGACGGGAAGGTGCAGGTGGAGGGCGATGTGGGCTGGCCGGGCGCGCAGATACGGATCGCGCGCGAAGGTGATTTCCGGATGATTATTGCCAACGGGCTGCCGGTGAACCAGAAAACCGGGGCGTATCCCGTGGCACAGGGCAGCGCGGCCTATGCGTATGACCGCAACCCGAACGCCATTGCGCCGCAGGTGATACGGCTGCAACTGCCCGCGAGGCCGGTGGAGGCAGCGCAGCCTTCCTGCGTGGGCATGGGCATGATCGGGGTGACGCTTACAGGCGTGGGGATTTTCAACGGGCTGGATGCGGGCGGGCGGGATGCTGCGGCGCATGAGATACAGGACCATTGCAACGGCCACCCGGAGCGGCGCGGGCAATATCATTACCACAGCTGGAGCCCGTGCATTCCGGACGAGAGCGGCGCGGCGGGACAGCATAGCGATTTAGCGGGCTACATGCTGGACGGGTTCGGCATTTACGGGCCGATGGGGGAAGGGGGCAAACGGCTGGAAAACAGCGACCTCGACGCCTGCCACGGGCACACCCACAGCATCAACTGGGACGGGCAGGAGGTGGTGATGTACCATTATCATTTCACAGATGAATACCCGTATTCCATCGGTTGTTTCAAGGGTAAGCCGGTGGCGGTGCCGCATATGGGGGAAGGGGCGCAGGGGCAAAGGCCGCCGCCGCCGCGGATGCCGCCGCATATGCCGCCGCCGCCACCGCCGGGGCGCTAACGGATCTGGGTGATTTGCAGGAGGCGGCGGGCGCTGGCGGGCACCATGGGTAAATCCGTGGTTTTGCAGGCCAGCTCGGCGTTTATGAGTGCGCGAAGCGCCTTGACGATGGATTCGGTGTTCCAGTTCTGGGCGTGGCGGGTAAGGGTGGGGATTTGCCGGAAAAATACGGGCGGGCGCAGGCCCTGCACCACGGCTTCGGCGGGCACGCCTTCGTTGATGCGGGCGCGGATGGCATAGAGGCGGTTAAAATACCGCTGCAGGGCGCGTAGATAGGTGACGGGCTGGTTGCCCTCGCGCAATAGCATGGGGAGGTGTTTTTCGAGGGCGGCGAGGTTGCGGTCGGCCACGGCGTTGACGAGGTCGTCGAAATTGGTTTCGCGGTTATAATCCACCAGCGCCTGTACATCGGACAGGCTTAGTTTTTTGCTTTCCCCGGCGAAGGTGATGCATTTGTCCAGTTCCTGATTGGTGACATAGCGGTCGTTCCCGAGTTGCTGGGAGAGGTATTCCACGGCGTCGCGGTCTGCGTTCACGCCTGCGGATTCGAAGGCTTTGCGGATGACGCCCGCCACGTCGCGCACCTCATCATGGTAGCAGGCGATGGCGGCGGCGGAGTCGGTTTTTTCGAACCATGCGCGAAGGGAGGAGCGGGAGGAAAGTTCGTCGCCGCTGGCGATGATGAGGACACTGCTATTGAACTGCCCGGCGGCGTCGGTGAGGATGCGGGTGAGCTTGTCGCCCGCGTCGCGCAGCCAGATGACGCGCTTGGGGGCCATCATGTTGATGGCGGATATTTCATCGGAGAGCAGGGCAGGGTCGGCGGTGATTTTTGCTTCCATCAGCTCCACCAGCGCGAAGGGGTCGTAACTTGCCCCGAGGAAGCGGGTAATGAGGGCGCGTGCGCGCTCGCGGATGAGGCCAGCGTCGGGGCCGTAAAGAAGGATAGCCCGGCATGAGGGGGCGGGCGACTGTAGGAATGATTCCACCGATTTGGGCGCTATTTTCACGGGCGGTCAATTCTGGGGTAAGTTGATGCTGGTACCTTGTTGCTGGCGCAGGAGGCTGTCTGCGGGGATGGGGTCTTTTTTGCCGGGGAGGTGGATGACGGGGGCTACGGGCGCGCCTTCATCGAGATAAGAGATGATGCGCTGGCGGTATAGTTCAGCTAAGGAGAGCGTGCCGCGCTTCAGGGCGTCGTCCTGCGACTGGTAGGTGGAGAAATAGATGTTGGTCAGGTTGTTGTAGCTGGTGAGGTAGCCGATGCTGCCGGAGGTGATGGGCTTATCGTCGGCATTGCGGTAGAGCACGTAGTCGGAATTGAAATTGATATTATAGCGCGAGACCGTGCCGTCGCGCGCGACGCTGATGGGGACGGTGACGTAATCCATTTTCACGACGAGGCGGTAAGCGGGGCTGGCGGGGATGCCGCCCGCGGGGGAGAGCTGGTCTTCGAGGTGGTTTTTGAAAATCTGGCCGAGCTTGCCGGGAATGGGCTCGATCTTGACGCCGGCGTTCAGCCTGGAGTCTGGCGTGGTGCCTTTGGGGGTGCCGTATACGGGCTGGAAACCGCAGGCAGACAGCGCCACGGGCAGCAAGAGGGCGAAAAGCAGGGGGAGGTTGCGCTTATTGAGCCACGACATTGACGATCCTGTTGGGCACGACGACGATTTTTTTGACCTCTTTACCTTTAAGCGCATCGGCAACGGAAGGCAAGGAAAGTGCTGCTGCTTCGACCTGTTTGGCGTCTGCGTCCTTGGGGCATTGCATTTCATCGCGTTTTTTGCCGTTGACCTGAATGACGATGGTGACGGTGCTGTCGATGATAAGGGCGGCATCGGCCTTGGGCCATGGGCGCAGGGCCACGAGGTCGTGGTGGCCGAGCTGGTGCCAGAGTTCTTCGGCGATATGGGGCAGGAACGGGGCGATGAGATGGGTGACTACCTCGATGCACTCGCGGAACACGGCGGCGGATTTGCCGTTGACGATGGGGAGCTGGGCGAGGCCGTTAGTGAGTTCGCGGATGCGGGCGATGGCCTTGTTGAAATGGAAACGTTCGATGTCGTCGGTGACGGCGGCGATGGTTTTATGGGTGGCCTGCCGGAAGGGGTGAAGGAGCTGGTCTTCGAAATCCAACGATTCATTGGGGTATTCGCTTAAGGCCAGCTGGTTGTCCTGCACCAGTTTCCAGAGGCGGTTGATATAGCGCCACGCCCCGTCGATGCCGGCGTCGGTCCATTCGAGGTCGCGCTCAGGAGGAGAGTCGGAGAGCATGAAGAGGCGGGCGGCGTCTGCGCCGTAGGAGGTGATGATGTGGCGCGGGTCGACGGTGTTTTTCTTGGATTTACTCATTTTTTCAATGCGGCCAAGCTGCACGGGCTTGCCGTCGAGGGTGGTGGCACCGGTGGTGGTGCGGGTGACTTCATCAGGGGAGAGCCATTTGCCGTCTTCGCCCTTGTAGGTCTCGTGGCAGATCATTCCCTGCGTTTCTAAGCGTTTGAAGGGTTCCTTGTAATTCACCATGCCACAGGTGTTCAAGGCGCGGGAGAAGAAGCGGGAGTAGAGCAGGTGGAGCACGGCGTGTTCGATGCCGCCGATATAGCAGTCCACGGGCATCCAGTAATCCACGGCGGCTTTGTCGAAGGGCTGCGCTGCATGGGGAGAGCAGAAACGCGCAAAATACCAGCTGGATTCGAAGAAGGTGTCGAAGGTATCGGTTTCGCGGGTGGCCTTTGCCCCACAGGAGGGGCAGGAGACGTGTTTCCACGTCGGGTGGTGGCTGAGGGGGTTTCCGGGCTTATCGAAGCTGATGTCCTTCGGTAATGCGACGGGGAGGCCTTTTTCGGGGACGGGGACGGCGCCGCAGGCGTCGCAATAGATAATCGGGATGGGGCAGCCCCAGTAGCGCTGGCGGGAGACACCCCAGTCGCGCAGGCGGTAGTTGACCTTGGCAGTGCCGTGGCCAATACGTTCGAGTTCGGCGATGGCGGCTTTTTTTGCTTCTTCAACAGAGAGTCCATTCAAACCAATAAAGGGAGGTTTGCTTGCTGCTGGGGTATCTATCAGGCCTATGGAAGAAATGGGCGAATTCACGATCACGCCGTCGTCGGTGAAAGCTTCGGTGGTAATGTCGGGTGTTTCGCCTTCTTTGGGGGCGACGACGGGCAGGACGGGGAGATTATATTTGCGGGCGAAATCCAGATCGCGCTGGTCGTGGGCGGGGCAGCCGAAGATGGCGCCGGTGCCGTAATCCATGAGCACGAAATTGGCGATGTAGAGGGGGACTTCGTGGCCGTCGAAGGGGTGGATGATTTTGAGGCCGGTGTCGTAGCCTTTTTTCTCGGCTTTTTCGATGGCTTCTTCGGATGTGCCGGTGCGGCCGCATTCGGCGATGAAGTCTGCGGCGGAGGAATATTGCGCGGCGAGCTCGGCGGCGATGGGGTGGCCGGGGGAGATGGCGCAGAAGGACATGCCGAAGATGGTGTCGGGGCGGGTGGTGTAGATCACCAGTTTTTCAGCGCGGTCTTTGATATCGAGTTTCAGGGTCGCGCCGTAGGATTTGCCGATCCATTTTTCCTGCATGAGGCGGACTTTGTCGGGCCAAGCATCCAGCGATGCTAGGCCTTGTAACAGATCTTCGGCATAATCGGAAATGCGCAAAAACCACTGAGAGAGTTTCTTGCGCTCCACCAGCGCGCCAGAGCGCCAGCCGCGGCCTTCGATGACCTGCTCGTTGGCGAGAACGGTGTTGTCTACGGGGTCCCAGTTGACTTCGGCTTCCTTGCGGTAGGCGATGCCTTTTTCGAGAAATTTTAAGAAGAATAATTGTTCGTGCTTGTAATAATCGGGCAGGCAGGTGGCGAATTCGCGGGGCCAATCATAAGACAGGCCGATCATTTTCAACTGGTCGCGCATGGTCTGGATATTGGCGAGCGTCCAGGTTTCGGGGTGGGAGTTATTCTGGATGGCGGCATTTTCTGCCGGGAGGCCGAAGGCGTCCCAGCCCATGGGGTGCAGGACGTTATAACCCTGCATTCTACGGGCGCGGGCGATGACATCCCCGAGTGAGTAATTGCGGACATGGCCCATATGGATGTTGCCGCTGGGGTAGGGGAACATTTCCAGCACGTAGTATTTGGGCCTTGTGTCACCGTCGCGGGCGGTGAAGGCGTGTTGTTCTTCCCAGCGTTTTTGCCATTTGATTTCGGATTCGCGGACATTATACCGCGAATGGGCGGGCTCACTCATATGCGGCCGTTATTTTATCTGGGTCACGCGCAGCTGGCGGGCGCGGGTGAGGATGGTATCTTCCAGCGAATTCTGGAGGGCGGCATCCACGGGCTTGTCGCGCCATACGCCGCCGGTGAGTTTCTGCTTGAAGACGGTGACCTTGACGCCGTCGGTGCGCAGGGACTTATCGAGAATTAGGGCGTTTACCTTGAAGCGTTCGCCGGGGGTTTTGGGGTCTTCATACCAGTCGGTGATGATAACGCCGCCAAAGGGGTCCGCGGAGGCCAGCGGCATGAAGGCCAGCGTGTCGAGCGTGGCGCGCCACAGGTAGGAGTTCACGCCAAGCGCGCCGCCTTCGGTGGCTGATTTGGCTGCGCCACCAGCGAGGACGAAGCCGCCCTCATCGCCGGTGAGGGCGCCGTTGCGCTCGCGGCGCTTTTGCTTTTCGGATTCGGGTGTGCCGGGATCTTCGAGTTTGCCGGAGCAGGCTGACAGGAGAGGTACGATCATCAAAGCAAGAAGCAATTTACGCATACAGCACCAATTCAATAAGTGGAACAGGCGGTATATTTAGACAATAAAAAGGGGCGATGCAAGCATCGCCCCTAAGTTTAGATGTATTTTCTAGATTGACTTCCAGATTAGAAGTTCAACTGGGTGCCTACGATACCTACGTAGCCACGGTTGTCCAGAGCAGAAGAGCTGCGGTCATCCTGGTTGAAGTAGGACAGTTCGGCGTAGGGGGTCAGGCCGGGAGCCAGCTTGTAATCCAAGCCGCCAGAAACGTTCTGGAACTTGTTCTTGCCAGTGCCAACGCAGTTTGCGGTGTTACCGTTAGCTGCAGTGGAGTTCCCGCAATCAAACTTGGAAGACAGGTAGGTTACGCTCGCGCCGAAGGGGCCGTATTCGTAAGCGCCACCAGCGGTCCAGTACTTGGTGCCGTCGGAGTGGTCAGCTTTGAGGGTGTTGGAAGAACCCCAATCGCCATAAGAACCAGCAAGGCTGAAGCCCATGAAGGACAGCTTTGCGCCACCGTTCCAGGCAGCGAGGTCATGATAAGCGTCCTGCTGTGCACGACCCCATTCGCCGGTTGCAGCGGCTGCGAAGCCGATGTCACCGAACTTGTTGTCATAGCTCAGACCACCGGTGAAGATGTTCTCAGACTGACCGAGGGTGTTGCTGAAAGTGTTCGGGCCATTGGTGTTGCCACCGAAGTTGGTGCCTACGAAACCCTGACCGCGGTTGATCTGGTCGGGGAGGTAGCTTACGCCCAGCTGGAAGCCGGAGAAGCGCGGGGTGTAGTAGGTAACCTTGTTCAGGTTTTCTTCGGTGTGGTTGCCGGTGAAGTTGGTGTTAGCACCGTCCAGACGGCCGTAAGCCAGCGGGAGAGCAGCCTGAGCGAGGTACTGGTCGCCTACGTTAGCGAAGTAGTTCCAGTCACCGTTGATACCACCGGTCGCGCGAGCGATCGAAGCAGCGTCAACTTTCATGGTGCCGTCAGCGCCTACGTTGGAGCCGAGTTCAAAGCGACCCCACATGCCGTCCAGGTATACA
>JANYCJ010000210.1 GCA_025360345.1 Alphaproteobacteria bacterium | reverse complement strand
TCTTCCCGAATGTGTTGCACGCAGCCGCACAAAAAGGCCAAAAACACAAAGCATATGCGCAAACGCGGCATACGCCCAACAAGGAGATTCTTTTATGACCCAGCCCACCAAAAAAGCCTCTGGCAACCCCACCGCGAAACTCGCATCAGACGTGGCGAACAAAGCCACCAAATCCACCCTTTCCGCTGTTGAAAGCGGCCGCGCTTCTGCGGAAAACGTTGTGAAAATCGGCGGCAAGGCCGTGAAGGACTTCATGTCCTCCAGCGCAACGGACGCGAAAGCCGCACAGGAAAAAGTTTTCGCCATGACCCGTGAAGGCTCCCAGCACCTCGTAAAAGGCGCAGACGCCGTAACCAAGGTGCTCTATGAAACCATCGCCATGGGCCGCGACAACGTGGAAACCGCCATCGAATGCGGCAACCTCACCGCCGCCCTCGCCAAAGACGTAAGCACCGAAATCTTCGAAGCCGGCAACCGCGCCTTCTCCGACAACCTGGAACTGTCCAAGGAATTCTTCACCTGCCGCACCTTCAACGACATGTTTGAACTGCAAAACCGCATCGTGAAGAACTCGCTGGACACGTTCTTCAACCAGTCAGTAAAACTCTCCGGCCTGGTATTCGAATACACCACCG
The DNA here is from genome assembly GCA_025360345.1 of Alphaproteobacteria bacterium. GTDB lineage: Bacteria > Pseudomonadota > Alphaproteobacteria > Rickettsiales > SXRF01 > JANYBV01. The sequence goes on along the minus strand of JANYCJ010000210.1, from coordinate 3,407 downwards.
AAGCCCTGGAACCGATCAATGACCGCGTAGCCCAGGCTTCCGAACAGATCAGCAAGGCCCTCTCGGTCTAAGCTGCGAAGCTCGCACCACGCAAAACAACCCCGCCGGTTTCAAACCCGGCGGGGTTTTTTGCATCCGCCGGATAAAAAAACCGGATAAAAAAAGCCCCGCCACGGCGGAGCTTTTTTTGGGGGTTGGGCGGTGCGTTACCGCGCTTTTTTCTTCGCAGCCGCGCTTTTGGGTGGCGGCGGCAAATCCTTGTGGCCATCCGGCTCTGCCCCGGGCGGCACTTCTTCGGCCTTCGCGTCCGTCTCCTGCTTCTGGCGTGCTTCCTTGATCTTGCGTGCGTTCATATCGTTAGCCAGCTCTTCCATGCCCTGTTCAACCAGTGCAATCAGCCGATCCGCCTTCACCTCGTTAAACTTAAGGTCACGGAACCTCTCGTCATCGGAAAGCGCCTTTTGCAGTTCCTCGTTCTTCTGCGCCGCCACCAGGGCTTCCGTAAGCTTTGCCTCCAGCTGGGCTTTGGCCTCTGCCACTTCGCCCTCGTTTTTTTCCGTGGTCGAGCGCTCCAGCGCCTTGCGGTAGATCACCGCGTAATCTTCCGTGCGTTCTTTAAAATCAGGCACATCCAGCAGCAGCCTCTCCTGCGACTTGGTCACCTTCCGCTCATATTCTGCGGCTGTTTCCTCGGCCTTCAGGTCAAAAGCCGTGCGCAGGCCTTCAGGCGTGGGCACCATCGCTTTTTTGGCTTCTTCCGCTGCGGTATCAATAGTTTCCTTAGGTTCGCCCATGACACATCCTTCTAAGCATAATAATCAACGCATACCCATCCTAGCGCAACCCCTTAAAGAGTGGTGTGAACATTGGATGAAGGGATTATGACAGTCCCGAAATAGAAATCAGAAAGAAATAAATCTTTATAATTCAGCTATTTCTTACGTTTCCGCTTAGGCTTGGAATCGGTGTCGTCCTCTTCCTCGTCGCCACCGTCGGACTCTTCGTCCTCTTCCAGCGCGTCGATCAACCCTTCGTCTTCCACCAGCTCCTCGTCCAGGGTGCTTTCGTCGTCGAGGCTTTCCCCTTCCTTGCCGTCGGAAACATCTTCCAGCTCTTCGAGGTTGTCGATATCATCGATTTCTTCGATTTCCTCGATCTCCTCATCGGTGTCTATCGCTTCGATATCCTCGAATTCATCAAGGTTGATGTCTTCGATCTCCTTCACCGGCTTGGCGATTTTCTTTTTCGCCGCGGCCTTATCCTTGGCTTCCGCGGCCTTGTCGGTTGCGGTTTTGCGGGTCCGGCGCGCCTTCACAGGCAGGGTCGTGTCGAAACTATGGCTGCATTTCGGGCATTTAGCGGGGTTTTTCCCAAGGTCATAAAAGCGTGTGCCGCATTTCGGGCAGGCTCGTTTCGTACCGCGGTCAATTGTCACTGGCGTGGATCTCCCTGTGTTAGCGTAAGGCCGTGCTTATGTGCATTGCCTGATTTTTTTGTCATGTCAATAATGAAAACGAGCTATTAGAGAGGCGGCCGCTTTTTTGCAAGCGAATTCTGAAAAAAGCCTATTGAAAATTATCCTTTAATGCCCACATAAAGGGGATAGTAGAAAATGAACCATAAGGAACCGCCCATGACCACCGCGCAAAATCCCTTCAATCCCCAGGAAGAAGAGCCACGCGGCGCCACCTCCCCCGACGCCGTCGTGCACGAACTCTCCGAAGATGGCGGCCACGACCCCAAGGATGATGAAATCGCCCGCCTCACCGCCGAAGTGGCGAAATACAAAGACCAGTGGGTCCGCGCCGCCGCCGAGGTAGACAATGTCCGCAAGCGCAGCCAGCGCGAAATCGAGGAAAGCTCCCGCTACGCCGTCACCGGCTTTGCCCGTGACATGGTGGAAGTCTTGGAAAACCTGAGCCGCGCCTCCGCCTCCATCCCCAAGGAAAAGCGCGAAGGCAACGACCTCCTGAAAACCCTCGGCGAAGGCGTGGACCTCACGCTTCAGGAACTCCTCAACATCTTCACCCGCTACGGCATCACCCGCCTCGACCCCCAAGGGGCCAAGTTCGACCACAACTTCCACCAGGCCGTCGTGCAGGTGGAGCGCGCCGACCTCCCCCCCGGCCAGATCGTGCAGGTCGTTCAGGCCGGCTACACCATCCACGACCGCCTCCTGCGCCCCGCCATGGTGGCCGTCTCCAAAGCCCCGCCCGAAGCGCCGGAAAAAGTAGACACCCTCGCCTAATGGCAAAAATTTCTCAAAAACGCGGCCAATGCGTATTTTGCGGCGCATTCTTTACTGGCGGACTATCTTCTGGCACTAGAGAACATATTTTTTCCGATTGGCTGGCAGATATCTTGCCAAAAACCCATACCAGCCATACTCAGGCAATAACCAAAATCAATCATCAAAACGATCAAGCTTTTGATGTTATTTCAAATTTTATTCCTCATAACGGTGATGAATTAAGCCGAAAACTCAAAATTGTTTGCAAAAATTGTAATAATGGATGGATGAGCAGACTGGAAACCGAGGTAAGGGGAGCACTTACGGATTTAATAAAAGTCAATCACATCACGTTAACACCCAATATTCAAAAAGTACTGGCAACTTGGATTGCCGTAAAAACGGCAGTTTCCGAATATACCGACCTTTCAACCAAAACCATTTCTGAACAAGATAAAAAATTTCTTAAAGATCATATGGTACCTCCCGCAAGCTGGAAAATCTGGATTGGTAGTTACGAGGGACTTGATTGGAATAAGCGTTTTATGCACCACGGGTATGCCCTATACACTTTAAACAGTGATTTTGGCAAAATATGTCTTATACCAAATACCCAAGTCACTGCATGGGGCATAGGAAAAGTATTTTTTTATGTCTTCAGCTCTAGTAATAAGAGCTGTATACCAAATTTTGACTCATCCTTGCTGAAGCAAATTTGGCCACCAATTTCAGAATCTATAACATGGCCACCTGAGCTAACCTTTAGCGATTATGAGGCGCATGATATGGCGATGAATGCTGGATTGAAAATGACATTTTCATACATTATGCCAATTGAAATTAGCCAGCCATAGTAATCAACTGTTGCTTGTTTTTTACAAGCGATAATCTATGACTGATGCCATGAAATTTTCCCGCACCGACATCCACTTCTCCGGCGACGATGCCCACGCCTTCCTCCCTTGGGTGGTCGGCATCATGGCCTGGCTCGCCACGCTGATGTTGTGCTTCGGTATCTCCGTCGGTGGCTGGATCACCGACCGCGGCGGCTCTTACGCCAATAACTTCACCGTAAACATCCCCTCCACCATGGACGACCTCCCCACCCGCGCCATGAAGGTCATCGAAACCCTTGAGAAAATCCCCGGCGTAGAGGCCGTGAAGCAGGAAAGCGAAG
>JANYCJ010000197.1 GCA_025360345.1 Alphaproteobacteria bacterium | reverse complement strand
AGGGTATTCGCATTCACAAAAGACCGCCCCTCTTTGTCAGGCAGCTCCAATTCCTTCGCCACTCCCACCAGCAGCCCAAGGCAATCCACCCCGCCCTTATGCGCGGACGTCTTTTTCAGCCGCCCCTGATGCAAAAACCTCGTGCCAATCCAGCCCCGCGCACACGCGACAATGCTTGCACTGGCAACAGGCATAAAAACCAAAAACTAATAAGAGGAATTACTCTTCGCTGGCCGCTTGTTCAGCCACGCGCTCTTTCTGCGGGCGGAAATGCGTACGCATCGTGGGCCGTGCAAAAATCGGCCGTTGCCCCATGCTCTTCGCATAAGACCACACCAACCCCGCCATCACCACGATGGAAAGACCAAAAATCCAGATAAACGCAGCAACGGTCGTATTGCCGTAAATCCCGATAAGGCTAGCCGAAACAAACACCGAAACAGCAATCAAAAACCCAAGGATCTGCCCCAGGATGCTCGAATAGCTATGAATGCGCAACGCCTGCGCTTCCCACTCATGGCGGTGCTTCTGCTCGATTTCAAACATGTTCAAAATCATTTTGGCAGAGCCTTCCACCACGTAGTTGTAGCTTTCCAGCACTTCTGGATGCGGCAAAATTTCTACTGTGCGGTTCTGCACGCGGTCACGCCCACCACTCTGGCGATACCCGCCCGTCTTAATGGGCTTCTTTTCGAAATCGCTAGTATCGTTTGTGTCTTTTGTTTCTTCGTTGTCCATCGTCGGGGCTATCTTCCAATCTTCCGATTACACTATCAATATCTTTGCCTATATTGAGCCAGTCAGTACGCAGTGCTTCCGCCGAAGTCCGGTAAGGATAACGGTACAGAAGTGGGCCGCCCGTGACCTTAATCACATGCAATAACCCAAAAACAAAATCACCGATAACGTTCAAGCCCAAAACCCTTTATGGCAAAGCTATTTAGTAGCTTCCTAAAGACTAACGATTCCCACTGATAAATCAATACAAAATCTTTTACCACTCGCTGCGCGTACCTGCCGTTTCCAGCATGCGGTCCAGCCCCGGAACCAAAGGCTCACCGCGGAAATTCACCACATTGGCAAACCGCCCGGAACAAGTCCCCAGTGTCTTGTCGCAGCCCTTGGAAACCTAGTAACTGTCACCCGGCTGCAACGCATAAGGCAAAGGCAGCACCAGCGAGAAAATCCCCCCAGTGCCAGTCTGGAACACATATTCCTTCACCTCCATGCTCAATCCCGCATTCGCACCCGATATCATGGTCACCTTCCCAAAGCTAAACAGCCCCGAAGCCTCCGCCCGCGTAGTATCGCTAAACCCCTGCAGCGTCAACGCGCTCACCGCCCCGCTCACTGTATGCGCCGCCAGATCCACCTTGCAGCGGCCATCGCCCAACGCCGCCCTGCACGAAGCCGAGTATAACTCACCCATAGACTGCGAAAGTTTTTGCGTAAGCCCCCTCACCTCAGCCACAAAGGCATTCTGCCCCATGGCCACTTCCCCCAGCCACCCGCGCCGCAAGCGCAAAGCCCCCTGGCTCACATCCGCATAATTCACCATGAACACATCAATAGCCGCAAAATCATACAGCCCCGCGTGAATATCCACCTCACTAAGGCTTCCCGCGCTCAGCATCCCTTCCATATCAAGGTTATCCACCCGCAAATCACCGCTATTTTGAATGGCACTCGGCGTAAACCCTGACTGCGCCTGATACGCCACCCCATCAAATACAATCGCCACATCATGGTCCGTAAACCCCATCACCACTGCGTCACGCCGCGTTAGTTTCCAGCACGTGGCAAGCGTCGTCACCTCTTGCGCCAAATGTGCGGCAAATGGTCCAGATACGTCTTTCATGCAACCCTCACACCCTGAGTTCAACCAATGGAATATCGTTCCAGCTATGGCTGCCATACGCGTCAATGCTGGCCGCCAGCCTATCCGTATCAAACCGCACCGGCACATCAAATTCAAAATCCGCCGTCACTGCCGCCCCGTTCGCAGGCGCTGCCACAAACGTTACCACGCCCGTATCCAACGCCAGCGCATACGCCCCCACGCTCTGCAGCACCCCGCCCACATACATCTTGCACGTACCCGCCACCGGCTTGCTGATCGTGCGCACCTCCGCCGATGTGCCGCTGCTATAACCCTTCACCAGCTGAAACACCTTGTTGCTGCCGTTGCCCGTGCCCACCAGCTGCCCGCTCGCCTTATAATCCGTCCAGTCCTTGAACCGAAACCCGTCGGCATTGCCCTTGCGCGCCCGGAAAAATGCAATCAGCGTGTCCAGCTGCGTTTGCGTCTTCACCCCATGCGCCACATTATAGCGTGCCCGCGCCTGCGCCCAGTTAGCGTTGCGCTGCTCATACCCGCTATGGGTAATCACCACTTCCGTGGAATATTCCGGCCCACCCGCCGAGCCATACGCAATATCCGACGGAAAGCGCACTTCAATAAACGCCATAACACCCCCAAAATGAAAAACCCCGCCAAAGGCAGGGTTTTACGTATAAATTAAAATTATTCTCGCTTAAGCGGCGCTGCCCCTGCCCCGGCCACGCGGCGGCATCGGCAAGGTCGGCGGCTCAGAACCCCGCCCGGCATCATACTGCGCATCATGCCCCACCATCATCTGGCCTTGGGCCTGCTGCTGCTCCATCACATCGCGCGGCGGCAGCGCCTCCATATAACCCACGTCACGAATCAGCTGCGCAGCATCAATTCTCTTTTCGTTACACATGCGCGCCACATACTCACACGCGCTCTCATTCTGGCTTGCGTAATAATCATCCCCCAGAAGCGGGCGCAGATGGTCTTCGGTAATATGGTTCAGCCCAAAGCCGTTTTTATTGCCGCTTGCGGCCTGCTGCTCAATATATTGCTGTTGCGCGGGCGTGGCCTTGCGTGCCGTCAGGCGCAGCACATCTTCGCCCGTAATCATGCCTGTTTCCTGCTTGTTGCAAGTATCGCAACCCAGCAAAACAGTGCTTTCGCCGCGTTCGGGGAAAATAAAACTGCCAACCGTGTTGCCGCCATACCCACCGGCCATACCGCCAGCAATCGCACCAACACCAATCCCAAAGCCCGG
>JANYCJ010000182.1 GCA_025360345.1 Alphaproteobacteria bacterium | reverse complement strand
GAAGAGGTGAGGAAGCGCGTGCGGGAGCAGACCGGGCAGGTGCTGGAGTGGGAAATCAGGCGCATGGGCCATGCATGAGCAGCAAGCCGGTGAATAAGCTGGAGCAGCTGAAGCTGTATATGGTGCATAAGGCGCAAGGGGAGTTCGGCAAGAGCTGCATCAGCCGTTTGGTGGAAGACAAGGATAACGGGCAGCTGGTGATGTATCTTTATATTGACCCGCCACCGGGGCGGCAGGCGGGCTACCAGCGTGTGACCAAGCTGTTTGACGCGCAGATTTTCGACGATGGCAACATTCGTAGTGACGCCTATGTTTTTTCGAAGCGCCGAAGAATTTCGGGGAGGCGAACGAGCAGCTTTTTCGGGTTGCGGTATCTGGCTCCTTGACTGAGATTATTAATAATGTTGAAAAGAATGATGCGGCTGTTTTTGCGGCGGCGCAAACAAGCCACGGCGCGCAGGAGATACTGCGCCGCGAAGAGGCACTAGAAGGGCATAGAAGGCAATGACGAAGAAGCATGTGGCGGTATTGAAGGGTGGCTGGTCGGCGGAGCGCGAAGTGTCGCTGGTGTCGGGTGCGGCATGCGCGAAAGCGCTGCGCGAGGCGGGCTATACGGTTACCGAGATTGATATGACGCCGGATATTGCGAATCAGTTGGCGCAAACGAAACCGGATGTGGTGTTTAATGCGCTGCACGGTAGCATTGGCGAAGATGGCTGCGTGCAGGGTTTGCTGGAAATTTTGAAGATTCCGTATACGCATTCGGGCGTGCGGGCATCGGCGGTGGCCATGGATAAGCCCATGACTAAGCGCGTGGTGGAGGCCGCGGGGCTTCGCTGCCCGAAGGGGATGATTGTGACCAAGGCGGATATGCTGAAGGGCGACCCGATGGCGCGGCCTTATGTGGCTAAGCCTGCTAACGAAGGCTCCTCGGTCGGCGTTTCGCTGGTGTTTGAGGGCGATAATTTCTTCTTTACGGAAGAAAACTGGGGGCATGGCGAGAGCGTGCTGGTGGAAGAATATATTCCGGGGCGTGAGATTACCGTGGCGGTGCTGAACGGCAAGGCGCTGGGGGTTACCGAAATTCGCCCGCTGGACGGGTTTTATGATTATGAGAATAAATACACCGACGGCAAAACCGAGCATTTATGCCCCGCACCGCTAGCACCCGAAGAGGCCAAGGCGGTGATGGAAATGGCGGAGATTGCGCACCGGGCGCTGGGCTGCCGGGGGCTTTCGCGCTCGGATTTCCGGTTTGACGATACGAAAGGCAAGGGCGTGTTTTACTTCCTGGAGATCAATACGCAGCCGGGCATGACGCCGCTTTCGCTTTCGCCGGAACTTGCAGCGCATGCTGGTATTCCATTCAAAAATCTGGTAGAAATGCTGGTAGAAGACGCGCGCCTTGGGGAGTAACGGTTGAGTTTATGGCACGTAAAAGCGACGGATTAACACCAAGGCAGCGGCAGTCGCAGCAAATTATGCGCGACAAGTCGGCCAAGAAAAAACGCAAAGCATTGGTGCGCAAATGCAGCCTTATCGGCGGCAGCGTGCTTTCGGTGCTGCTGCTTGCGGGCGGGGTGTGGTGCTGGAAAAGCGGCGCGGCGGTCAAGGCCGTGGAGACGGTGCAGGCGGGTGCGTATAACATCACGGTAAAAGCTGGGTTTTCGTTGCAGTCGCTCTATCTGGAGGGGCGCAACCGCACCTCGATGGAAGAAATTGATAAGGCGCTGGACGTGAAGATTGGCGACCCTATCCTTCGGGTGTCGCTGGAAGAGGTGCGCGCGCGGCTGGAGAAGGTGGAAAGTGTGAAATTCGCGGCTGTTGAGCGGGCGCTGCCGTCCAGCGTGTATGTGCGCATTGTGGAGCGCGAGCCGGTGGCGCTGTGGCAAAACCAGGGCAAACTGGCGCTGGTGGACGATAACGGGATCGTGATGAACGATATTGATATTGGGCCGTATAAGCAGCTGCCGCTGATTATTGGCGAGGCTGCGCCCAAGCGGGTGCGGGAGCTGATGAACATTATGGCCGCCGAGCCGGAGCTGGCGAAGCGGTTTTCGTCGGCGACAAGGGTGAGCGACCGGCGGTGGAATATCCGCCTTTCGAGCGATGGCGGGGACAATGTGGAAGTGCGGCTGCCGGAGGCTAACCCTGTGGCGGCGTGGAAGAAGCTGGCTGAGATCGAACAGAAGCAGCGCATCCTCGACCGGGAAGTGAAAGTGATTGACTTGCGTTTGGACGGAAAGGTGTTTATTAAATTATCACCGGATGTGTTTACGGGTAAATCCACGGCGCGGGAAACCTGAGTTTTAAGCGCACCAAACTGATTATTCACGGAAGCAGAGTATCATGGGCAAAAACAGTAAAACACTGCGCAAAGGCGGCAATGGCAGCATCGCGGTGCTGGATATCGGCACCACCAAAATCGCGTGTTTTATCGCGCAGGCCGACTCTGCGGGCGAGGTGAAAATCACCGGCATCGGCCACCAGCTTTCCAAGGGTATCCGTTCCGGTATCATTACGGATTTTGCGGAGGCCGAGGCCTCCATTATTTCGGCAGTCCACGCCGCTGAGCAGATGGCGGGCGAGACGGTGGAAAATGTAATTGTGAGCCTTTCGGGCGGCAACCTCACCAGCCGTAACGTGACGGTGGAAATGACCATGCTGGGCGAAGAAGTGACCGACCGCGACATCATGGACATTATCGAGCAGGGGCGCGCCTCGATCGTACATACCGAGCATGATATTATTCATTGTATTCCCGTTTCTTACTATCTGGATGGCGCACGCGGGATTACCGATCCGCGCAAGATGTTTGGCAAGAAGCTGGGTGCGGATTTGCACATTATCACGGGCCTGCCGAGCATTACGCGCAACCTTGCGCATTGCGTGGCGCGGTGCCATTTGAACGTGGAAGAATATATCGCCAGCCCTTACGCGTCGGCGCTTTCGTGCCTTGATGACGATGAGAAGCAGCTGGGTGTGACGCTGGTGGACATGGGCGGTGGGGTTACTACTTTCTCCGTGTTTGGCGGTGGCAAGAACGTGTATACCGACGCCATTCCGCTGGGCGGGATGCATGTGACCAACGACATTGCGCGCGGGCTTTCGACCACGCTTTCCAACGCTGAGCGGCTGAAAACGCTGCATGGCAGCGCGCTGGCGACGGCCAGCGACGATCAGGTGATGGTGGATGTGCCGCAGCTGGGCGAAGAAGAGTCCGATGATGTGAACACTTTGCCGCGTTCGATGCTGGTGGGGGTTATTCGCCCGCGGATCGAGGAAATTTTTGAGATGATCCGCAGCAAAATCGAGATGGCGGGCGTGAGCGCCTATGCCGGAAAGCGCGTTGTGCTGACGGGTGGCGCGAGCCAGCTGCTGGGCGTGCGTGAGATGGCTTCGAATATTCTGGGCAAGCAGGTGCGCCTTGGGCGCCCCCGCGCGTTGCCGGGTCTGGCGGAGTCGGTGAGCGGCCCTGCGTTTTCCACGGCGCTGGGGATGCTTGACTATGTAACCAAAAAACCCATGGAAGAACAGATGTTTGACCTGCACCGCCACCGTGGCGGATTTGCGTCCGGGTTCGATAAAGTGGTGAACTGGTTTAGAGAGAATTTTTAGTAATTTGCGTTCAGGCGCTTTCGCGCCTTGGCGGCACGCAGCCTGCGCGGCTCAATGCCGCTAAAAAGATGTGCCCGCATCGCAAAAGTTTTTTTGTGCTGAACACAAAATGTAGTGGCATTAATAGAAAAATAATTACAATATGTGTGGGACCAATCAATTTTGACCACGTATTCGGGAGGAAACCCTATGACCATTAATTTGCATCTTCCGGTTAAAACTGAGCTGCTTCGCCCGACTATCACCGTGATCGGTGTCGGTGGCGCTGGCGGCAATGCCGTCAATAACATGATCGCGGCTGACCTTGAGGGTGTGAATTTTGTGGTGGCAAACACCGACGCGCAGGCGCTGGACCACTCGCTCACCGAGCGCACCATCCAGCTGGGCGCTGGCATCACCAAAGGTTTGGGCGCTGGCGCAAACCCGGAAGTGGGCCGCGCAGCCGCCGAAGAAGCGCGCGACGAAATTTCGGCCTACATTGAAGGCAGCAACATGGTGTTCATCACCGCCGGTATGGGCGGTGGCACGGGTACGGGTGCCGCGCCGGTTATTGCGCGCATTGCCAAGGACCAGGGTGTTTTGACCGTGGGCGTTGTGACCAAGCCGTTCCAGTTTGAAGGTTCGCACCGTATGCGCCTTGCGGAAGCGGGCCTTAAGGAACTGCAGGAATATGTTGATACGCTCATCATCATTCCGAACCAGAATTTGTTCCGCCTTGCGAATGAACGCACGACCTTTGCCGATGCGTTCAAGATGGCGGATGAAGTATTGCACTCCGGCGTACGTGGCGTGACCGACCTTATGGTGAAGCCCGGCCTGATCAACCTCGACTTTGCTGATATTCGCACCGTAATGCGCGAAATGGGCAAGGCGATGATGGGTACTGGCGAAGCCACGGGCGACCGCCGCGCGATTGAAGCTGCAGAAGCTGCGATTTCCAACCCGCTGCTGGACGATGTATCGCTCAAAGGCGCGCGCGCATTGCTGATCAACATCACCGGCGGCAGCGACATGACGCTGTTTGAAGTGGATGAAGCGGCTAACCGCATCCGCGAAGAAGTGGACCCGGAAGCGAATATCATTTTCGGTTCGACCTTCAGCGACGCCATGGAAGGCAAGATGCGCGTTTCGGTGGTTGCTACCGGGATTGACGCGCAGGTGAATACGCAGAATAATTCAGGCCAGAAATTCTCTGCGGGACCAGAGCCTAAGAAGCCTTTCGCTTTTGCAGCATCCGCAGCTTCGGCAAGCCCGAAGCAGGAAGCAAAGCCGGTGCAGAAGGCACTTGCGTATGAGCCGATGTTGCCGCTTGCACCTGTTGCGCAGGCACCTGTGCCCGTGCAGCAGTCTTTCGTACCTGCGCAGGCACATGTGACCGCAGCCAGCCGCCCGTCGGTTGATATGCGCGCTGGTGGTGCTGTTCGCATTGAGCGTCCGGCTGAATTGCCGCCGGTTGCCGCACAGCATACGGGCATGGAACATGCGCCGCAGCAGCGTTTGCGCATTTCGGATTTCCCGGATGATGAAATGGAAGCGTTTCCGATTGAGCAGAGCCGCGGTTTTGTGCGTGAGCCTGCAGCGGTTTCGCACGAGGTGGAAGCCCGCGTAGCTGTTGGCGGTGGTGCGCGTTATGAACACCGCGAAACGGAAACCAAAGGGTTCTTCCAGCGTATGGCCGATGTGGGCCGCGCGCTTTCGACCCGTGGGGATGATGGCCACCACACCGCACGCCCGCAAGCCAGCGAGCGCGTTCAGGTGGTGCAGAAATCCGCGCAAGTGGAAGATCGCCAGCAGAAGCAGCATGCCGAAGATGACCAGTATCTGGACATCCCCGCATTCCTGCGCCGCCAGGCTAACTAGGTTTTTCCGGCAATGGGGCAGCAATCCGCACGGCGGTCTTTGGCTGTGTGGCTTAGCCGCCAGCGTGGTTTGCCGTACCGTACGCGCTGTTCGCTTTTGAAAAAACTCGATCCGCAAATGCTTAAGGATTATGCATTTGAGGCGCCGTTTTATTCACCCGATGGCAATCTGTTGTTTCGCGGCAATATCGTCAATTACATAGACCGGGTCGCGTATTTTTGCGGGGCGCATGAGAAATACATGCTGTCGCTTTTACGCGATTACGCCATGCGCCTGCGCGAGGAAACGGGGGCTTCGTTGGTGTATGTGGATGTGGGGGCGAATGCGGGCAACCACGCACTGTTCATGTCGCAGATTGCCGACAAGGTTTTAGCGTTCGAGCCGTTTGCGCGGGTGCGTGAGCAGATGGAGGCGAACCTTGCGTTGAACCATATTTCCAATGTTTCGGTGTTTCCGTTTGCGCTTTCCAATGCGAATGAGATCTTGCCATTTTATGCTGCCGGGGAGAGCAACCTGGGGGCATCTTCCTTTGCGAAGGAACACCGTAATGACAGCACCTATCTGGGCGATATGCAGCTGCGCATTGGCGACGAGGTGCTGAAGGACGCGCAGCTGGGCAGCATGGATATTTTGAAAGTGGACGTTGAAGGATTTGAAAAACCGGTGCTGGAAGGGCTGGCCGAAAGCATTCGCGCCCACCGCCCGCTGATGCTGGTGGAGTTCACCGAGACCACGCGAAACAGCATTGCAAACGTGGATGTGTTCCGCTCGCTGTTTCCCGACGATTACAGTTTTTACTATTTCGCCACCGGCAAGCGCGATTCGGGCAACTATCGCCTGGGGAGCTACAGCTACGGCATGACACCGCATATTGAAGACATTATTGCCTGCCCAACCGAGAAGACAGATTTCTTGTTAGGCACTGGAAAATAAAGATTAAATTATTTATCCACAGCCCGAATTGTAACAAACTGTAACAAACAGTGATTTGAAAACCGGGTGGGCAACACGTAGGTTGGATGTGTAAGAAACATCACTACATATAGGTATCTTCGTGAACGTTACTTCTTCGATGCAGACCACCCTCAGCAATCGCGTTTCCTGCTCTGGCGTGGGGCTTCATAGCGGCAAACCGGTGGAAATGGTGATTTATCCCGCCCCGGCCAATACCGGTATCGTTTTTAAGCGCCTTGATGTGGCAAGCGAACAGTCGCTGGTGCCGGCGCGTTATGATTTAGTAAGCGAAACCCGCCTTGGCACGACCATCCAGAACCGCCACGGCGTTAGCGTTTCGACCATTGAACATCTTATGGCCGCCTTCTGGGGCGTGGGCCTTGATAATGCAGTGGTTGAGCTGAACGGCCCTGAAGTTCCCATCATGGACGGCAGCTCCGAGCCTTTCTTGTTCATGCTGGAATGCGCCCGCGTGATCAAACTCTCTGAACCCCGCCAGATGCTTCGTATCCTGAAGCGCGTTGAAGTGCGCGACGGCGACAGCATCGCTTCGGTTGAACCCACCGTGATGGGCGAAGAAGGCTGCACCCTGGCCATCGAAATCCAGTTCAACAGCAAGGTGATTGACCGCCAGGCTGCCTTTTATGACTTCCGCGAAATGAACTTCAAGCAGTCGCTTTCCCGCGCCCGCACCTTCGGGTTTGAGCATGAGGTGATGGCACTGCGCCAGATGGGCCTCGCACTCGGCGGCTCGCTGGAAAACGCTATCGTTGTGGGCGCTGAAGGCGTGCTCAATGAAGAGGGCTTGCGTTATAACGACGAATTCGTACGCCACAAGGCGCTGGATTGCGTGGGTGACCTGTTCCTCGCCGGTTGCCGCGTGGATGGCCACTTCTCTTTCGTGAAGCCCGGACATGCCATCAACAACAAGCTGCTGCGCGCCATTTTTGCCGATGAATCGGCCTATGTCATTGCAGCACCGGGCAAAATGCATGTGGCCCCCGCCGCATTCATCAACGCTCCTGTTGCGGCTTACGCTTAAACATTCCTGTAAATTGCTGTTGTGCAGCCCTGCTTTTGCCTGATATACCAAAGTGGTATAGGCAATTAGGGCGCTTGCGTAATGAAACAATCTTCTCTTCTTTGGGTATTCGTGTGTGCTGCGCTGCTGATGTCGTGCGGCAAGGACGAAGAACCTACCAAACCGGCGCAGCCCGCCGAGACATTATATAACGACGCGTATTCGCAGTTCCTTGAAGGCAAGTACAAGGATTCGGTGACGTCGTTTGAAGAGGTGGAGCGCCAGCACCCGTCTTCCGAGTGGGCGACCAATGCGCAGATCATGTCGGCGTTCGCCAGCTACCAGACGCAGGATTATGACACGGCCGTTTCCACGCTGGAGCGCTTCACGAAGCTATACCCCAGCAACGAATCCACGCCTTATGCGTATTACATGATTGCCCTTTGCTACTATGAGCAAATTTCCGATGTGGGCCGCGACCAGAAAGTAACCGAGCAGGCGATGCAGGCGCTGCGCGAAGTGATTCGCCGTTTCCCTGAATCTGAATATGCGCGCGACGCGCGGGTGAAGCTGGATTTGACGCAGGACCATCTGGCGGGCAAGGAAATGGAAATTGGGCGCTATTACCTGAAGCGCGACGATTATCTCGCGGCGGTGAACCGTTTCCGCTTCGTGGTGGAAACGTACCAGACTACCAGCCATGTGCCGGAAGCCTTGCACCGTTTGGTGGAGTGCTACCTGAAGCTTGGCGTGCGCGACGAGGCGATGCGCTATGCGGCGGTGCTGGGGCATAATTTCCCCGGTAGCGTCTGGTATCGCGATAGTTACAAATTACTTGCGGATAAGAAGATTGCCGCGACGCCGCCGGCGGAAGAACCCAGCTGGTGGGATAATATCGTTCCCTAACCTTCACGTCATATGCTGATTCAACTTTCCATCCGCAATGTCGTTCTGATTGAAGCCTGCGATATTTCGCTGGGTAGCGGTTTGTGCGTGCTTTCCGGGGAGACGGGGGCGGGCAAATCTATTTTGCTGGATTCGCTGGGGCTGGTGCTGGGCGCGCGGGCCGATAGCGGGCTGGTGCGCAAGGGCGA
>JANYCJ010000180.1 GCA_025360345.1 Alphaproteobacteria bacterium | reverse complement strand
GGGGCGCAGACCTGGCAGAGGTTCTGGGTGAGGATGATGTCGGGGCGCAGATATGCTAAGAGGTTTTCGTCTATAGTATAAAGGCTTTGGCCGCTCTGGAGCCGGGCGGTGACGGCGGCATCAATTTCTGAAGGGGTGAGGGCGTGGCTGTCTATGCTGCTGTGCACCACGCGGGGGAGGTGGGTAATGCCTGCGGGATAATCGCACTCAAAAGAGATGCCGACGAGATTTTCCTCTAATCCCAGCGCGCATACCATTTCGGTGGCGGCGGGGAGAAGGGAGACTATGCGCATTTATGCGGCGGCGAGGGGGCGGGCGCGCAGGAAGCCGAAGCGGCGCTCAGCCAGTGCGAAGCCGCCGAAGAGGACGATGTTATAAAAAAGATCGCCGAAGAGGGTGTTACGGAAATAGGGGATGCCTGCCTGATAGCTCATGACGAGGCCCTGCACGCCGGAGGGGTAGGGGGTGTGAGCGACGAGGAAGGAGCAATTGGTGATGAGGAAGAAAATGACCGAGGAGACGATGGAGGCCAGAACCACATTGCCTGCGCTTTCACCATGACGAAGGGCAAAGCCGATGCAGGTGATGACGGCGAAGGCAGCGTAGACCACCCACATGCCTGCGTAGAAGCCGATGAAAGCGTCGCTGGCGAGAAGGGCGAGGGCGGGTACGATGAAGGCAAGGGAAGGCCGCTCGAACTTGGCGCCGCCAAACAGGGCGATGGCCGCGATGGGGGTCATGTTCTCGGGGTGGGGCAACAGGCGGGAAACGGCTGCGGCGAGAATGACCATGCAGAGGGCGATAAGGCGTTCTTTGTTCATCATGCGGAGGCTTTCATGCTGGGTGAGTCGGGCAGTATATCGCAAAACCAGAAGTTGTCACGTAGCACGGCTTCGCCGATATGGCAAGGGATGGGCTGGGCAAAATAGGGGGCATCCCAGACAAAGCTATGAAATTCCCCATTTTCGCCGCAGGGGTCGCAGGTTTCAGGCAGGGCGGCGAGGAGCTCTTCGCTGTAATCGCAGCCACAGAAATTGGCGGGGATTTTGGCGGGGTCTATACAGCAAAGCATTGCCTTGTAGCCGTCTTCGATGACATCGCGGGCGAGCTGGGTGGTGTTATAGCCCCAGATGGGGTAAATGGCGGTCATGTCCACTTGCGCCAGTTGCTGGTCGCGGTAGCTGCGGATGTCTTCAAGGAAAAGGTCGCCGAAGGCCATGTGGGTGATGCCGCGGGCCTTATAGGCGAGGCAGGCTTCCTTCATGCGGGACTGGTAGGTTTCATTCACGCATTGGGGCGGGATGAGGATTTGCTTCAGTGGCAGGTTTATGGCCGTAGCCTGCGCCTCCAGCAATTCGCGGCGGACGCCATGCATACTGATGCGGTCATAGGTTTCGGTGACGGTGGTGAGAAGTTCTACCACTTCCCACTCGCCCGAGCGGAGCAGCTCGCCGAGGGCGAAGGCGCTGTCTTTGCCGCCGCTCCAGCACATTACGATGGGTTTTTTGGACATATCGCGCTGTTTCCCTTGTTTCTTTGCGTTTGGGGCTTAAATTACCAGTATGAAGACCTTATTTGAAACAAAAAACGACGAGAACGCCCCGCTGGCCGACCGGCTGCGGCCCCATTCGCTCGAGGAGGTGATCGGGCAGGGGCATATTCTTTCGGAAGATCATATGCTGCGGGCGATCCTTGATGGCTCGCCGCCTGTTTCCATGGTGCTGTGGGGGCCACCGGGCTGCGGGAAGACGACGATTGCGCGGATCATCGCCGATAAGAGCGGGTATGAGTATGAATCTGTTTCGGCGGTGTCTTCGGGGGTTGCGGAGCTGAAGGCGGTGTTTGAACGTTCGCGGGTGCGGCGCAGGGATGGCTTGCGCACGCTGATGTTTGTGGATGAGATACACCGGTTCAACCGTTCGCAGCAGGATGCATTTTTGCCGGTGGTGGAGGATGGCACGATCATATTGATCGGCGCGACGACGGAGAATCCTTCGTTTGAGATGAACGGGGCGCTTTTGTCGCGGATGCAGGTGGTGGTGCTGCAGCGGCTGGATGTGGCGGCGATGCTGCAATTGCTGGAGCGCGCGGAGACCGCGATGCACCGGCCTTTGCCGATATGCGCCGATGCGCGGGAGATACTGGTTGGCATGGCCGATGGTGACGGGCGGGCGCTGCTGAATTTTTGCGAAATCCTGTTCAGCCACAAAGGCAAGCCGCTGGATGCCAAGGCGCTGACGCAATACCTGCAGAAGCGCGCGCCGCTTTATGACAAGCGGCAGGAGGCGCATTATAACCTTATCAGCGCGCTGCATAAATCGCTGCGCGGATCTGATGTGAATGCGGCGCTGTACTGGCTGTCGCGGATGCTGGATGGCGGGGAGGAGCCGCTGTATATCCTGCGGCGGCTGATCCGGTTTGCGGCGGAAGATATTGGCATGGCCGACCCGCAGGCGCTGGTGCAGGCGGTGGCGTGCAAGGATATGTATGATTTCCTGGGCTCGCCGGAGGGGGAGCTGGGGATTGTGCAGTGTGTGATTTACTTAGCCACGGCGCCTAAGTCTAATGCCGCCTACATGGCGCAAGGGGCGGCGAAGCGAGATGCGCGGCAGTTTGGCTCTTTGATGCCGCCGATGCATATCCTGAACGCGCCGACCAAGCTGATGAAAGAGCTGGGTTATAGCAAGGGATATGATTACGACCACAGCGCCGAAGACGGTTTTTCCGGGCAGAATTATTTCCCCGACGACATGGAGCGGCGGGAGTATTACCAGCCGGTCGAGCGCGGGTTTGAGCGCGAGATAGTGAAGCGGCTGGAATACTGGAACCGCTTGCGTGAAAAGCGGAACGCGGAAGGCTAGTTGTTCAGCTGGTTGAACAGGTCTTCCACCTGCCGCTGCTCTGGTTTTACGACTTCTTCCTTTGGCTGGCCGCTATTGTCGTCGTCCTGCGCGTTGTCCCTTGAGGGGGCGCGGCCACCGCCGGCTGCGGGGGCGCGGGGTTTTGCCCCGGCGGCTCCCTGAGCGCTGCCATCTCGGCCACCGCTGGTAGCGTCACTTGCCCGGCCTGATTTGCCTTTTTTCTTTTTTGCGCCTTTTGCCGCACTTGCGCCGCCCTTAGCTTTCCTGGCGGGTGATAGTGCTTCGGTGCTATCGGCGGCGGGGAAGGCTTCGTCGTCGAGGGTGGAGTCTTCCTTGGTGATTTCGCTGATAGCTGCCGCGACGATGGCGGCGGGATCATTAGGATCTGTCGCGACGTTGACCTCAGTTGCTGCTGCGGCGGCGACAGGTGCAGGTGCGACGGCGGGAGCCGGGGCTGCGGCTTTCTTGATTTCTGCCGGGCGGGCGGGGGGCGGTGTAGCTGCGGCAGCGCTGGCCGGCGCGGGTGCTGCCATGGCGGCGCGGGCGGCATTAGGCTTTGGCGCGGCATCGCCCATTTCGGCGCGGGTAGGCTTGGGTTCCGTTAATGGAGGGGGCAGGGGGATGCCGCCGTTTTGCAGGGCGGAGGCTTTTGCGGCTTCCTCACTGCGGCTTGGGTGCATGACGTTTGACCCATTGCCGCGCACATTCGCTACGGGCGCTGCCGTGGCCGTGGGGGAAGCGGTGGGAGCGGCGGCTGTGGGAGAGGGGGCGCCGGGAGTGGCCAGCGAAGCGGGCGGTGTTGGCGTGGCTAGCGATGCCGGGGCGGGTGTTGCGGTGGGGGTTGCCACCGGCGCGGTTGCGGTTGGCGTGGCGGCCAAGGCGGC
>JANYCJ010000178.1 GCA_025360345.1 Alphaproteobacteria bacterium | reverse complement strand
GCCACGAGCCGCGATTTTGCGTACCTGTTCTGATTTCAGGCGTAAGGGAAAGGTGCGGGCGTCGATAATGACGAAGTCGTTACCGGCACCGTTCATTTTTGTAAACGGAATTATCATGCTGATATTTATACCGCAATAATCTATTCGCGCAATGGCGGATGAGGTTTTTGCGGCGGATTTTAATGGATGGCACGGCGGCTTAGGGGCTGATTTGGCCAAGATTCAGGATTATATTGGCTTTCGGTGCTGGTTAAAGCGCATTTCCCGGGCTGCTGGGCAGGCCGCCCTTGACGCCGCCTATGAGGGTGGTCCAGCGGGCATCGTCCAATTTGTTATAGATGGCGATCATGGTCATGTCGACGACGGCGACGATATCGCGCTTATCGGGTTTCGAGAGGAGGAAGTCGGTGCCGTTTTCTTCGTGGATGAAGTTGATTGCAAGGGCGATGGCGCGGTCCTGACGGGTGCGGCGATCAGGGGTGGATTCGCCGGGAACGGGGGGGAAGATCATGGCATCGTCGTCAAGGCAGCGGTAGAGATGGGTGATGATCGCGGTTGAGTCAGGGCCCTGCATGGTTTTGAGGATGCCCATGACTTTGGCATTGGCGGTTTCGATGGGGACGCTGCCGATTGGGGGTGTGGGTTTGCGGTTTAAAGATGCCTTCCTTGCCATTTCCGCCCAGCGGGCGTGGTTTTTGCTATCGGCGTTCATTTCCACCAGCTGGCCGGTGATGCTGATGAAGAGTTGGGCGGTGCTTTCCTCATTCAGCAGGTGGCCTATGCCGTGTTTTTCGTGGATGGCGTTTACCGCCATGGCGATGAGGCTTTCCTTGCGGGCGGCACGGTCCGGCGGGGATTCGCCGGGAATGGGGGGAAGGAGTTTGGTCAGGGTGTCGAGGGAGGTATGAAGGCCCTTGATATAAGTGGCATGGATGGGGTCGTGAATTATACCCAATATCTTTAAGCTGGCTTTATCCGTAGTGAGTGGCTTACTTGCGTTTACCATAATTTTGCGGTTTTATATTAACTGGTAAATATTGTTTTGTTTGTCACTGTGCTGATGTGAAACATTAGCGATTGACGGCAAGAGGTTGAATTTAAATTAAACGTCCAGCGAGTCTATGATTTCAGTGCCGCGGCTGGCGGTTTGTTCCTGAATAAAGTTAAAGCGGTGTTCCGGCTTCCTGCCCATTAACTGCTCGACGCGTTCGGCGGTGGGGGCGATGTCGTCGTCGCCGATGGAAACCTTGAGCAGAATGCGGGTACCGATCTGCATGGTAGTTTCTTTCAGCTGGGGAGGCGTCATTTCACCCAAGCCTTTGAAGCGGCCCACTTCGACCTTGCTGTTGGCGCGGGCGTTTTTGGCGATGATCTCTTCGCGTTCCTTTTCATCCTGCGCATAGAAATGGCTGGTGCCTATATTGATGCGATAAAGCGGGGGACGGGCGAGATAGAGATGGCCGTTTTTGATGAGGTCGGGCATTTCCTGATAGAAGAAAGTCATGAGAAGGGAGGCGATGTGGGCGCCGTCCACGTCTGCGTCGGTCATGATGATAACTTTTTCGTAGCGCAGGGCCTCTTCGTTGTAGTGGGAGCCGGAGCCGCAACCCAAGGCGAGGGTGAGGTCGGCGAGTTCCTGATTGGCTTTGATTTTGTCTATACTGGCGCTGACTACGTTCAGGATTTTGCCGCGCAGGGGGAGAATGGCTTGTGTTTCACGGTCGCGGGCCTGCTTGGCGGAGCCGCCGGCGGAGTCGCCTTCGACGATGAAGATTTCGGTGCCTAGGCCGGAGGAGCGGGAGCAATCCGCCAGCTTGCCGGGGAGGCGCAGGCGCTGGGTGACGGCCTTGCGACTGACCTCGCGGTCGGCTTTGCGGCGGAGGCGGTCTTCCATCCGGTCGACGATGTAGGCCATCAGTTTATTGCTGTTGTCGGGATTGCCGGTGAGGTAGTGGTCGAAATGGTCGCGGATGGCGTTTTCCACTAAGCGGGCGGCTTCGACGCTTACCAGCTTGTTCTTGGTCTGGCCCTGGAACTGCGGGTCTTTGATGAATAGGGAGAGAACAATGACTGCGCCGCCGAGCATGTCTTCATTCTGGGCCTGCACCACTTTTTTGTTGGAGGAAAGCTCGCCGAAGGCTTTTACGCCCTTGGTGATGGCGCTGCGCAAACCGGATTCGTGTGTGCCGCCGTCGGGGGTGGGGATGGTGTTGCAATAGAAGGAGGCGTAGGTTTCCTCGTCTTCGGGCCACTGGATGGCCCATTCGACGCGGCCCATTTTGCCGGCGAGGTCGGCTTCGCCGGTGAAGGATTCGGTGACGACGGTAGGGCGGCCTTCGAGTTGCTGGTTTAAGAAATCGGCGAGGCCGCCAGGGAAATGGATGGTTTCACGCTCGGGGATGGTGGAGCCTTCCGGGATAAGGGAGGGATCGCAGATCCACTGGATTTCAACGCCGCGATAGAGGTAGCCCTTGGAGCGGGCGAGTTTGTAGAGGCGCTCGGGTTTGAACTTCGCCTTGCCGAAGA
The DNA here is from genome assembly GCA_025360345.1 of Alphaproteobacteria bacterium. GTDB lineage: Bacteria > Pseudomonadota > Alphaproteobacteria > Rickettsiales > SXRF01 > JANYBV01. Next base: position 4,475 of record JANYCJ010000178.1, on the reverse strand, counting down.
TTTCGGAGTCGGGGCGGAAGGCAACGGTGGTGCCGCGGCCCTTATTGTCCTGACCGACGCGGGTGGGCTTGTTCTGGGCTTCGCCACGGGAATAGGACTGGCGGTAGACGGTTTTGTCGCGCACCACTTCCACTTCCAGATAATCGGAAAGGGCGTTTACCACGCTGATGCCCACGCCGTGGAGGCCGCCGGAGGTTTCATAGGCCTTGTCAGAAAACTTGCCGCCGGAATGGAGGGTGGTGAGGATAACTTCGAGGGCGGATTTCTTGGGGAATTTGGGATGGGGGTCGATGGGGATGCCGCGGCCATTGTCGCGCACGACGATGACGTTATCAGGGCGCATTTCCAGCTCGATCTTGTTGGCGAAACCGGCCACCGCTTCATCCATGGCGTTATCGAACACTTCGTTCACCAGATGGTGCATGGCGGTTTCGTCGGTGCCGCCGATATACATGCCGGGGCGGCGGCGGACTGGCTCAAGGCCTTCTAATACCTCGATATCTTCTGCAGTGTAGGACTGGTTTTTTAAAGAGGTTTTACTGGTGAATAAATCGCTCATGTGCGGGATTCATACCTTTTTTGTGTTGTGGGATGCTACTGGTGATAGCAGGAAATGCGCGGACTTCAAGGGTTTTCGCGTATCTGGGGCTGGCTTAGCTCCTGCTGCTCACCCATGATCCAGGACAGGGTTTCGGCGGCGCGGGTGGTGATCCAGAAGCAGAAGAAGGCGAAAATGGCACAGCATTTATAGTAGTTGTTGCTCAGCTCATCCGGGCTTGCGAAATGGTAATACCAGAGGGAGGCCCAGAGGAGGAGGAAGGCTGCGAGCAGCCACTGGCGCAGGCGGGTATAGGTAGCGGTGAGGATGACCACGAAAATCATGGGGAAGTAGATATAATAATAGTTTGCCGCGATCTCGGAGAGGAAGAAAAGCAGGCCGCCCAGCATGAGGGCGGCCTCTTCGGCACGGGAGCGCCATGAAGCGAAACTTGCGGCGATGATGAGGACTGCCCAGAGCACCATGTGCAGGGGGCGCACTTCGTTCCAGTGGGCGACGAGTTTTGCGTTCCAGTCGCGGAAGCGGTTCAGGCCGGGCTCCCACCAGAAATCCTGCCCGAGAATGTCCTGGCTATAGACGGCGATGCGGCGGTAGCCAATGTGATTTACAAAGAATAAATCCTTATGCGCCATGATCTTTTCATAAAAGCCCACCCATGCATCCATGCCGAACATGAGGACGCTGAGGCCAACGATTATGGCGATGGATGTTCCTGCGCCGATGCACAGGCGCAGAAGGGGGCGCAGGTCGCGGTTACGGGTGTAATTTGCGAAAAGGGTTAGGGCGGCGCCAGCGAGAAAGGCTGCGGGGAAGATCCGGTCGGCGGCGCTGAGGCCGAGGAAAATCCCGGCGGGGAGATAACGTTCTTTTTTAAGGCAGGACAGGCCTATCATGAGGAAGACCAGCCATGTATAGCGCAGGAAGCCCCCGGCAATCCAACCGAAATTGGCGGGTTCGTTCATAAAGAAGAGGAACAGGAAGCTGACCGCGCCCAGCCAGCCGAAGGCCCAGACGACAAAGCCGATGGCGATGGCGAGGATGATAGGGTCAAAGACGCCCACCCATTCAATCTGGTACCAGTTGGGACTGTGGTCGCCAAACCACGACTGCGCCTGTGTGATGGGGACCAGTTCTGCCATGGTGTGGCCATATACCGCCCAGCTGGGGGGAGGGTTGTAGCCCGCGTCGAACAGGCCGATGTCGAGCCAGCCGTATTTACCGGTTGATTTGAATGTTTCCAGATCATCTACGAAGGAGGCCCAGCGTTCTTCTGTGAAATTAGGGCGGAATTCCTCGCGTCCGCGGCGAAGCGCCTCGGTCATGCTTACAGGGTAGGTGGGGTCACGCAATGAGCGCATTCCTTGCGCGGTGAGCGTGGGGTCGAGTGAAATTTTATCGGCGTAGGCGACGGTTTCGTACAGGCCTTTATAGCCCACTTCGGGGAAGTATTTGGCGCCGAGGTAGTAGTGGTAGTTTTCATGCCAGTGGAAGAGGACTTTCTTGGGCTGGGAGCCGTAAGCGTGCTTCCATGCGCTGTCTTTGGGGAAAATCATGTCCCACTGTCCATAAGCGGTATAGACATAGGCGGCCAGCGAGAGGGCGAGGGCGAGGTAGAGTTTCAGCCAGCCGTTGAGCAGCTGGCGGGTGGCATATAGGAAGATGCAGCCGGTGAGCAGGATCAGCGCGATGTAGACGAATTCTTCTGGCTTCATTGATGGCCTGCCTGTTTCTATCAGGCAGGTAGATAAGTATAAATCCCGTTGGATTGCCAGTGTTTATTATTGACGGGAGGAAAGGGCGTGTGGCTTAGCGCGTGTGGCCAGGTTGGGCTTTTATCCATTGCATGTCTGCATCATAGGCATTCAGGCTGGCTTTCACTTTATCCATGACGGTGCGCTTGCCCTCTGGGCTTAGCAGTTGCGTGCGGATTTGTTCTACGACAACGGCAGGCGGCTGATAGGTTCCTTCGCCGTAGCCTTTACGGGCGTTTTCCATCAGGCGTTTCATGCCTTCCCAGAAGACGTTAGCGCCGGGGTTAAACCCGTAGGTTTGCAGGTCAAGGCGGGCGTTGCGATCAATATTGGTATTGAGGTAGAGGTCGTGATAGCCATCGGTTTCACGCTCGACTGTTTTAGAAATCCATTGGGGTTGGGGAGGCTGGCCGGGAACGCGGACGGGGTTTGCTATGACCGCGGCGGGAATGGCGGGGCGGGTCTCTTCGGGGGTTTTATCCTCGCTGCGTGCGGTGCGGCGGCGCTCCAACTTTACCGCGTAGGTGTGGGGGCCGTCTTCGTGGCCGGGGGAGACAGGCGAGCTGATGATGGCGAGGTTGTTCGCGCCATAGGTTGAGTAATTGAGGTGGGCGGTGGGGTGAGGGTCATTTACGATTATCTGGTTCTTGCCATCGGTCCTGCTGAAAACCGTTTCATCTTCAGACAGGATTGTGTGCAGTTGCGAAGCGTTACTCTGTTTTGGCGTCAGTATTGCTGGGTTGCCGATGGTGCCGGCACTGAAATGCTCAACGCATTCCTTGGCTTCGGATTTGGTGAAGCCCTTGTCCAGCAGCGTATTATTCATGGCGTTGACCATTTCCTGAATAATCTCACCGCCTATACTATAGCCAACCGACATCTGGCGGCTGAGGGCGAGTTTGACGGAATTTACCGCCGCTTTGCGCTTTGTGCCGCTAAGGTTCGTAATATCGTCCGTGTCTTTGAGCATGGTCTCGCTTACTAGCTCCTGAATGACGGGGGTGGTGAAGCGCTGCGGGTCGTTGTTGTAGTCACGCACGATGAGGCCTTTACGAAGGTAATAATCGCTTTCAATCGTATAAAGGTTTACCGCGCCATCGGGGCAGAGTCCGGCGGTGAGACGGGCGAGATACTGATTATCTTTACGGGCGGCATATTCCAGGTCGAAGGAGCCATCGCCTTCGAAGATGAAAATGGCGGGCTTATCCTTTTCGATGTGGCTCACCTCATGGCCGTGGGGTGGGTGGCCCAGTTCAATCTTCAGGAGTTTAGAGTGCTGCATAAAGTTAACACGCTGGTTTGACTTAGTTTAACCGAAAAGCGTTAAAATGGTAACTATTGGTTTTGTGTAGTTTTTTCAGGTGCTTGTATTAATGATGCAAGATCGGAGGTAACTTTGCGGATGCGGGCGAGCTTGTCGGCCTCGTCTTTCCAGTCATGGGTGTAGACGATTTTCATGTCGGGGCGGACTTTGAAATAGCGGATATTTTTGTCCACATAGTTAAGAAGAGCATCGGGGTTGCTGAACTTGTTTTCGCGGAAGGACATGACCGCACCTTTGGGCCCGACATCAACGCGCTCGATATTGGCTTTTTTGCATAATAGCTTGATGCCGAGGACGGCGATGAGCTGGGTAACTTCCTGCGGCATGGGGCCGAAACGGTCGGTGAGTTCCGCGGCGAAGGAGTTGATATCTTCTTCGTTAATCATTTCCGCCACGCGACGGTAGAGGCCAAGGCGGAGCTGAAGGTCGCCCACGTATTCCTCGGGGATGAGGACGGAAAGGCCGAGATTGATTTGCGGGCTCCATTCCTGAAGCTCTTCTTCCGGCTCTGTGTTCTTGGCGGATTTGAGCTTGGCCACGGCGTCTTCGAGCATGTGCTGGTATAGCTCCATGCCGACTTCGCGGATGTGGCCGGATTGTTCTTCGCCCACGAGGTTGCCGAAGCCGCGGATATCCATGTCATGGCTGGCGAGCGTAAAGCCTGCGCCGAGGGTGTCGAGGGTTTGCATGACTTCGAGGCGGCGGGTGGCGTTTCTGCTTAAGGTTTTGCGGTGGGGCAATAAGAAATAGGCATAGGCGCGGGTTTTGCCGCGGCCGACGCGGCCGCGCATCTGGTATAGCTGGCTCAGGCCGAAGAGATGGGCGTTATGGATTATCATGG
>JANYCJ010000167.1 GCA_025360345.1 Alphaproteobacteria bacterium | reverse complement strand
GCCGTCGCCATCGCGGTCCAGATGGCGGGGCTTGAGGTCTTTGAGCTTTTGTTCGACGGTGCCGGGGCCTTCCACCAGATTGGCCATGCATTCCATGGAGATGGTTGCAACGATAGCGTGGAATTCTTTCAGGGCGGATTTTGCCTTGTTAAAATCGGTGATGGCGTTCTTTTCACGAGCCAGCGTTTCGCTGTCGCCGCGCATAAAGTCCCATGCGATGGAGGAATTATTATATTTGGCAAGGTCGGCGCGGTTGAGCTCGGCATTTATCATCTGTTCCATGCGGGTGAGCGCCGTGGGGTCGTTGCGGATTTTATCGTTGGCGCCGAACACTTCACCCCTGATCGCGGCGGCGGTTTTACGGGTGTCATCCAGCTTGCCATGCATCAGCGAGACAAGGTGGCGGTTGCTTTTATAATCGGGGGTGCTGAAGCGCGCGTCGTTTTCCGCGTGAAGATAGTTATCCAGCGAGTCGCCCGCATAATTGATGCCTTTGGCGGTTGCCCAGCCCGCAGCCATGGCGGCAAGGCCAATGCCGGTGCTGGCAAGGAAGCCGGTGCCCAAAGCGAGCGCCGCCCCTCCCCCACCGAGCATGGCGAGCGAGGACATGCTGCTGTCTACGAGTTTTTCGCGCGCTTCGTCAGTCAGGCCGGTGGCGGAGAGCTTGTAGGATTCGGTGAGGCCGTGGGCCATTTCGTTCGTTGCGGCGAGGGGAATAATGGCTTTGCTTACCAGCCCGGACGAGGTGTTGCGCATTTGCGCCGCGGCGTCGCCCACGCCCACGGAGTTCAGCGTGAGATGCCCCCCGGCGCGGGCCATGCCTTCCACGTCATTATTATAATAGGAGTAGCCAAGCTGGCCGAGGCTTACCAGGCCAAACGCTGTGTTAATGCCCATGCCTGCGACCAGCGTACGCAACCGGGCAGCTTCTGCGGCGGCGGCGGCCGTGGCTGCACCATAGGCCGCACGGCCGCCAGCTTTATAGGCTTTGCGCGCCTCCGCGTCCTTCAGGTTATCATAGGCATCTTTGACGATTTTGAAACGCGCCTCGGCCTCGGCCTGTTCGACGATGCTTGCATCGGTGTGTTTATCGGGGTGGTTCTTGGATGCCAGCGTGCGATAGGCTTTTTTGATGCTGGTGTCGGTTGCTTCACCTTCGGGGACGCCTAATATCTGGAAGTAGTCAATTTTACCCGACCTCAGGCCTTCATATAATTCGGCAAGGGGTAAGGTGCTGAAGCTATTTGCCGAAAATGCGCCGGGGGCGCCGGAAGGCGGTGGCGGTGGCGGGTTTGTTGTATCCCGCAGTGCGAGGGTGGTGCTGGTGGCCGGGGCTTCCGCCTGAATGGGCGGCGGCGGTGCGGGCGTCTCACCGGGTGCGGGCAGTGCGGCATTGCTGGCCGGGGGTTCCGCTGGCGAAGCTGTGGTGCGGCCTGCTGGCGGGCGGCGCCTGCGGCGGGATTGCGCCAGAACGGATTGCTGGCGGTGTTCCGCCCTTTCAGCGGGAGAGATGCGCAGCAGGCTTTCCCTGAGATAGAGGTTGTCCACCTTGTCGGGGTCGAGGTGTAACAAGCCCTGGGCGGCGAGGGAAGCAGCGTCGAGGCGGTAACTAAAGGGGTCGAAGGGTGCGCCGCCCGTGCCCGGATCCTGCCTTCCGCCCCCTCCCCTTTGCACTTCAACCTTTAGCGCGCCCTGGGCGCGGATATAGTTATCATGGCTGGGCGCGGGAATGGCCAGCGCGGGGTTTTGCGCGCGCAGCGCGGCGAGCGCCAGACGGTGGTCGGCATTGGATTCCAGATGGGTGAGGGTCACATCCCCGTCGTTATCCCATGGCAGTTCTGCGGCCACGTAGCGCAGCACGGAGGCATATCCGGCCCGCTGCGCGATCTGCTCGCCCTGTTGTATGGCTTCCTGCCGCAGGCGTTCGTTTTCATTGTGCTGCCGCTGGGTGGCGAGCTCGGCCACGGCCTTTTCATATTTCTGCACGGCGGCGAGCAATTCCGGCTGCGGGCGCAGGTAATTTTGCCCATGTCCCGGCGCAAAAGCGATCAGCCCTGGGTTTTGCGCCTTCAACGCGTCGATGGCCTGCTGATGCTGGGGGGTGTCCTGCAGGTGGATTATGCTCACGTCATAGTCGCGATACCATGGCAGCTCTGCTACCACATAGTCACGCACCGTTTTGTAGCCTGCGGCGAGGGCGATGTGCTCCCCATGACGGATGGTTTCCTGCCGTTTGCGTTCCTGCTCGTTCAGCGCGGTCTGGGCTTGCAGTTCCGCTTCTGCGCGCTTGTGTTGTTCTATTGCAGTGCGCAGTTCCCTTTGCGCGCGGAAATAGTTTTCGCCATGCCCCGGGGCGGGAATTACCAGCACGGGGTTATCGGCCCGCAATGCGTCTAATGCCTGCTGGTGCTGCAGGTTGACCGCCAAATGGGACTGGCTAACATCATAGTCGTTATCCCATGGCAGTTTCGCGGCCACGAACTGAAGCAGCGTATTATAGCCGGTGGCACCGGCCATGCCTTGACGAATGGTTTCGCGCCGCGCCGCTTCCGCTGCATTGCTCTGTTGCTGGGAGGCGTATTCCGCCGCGGCTGCTTTATTTTGCAGCACCGCATCTTTCAATTGGCGCTGCGCCCTGAAATAGCCATTTTCATGGCTGGGAGTTGGAATTACCCAATCTGGGTTTTCAGCTTTTAAGGCTTCCAAAGCCTGCCGGTGCTGCGGATTTTCTTCTAAATGCAACTGGCTCACGTCATGGTCGTTATCCCATGGCAGAAGGGCGGCAACATACTGGAGGGTGGTTTCATAGCCTGCCTGCTGGCTGATGGCGCGGCCGATGCGAATGGCTTCTTTGCGCTTTTCCGCCTGAGCATCGCTTTCCTGCCTTTTGCCCAATTCGGCTGCCGCATTTTCCTGCTCTTTTACTGCCGTCAGTAATTTGCGCTGGGCACGGAGGAAATTTGCCGAGCTGGGGGACGGAATGACCAGTGGGGGATTTTCGGCCCTTAAGGCTTCCAGCGCTTTTGTATGCTCGGGATGGGACTCCAAATGCGACAAGGACACGTCATAATCCCTGTCCCAAGGCAGGGCAGCGGACA
>JANYCJ010000159.1 GCA_025360345.1 Alphaproteobacteria bacterium | reverse complement strand
CGGATCTGCACCCTGTTCAGCCATTCCGTGGTCATGAACCCCTCAATCTCAGGCTTATCCTTACTGCAAACCACATGGCTCACATAAGCCGTAATGTCTGCAACGTTAGGGTCGGTATTGTTAAAAAAAATCGGAACATTCCGGTGCAGGAAATAATATCCCCCCTGCTGCGCCCACCACCAGTCGAAATAAACCGCCTTCAGCGAAGGATCGCCATAAAGTAGTGGAAAAGCTTCATACCGGTTCTCAGGTGCAAAAACCGGGCTATGGGTATAAAAATTGTCCCTCTCCCGCGTCAGCGGGTTGATGGCTCCCACCACGTCAGCGGCCATGAAAACCACCGCGAATACCGCCAGCCAGCGCATCCCCCCCGCAATCCGGGCACAGTCCGCCACGCAGCAAAACAGCACCACCAGCAGCGGTATCGCCGCAAACGAAAACCGGTATTCCTGGTGCCCGAACAGGCTGACCGGCACCAGCACCAGCCCCAGCCCCAGCAGCACAATCCACAGCCGCCGCCAGTAACAGGCCGCCCCCGCCACCGCCAATGCCCATAATCCCAACGAGGCCGTTAGCAGCTTCCACCCTGAAAACCACCACGCATAAACCCCGAATAAGCGGCTCACCCCTTGGGTCACGTTAAAGTCATAATTATTGATGTAAGACACAAACCACCCGCCCCACATCACCTTGTCCGCCAGCCCCGCGATCGCCACCGCCACCGCCAGTGAAACCGCCAGCAGCACCCGCCCCCTGCGGTCATATTCCCGCCACGCGATCAGCCCCGCCAGCGCCAGCGCCGGCCCATATTGCATCCGCAGGAAAAACGCCAGCCCCAGCAGCAGCCCCACCCAGAAAGCGCAGCCCCTGCGCAGCGCCAGCGCCAGCGCCAGCAGCCCCATCACCCCGCTCACACATTCGGAAAGCGCCCTCGGCGCGTAATAAATCAGCTCATACCAGGCGCAGGCCCCCACCGCCGCCATCTGCCCCGCCCGCTCCGACACCACCCTCCGCGCAATCACATAGCAGGAATACACCAGCGTCAGTGAAAAAAGGCACAGCAGCGAATACACCAGCGGCACATAAAAAACCGGCGTATCAACCCCCAGCCATTTGCACAGATACAGCGGCACCGCAATCGCAAACGGCAGCAGCCACGAGCGCGTCCCATACCGGAATTCCCATGGCACCACACCATAGCCGAACACCAGCCGGTGCGCCTGTTCCAGATACTGGTAAATCTCGTCGGGATAGCTGAAATTCACCCCGGAAAAGACAAAGGCCAGCCGCAAGGCCAGCCCCGCCAGCAGCACCCAGCGCAACCCGCGCCACAGCGGCGCCTCCGCAGGCATTGCCACGCTCAGGCCTCTTTCTGGAACATGGCCCTGCCCATCACGATCACGAACATGAACCCGCCGATAATGGCAATCAGCCCGCCCAGCCCCATGAAGCCCATCGCCACCTTCACGCCCATGGCCAAATCATCCATGCCCCCCGGCGTCTTGCGCAGCACCCCGTATCCACCCGAATACGCCAGCCCGGAAATATGCATCACCTGCCCCCCGCCATACACGAAAGGCTGCCAATATGCCGTCCTCCACCGCACCACGTCGCGGAACCCCAGCTTCGGCAGCAGCAAATACGCAACCCCCATGAAACCCAAAGTCACCCCCACGATAGACCCGTGGTAATGCGCCGGGATCACCACATTCTGCTCGCGGATCAGGTTCCCCAGCCACCCGCCGTATAAAAACACCACCACCGACATGGTAAGCGCAGACCACAGCGCCCGCTGCCCCAGCTTGCGCAGGTCCCGCCATTTCCACAGCAGCGGCAAAATCAGCACCGCAAGCACCGCCGGCGCAATCCCCCCCGCCATAACCATGCCTTGCGTAAAATAATTCCTCTGCTCGAAAGAATCCACCTTCCACAGCACATAGGCCACCGGCGTAAGCAGCGCCACCGCCAGCCCCACCGAGCACACCCCCTTCAGCAGCCACTTGTTAAACCGCGCCCGCGGCAGCAATGCCCCGATCAGCAGCAGCCAGCACACCAGCACCATCTGCGTGTGCAAAAACTGCAGCACATGCCCGCCGCCCCAGAACAGCATCTCGAAATACTCCTGCGGCGCAAGCCCCCTCGGCATCTGCATGAACGACCACACAAACGCAGCCAGCGCCACCCACGCAATAAACCCGCTGGCAAACAGCGCATAGCGCACCGGCAGCGAAAATTCAGAAAGCCACACCGCCCCGGCGAAAAACCGCACCAGCATCAGCAGCACGCCTGCGAACACCAGCCCAAGGCCGATGAAAAACAGCGGCGTCATCAGCACCGGGATATAATTGCTCATCAGCGCCTCGGCCTTGTTGTCCAGCGGCGACAGCGCAATCGCCACCATCCCCAGCGCAAACGAAACCAGCGCCCCTTCTTCTAAATAAGGAATCGGCTGCTTCGTATGCGCCACCCCAAGGCTCCACATCAGGCACGCAATGGAAAGGAACCACAGCAGCACCGACAGATCCACATGCACCACCAGCGCCTGGTGGAACAGCGCCGAAAACAACGGCAGGTCAGAAAGCGACGGCGTGCGCGCCACCACCAGCACCAGCGAGAACAGCCCGGCAATCGCCAGCGCCGCCACCCCGATCATCAGCCAGAAGCGTGAAAGTCCCGGAACTAAAACAGGTTGTGCCACCATAAGCCGTGGCGCAGGGTTGGAACTCACAATCTTCACACGCATCCTTTCACAAGCAAAACCGCCCAAAAACCACATTGCAAGCCCCTGCCCGCAATGCTACTTCTCTATACATGCTTTACCCCGATTTCCACACCAAAAAATAGCGCCTCCGCGGATGGACCTCTCCAAAACGCCCCACCTGCCCGAAGACCGCAAACAGGCCTTCGAAACCCTGTACCACCACCGCCTCTTCGGGGAATATGAAACCGTAAGCGGCAAGGGCAGCACCCTCATGGCCACCCGCGCCATCCGCCGCACCCTGCAAAGGCTGCTGGACATGGGCATGTTCAGAACCATCCTCGATATTGGCTGCGGAGATTTCCACTGGCTCTCCCACATGGACTTAAGCATGGCGGAATACACCGGCACCGATATCGTCGAACCCCTCCTCGAATCCAACGAAAAATTCACCCGCCCCCACATCCGCTTCCAGTATGAAGACATCGTCCACACCACCCCCACGGCCTATGACCTCGTCCTCGCCCGCGACCTTTTCACCCATTTCAGCGCGCACGACGTGGTAGAAGCCTTCAACCATATCAAGCGCAGCGGCAGCCGCTTCCTCGCCACCTCGTCTTACACCCCCCACGGCGTAAAACCCACCCAGCAGCCCTACTTCGCCCAATATACCAACACCGACATCCTCCCCGGCGAGTGGCGCCCTATAGACTTTGAGCGCGCACCCTACAATTTCCGCCCTCCCCTGTTCTCTATCGCAGATTCAGACCCCGGCAAATACCTCTGCTTCTGGGAGCTGGACGACCTCCCCTATCTCGGCGCGCACACCCTCCTCCCCCCTGCGGATAACAACCCCCACACCCCCGAAGACTTCCGCCAGTACCGTTTCTTCCGCGAGCTCCTCGCCCTGCCTTACATAGATCGCATCACCCTCTTCGGCTCCCGCGCCGCCCTCACCAGCCGCCCCGATTCAGACATAGATCTCATGCTCCACTGCGCACCCGGCATGACCACCCCCCAGTGGCTCGCCGTCATCGACATCATCGACAACGCCGACATCCCCCTGCATATAGACTGCTACCATTATCACCCCACCGTGGATGCCAGCCTCCAGAACACCTGGCAAAACCACACTACCGTGCTATACCAACGCTAATGCTCCTGCGCCGCGACCATAAAAAAATCATCCTCTGGCTCAGCCTCTGCGCTGCCCTCGTCGCCTGCATGGTCATGCTCGGCGGCTACACCCGCCTCTCCGGCTCCGGCCTCTCCATCACCACGTGGAAACCCATCCACGGAACCCTCCCCCCGCTCAACTACGCCCAGTGGCAGGAAGAGTTCGAAGCCTACCGCCTCTCCCCCCAGTTCGAGCAGGTGAACTATGATATGACGCTGGATGACTTCAAAGCCATCTTCTGGCCCGAATACCTCCACCGCCTTCTTGGCCGCCTCGTCGGTGTAGTCTTCTTCATCCCCTTCGCCGCCTTCCTCTGGCGTGGCAGCATCACCCGCGCCTTCGGCTGGCGCTTAATAACCGTTTTCGCCCTCGGCGGCCTTCAGGGCCTCGTCGGCTGGCTCATGGTCAAATCCGGGCTGGTGGATGAACCCCGCGTCAGCCATCTGCGCCTCGCCGCCCATCTCGCCATGGCCTTCGCCATTTTCGCCCTCATCCTCTGGGCGGTGCTAGATGTTAAGCGCGACGGCCGCGTGCAAATGGCCATCCTCCCCCCCAAAGTCCTCACCGCCTATAAATGCTGGTTTTCCGTCCTTTGCGTCCAGATCGTCTTCGGCGCCTTCATGGCCGGCCTCCATGCCGGGCTTATCTATAATACATGGCCGGATATGAACGGGCAGGCCATCCCGGATGATATGTGGTATATGTCCCCGTGGTATATCAATTTTTTAAGCAATGTCGCCACCGTCCAGTTCATCCACCGCAACCTCGCCGTGGCGCTCGCTTTCGGCTTTGTTTTATGGTGGTATTGCAGCCGTAAATATGTTAATAACCTAGCCATGCGCAGGCTCTGCCTCAGCGTGGCGGCCATCATCGCCACCCAGTTCACTCTCGGTGTCCTCACCCTGCTGCATATGGTGCCCCTGCCGCTGGCATGGCTGCACCAGCTTACAGGGCTGATCCTTTTTGCCGCCGGGATCCTGCTGCTGCATGAACTGACGGCCGCGAAATTTAGGGAACGACGCGTAGCATGACCATCAACTACGAAGAGCACTTCCAGCAAAGCATCGCCCGCCTGAAGGCTGAAGGCCGCTACCGCGTGTTCAACGACCTGGAGCGCAAGGCCGGAAGTTTCCCCATGGCCAAAAGCCACATCACCGGCCGCACCGTCACCGTCTGGTGCAGCAACGATTACCTCGGCATGGGCCAGCACCCCAAAGTCACCACCGCCATGTCCGAAGCCATTGGCCGCATGGGCGCAGGCGCAGGCGGAACCCGCAACATCTCAGGCAACCACCACGCCATGGTCACGCTGGAAGAAACCCTCGCCGAGCTGCACCGCAAGGAAGCCGCCCTCGTCATGACCTCTGGCTACGTCACCAACGAAGCCGCCCTAAGCACCCTCTGCTCCATGCTCCCCGGCTGCATCGTCTTTTCAGACCAGTTCAACCACGCCAGCATGATCCACGGCATCCGCAACTCCAAGGCGGAGCGCCACATCTTCCGCCATAACGATGTAAAACACCTCGAAGAACTCCTCAAAGCCGCCGACCCCGCCCGCCCCAAGCTCATCGCCTTCGAGTCGGTCTATTCCATGGACGGCGACATCTCCCCCATCAAAGACATCTGCGACCTCGCCGACGAATATAACGCCATCACCTATCTCGACGAAGTCCACGCCGTTGGCATGTACGGCCCCCGTGGCGCAGGCGTGGCCGAGCGCGAAAATGTCATGGACCGCCTCACCGTCATACAGGGAACACTGGGCAAGGCCTATGGCGTCATGGGCGGCTACCTCGCCGCCTCCCGCGCACTGGTAGACATGGTGCGCTCCTACGCCCCCGGCTTCATCTTCACCACCGCGCTGCCGCCCTCCCTCTGCGCAGGGGCAAACGCCAGCATCCGCCACCTCATGGAAAGCCGCGAAGAGCGCGAGCTCCAGAAATATAAAGTGCAGGTCGCCAAGGACATGATGGCCAATGCGGGCCTGCCCGTCATGCCCACCATGAGCCACATCATCCCCATTCTGGTGTCAGACCCCGTCCTCTGCAAACAAGCGTCCGACATGCTCCTGAACCAGTTCGACATCTACGTGCAGCCCATCAACTTCCCCACCGTGCCAAGGGGCACCGAGCGCCTGCGCATCACCCCAAGTCCGATCCACAGCCACGAAATGATCATGGAGCTCACCCGCGCCCTCGTCTGGGTGTTTGAGCGCCTCGGCATCAAAGCCAATGTCGAAGACATGAAAAATGCCGCCTGACAACGGCAATGGCGGCTGGCCGGAAACCGCCGCTATGCTTGAAAACCAAAAAGCCCTGCTCTCCGGCAGCCTCACCCCCTAAGCGGGATTGGCCGCCGCCCACTCATTTACCATAGCCGCCCTTGGCGGGCATTTGCTTGCTCGGCGCGGGCGGCTGTCCTTTCAGCACCGGCGGCGCAACCACCTCCGGAACCATGGGCGCGGGCGGGGCGGCGTCATCCGCGGGCTTTGCCTGCGCTTTCGGCGCGGCCTGCCTGCCCACTTCCGGCTGCGGTGAGTTTTCCTCCACCGGAATCGCCCCCGCATTGCGCAGCACATCCATCTTCGGCAGCGGTGGCATCGGCATCGCCTGCTCTGCCTGCGGGGCTTTCAGCAAATCCTCCAGCCGCATCGGCTTCATGCCCTTGTCCTTCAGCATCCGGTCCAGCCGCTTCGTATAATCATTATCGCGCATCACGCCACACTCCTTTGTACAATTACCGTTCCCAATCCCGCTTAGGAGACGTAAAACGCATCCCCTCCCCCGGCTTCCTGCCTTCACCCGTCGCATCCGGCTTTTCCTTCAGCGGCATGTCCTCAGGCCGCCCCCTGAGCGCACCCATCTCCTCGGCAACTCCGGGGTTAAGGTCCCGCATGGCTTGCACCGCCCCTTCCCGCAGCCCTTTGGCAAAAGCCTCCTTGCGCGGCGAAGACAGTTCCCCCGCCATTTTCACCATCCGCTCTTTAAGCGAGGGCTTCACCATGGAATTACTCAGGATAAAATTCACATCGTCCAGGTGATAAACCTCTACCCTTCCTCTCAGGTGGCGGATAAAAAAGAAATCCCCACCCCCCACTTTCGCGGCAAGCGCGGCATGGTCCGGGTTTCCGGGGTCGAACACACTCAGCGAATCCTGCACCCATCCCTTGGTGCCACCTTTCCCATCCGCACTCACAAAAACTCCCGCATGGTTTAGGTAATACTATACCATGCGGTCAAGTTATAAAGATAAATTAACACTAACGCAAAGCGCGTGAAAACCGGAAAAACAAATCTGTAAAATCAATTAGTTATAAAGAAAAAAGCCGCCCTTTAAAAATCAGGCCCTGTAATACGCCCCGCCCGTCACCGCCCGCAATGCCCCCGTCGTCGTGGGCAAACTCAGCGCCAGCCCCTTCAGGCTCCGCACCGCCAAAAACGCAAATGCCTGCGCCTCCAGCGCGTCCCCCGTCCATCCCAGCGCCTCCACCGCGTACACATGCGGCAGCTTCGCCCTCAGCGCCTGCATCAGCGCCGGGTTGTGCCGCCCGCCCCCGGTCACAAACCACTGCCGCGCCTCCGCCGGGAAATATTCACATGCCTTCTGCACCGTCGCCGCCACGAATTCCGTCAATGTCGCCGCCCCGTCCTCCGGCGAAAGATGCTCAATCGCCGCATAGTCAAAATGGTTCCTGTCCAGCGATTTCGGCGGCTGCTTGGCAAAATAGGGGTTGCCCATCATCACCTCCACCGCCTTCGCATCCACCTTCCCCGCCAGCGCCATCTTCCCGTCCGTGTCGCAGTCCAGCCCGGTGTGGCGCAGCGCCCATTCGTTCATCATCACATTCCCCGGCCCCGTGTCCAGCGCCATAATATCCATGTCCAGCAGCGAGTCCCCGCTCTTTTCAGAGCGCCCGATCCAGGTCACATTCGCAATTCCCCCCACGTTCAAAACCGCAATCGGCAGCTCCATCGCCCGCGAAAGCGCCGCATGGTACAGCGGCACCAGCGGCGCGCCTTCGCCGCCTGCCGCCACGTCCCGCCGCCTGAAATCGCACACCACGTCAATGCTGCACTTCTCCGCCAGCAGCGCCCCGTCGCCAATCTGCCATGTCAAATGCTCCTGCGGCCTGTGCGCCACCGTCTGCCCATGAAACCCGATCACCTTTACATCCTTGCGCGTGAGATGCGCACTGGCCAGCAGCTGCCTCACCGCCTCATAATGCTTCAGCGTTAAATCATGCTCCGCCGCCAGCATATCCCCCCGCCCATGCACCGCCTCCCGCAGCCGCACCTTGAACGCCTCGTCATAAGGCAGGCTCAGCCACGGCCCAAACGCCTGAATTTCCTCCCCGCAAGTCTTGATCAGCGCCGCGTCGATCCCGTCCAGCGAGGTCCCGCTCATCAGCCCCAGCGCCCAAACCGCCTCCCCAGATTCCTTGAATTCCTTATGCATTAGCCCGTCCACAGCGAAATAAAGGTGTATTTAATAAGAACTTAACGTATATCTATTAATAACATAATAGCAATACCTCTAAACCAGCCCGGAAAAAAACCTCATGGCCGACACTCACAAACCACAGTCAGACTTCATGCGCATCATGCAGGAGCGCGGCTTCCTCCACCAGTGCACCGACCTCGCCGGGCTGGACAAGCGCCTCGCCAAAGAGCGCACCGCCGCCTATATCGGCTTCGACCTCACCGCCCCCAGCCTCCATGTCGGCAGCCTCATGCAAATCATGGTGCTCCGCTGGCTGCAAAAAACCGGTCATCGCCCCATCGTCCTCATGGGCGGCGGCACCACCCGCATCGGCGACCCCTCCGGCAAAGACGAAGCCCGCAAGATACTGGGCGCTGAAGACATCGCCAAAAACCTCGCCGCCATCAAGGCCGTGTTCGAGCAGTTCCTCTCCTTCGGCACCGGCGGCACCGACGCCCTCCTCATCAACAACGCCGACTGGCTGGACAAGCTCAACTATATCAACTTCCTGAGCGACTATGGCCGCTTCTTCTCCGTAAACCGGATGCTGACGCAAGACAGCGTAAAACTCCGCCTAGAGCGCGAGCAGAACCTGAGCTTCCTAGAATTTAACTACATGATCCTGCAGGCCTACGATTTCGTGGAGCTGAACCAGCGGTACAACTGCATGGTGCAGATCGGCGGTTCAGACCAGTGGGGCAACATCATCATGGGCATCGACCTGCAAAAGCGCCTCGATTCCGAAAAGCGCTTCCAGCCCATGAACATGGATAAAATCACCTCCGCCCCCATGAAAGTGGTGGAAGTCCAGCCCATGATCCAGTCCAAGCGCACCGACACCGAGGCCTATACGCAGGAAGCCTTCATGAACTTCATGAACAAGGGCGACAGCAAGGAAGTCTACGGCATGACAACCCCCCTCATCGCCACCGCCTCTGGCGCGAAAATGGGCAAATCCGTGGCCGGGGCCATCTGGCTCAGCCGCGAAATGCTCTCCCCGTATGAATACTGGCAGTTCTGGCGCAACACCGAAGATGCCGATGTCGGCAAATTCCTGCGCCTCTTCACCGAGCTGCCCGTGGAAGAAATCAAAAAACTCGAAGCCCTCAAAGGTGCGACATCAACAGGCCAAAAAAATCCTCGCCAACGAAGCCACCAAGATCTGCCACGGCGACCGCGCCGCCAAGCAAGCCGCCGAAACAGCCAAGAAAACCTTCGAAGAAGGCGGCGTGGGCAAAGATATCCCCAGCTTCGACCTGAAAGAAGCTGAACTCGGCAAAGGCATCCCCGCCTATGAACTCCTGCGCAAAGCAGGCATCGCCGACACCGGCGGCGATGCCCGCCGCCTCATCCGCGGCGGCGGCGCCCGCATCAACGACCGCAAGATCGAAGATGAGAACGACCTCGTAGACCGCAGCTTTTTTAAGGAAGATCAAACCCTTAAACTCACCGCGGGCCGCAAGAAGATCGTGATCGTCAAGCTCCTGCCATAATTCGGAAATCCCGAAAAAATCAGGTGTAATAAAAGCTTAACTTGTAGTATGGCCATGCCATGGTTTAGTCTGTAAGCAACTGTAAAAGGGCTTATTCAACACATGCAGGCTCCAAACCCCGCCCCCCGTGAACTTCGCCGCGACCACATGCGCGAGGTAGAGCGCAAGAATCAGGAAAAGCAGGCCAACCGCCGCGAGGCCCGCGCCGAGCTTGCCGCACATGCTGAGTTCATCCATAACGTGGAAATGGCCGCCGCCCACCACCCCGAAATAGACAAGCAGGTCTTTTTCGACATCATCACCGCCTACGAAACCAGCAAGGAAGCCTTCGACAAGCGCGAGGCCGTCATAAAGGAGAAGGCCGTCAACAAAGGCGACTACGCCGCCCAGATGGAAGACGCCCGCCGCGACGTGCTCACCTCCATACACAAGCAGATTGACCACCACCCAGACGCCACCGCCGCGATGAACGCCATCGCCCATGAAAACCAGCCCAAAAGCATGTTCACCCCCCTCGTGCGCATGTTCCACAACACCGATGAAGGCGGCCTCAAATTCGGCGCGCTCGCCGGTGCCGGCGTCATCGGCGGCCTCGCCTATTACATGACCAGCTCCGCTGGCTCCGGCGGCCTCCTCACCTGGGGCGTCACCGCCGCCGCCACCCTCATCGGCGCCTACATGGGCGGCCAGATCATGCCCAACAAATCCACCATCGAAATCCCGAACCTCAAAGGCCCCAACCCCCGCGGCCCCGTTAAAACACCCGAAGTCACCGTCGCCTCCCCCGGGCTGGACATTAACCGTAACACCATCCCCCCCATGCCCGGCGTGACCCAAGCCGCAGAAAAACCACAGGGAACTCAAGGCTTTACCCCAGACACCGCCCCCGTCCCCGCCCCCGGCACACCGCTTACCAGGTGATATTTTACAGAATTGTAACAATTCAAATATATAATTTCGCGTAGATTCAACCGTGTAATAAAAGCTTCACTTGAGAACCCCTCGGGGTATGCTCTAATGAAACAAAGCATAAAACCGAATTAAGCCTTTACCACTAAGGAAAAAAATATGGCTGAGTTTAGCGAATATTTCGACGCAGTAAGCACCCGCCTGCAAAACCTTGGCGCGGATCTGGGCAGCAATCCCAACGCTAAAGAGGTTGTCACAAAATACAATGAATACGTGACAGGGCGTAAGACGGCTGGTGAAGGCGAACTTCAATCTTTCAAAGATTGGCGTGCAAATCAACAGATGGAAACTGTGCTCCCTGCGGTAACAGACCCCAACTTGCGAACCAAAGCTTTTGACGATGCTGAAGCATACCTCAACGCTGGCGGTAAAATCGAAGCAGCTCGCCTCAACCTTGCCAAAGACGGCAAGATGATAATGACCAAAACCAAAGGCGTCATGAACACAATTATGGAGTTTTTGCAAAACAATGCCTTTACCGCCGGCGCACTCGCCATTGGCGCAGTTGCAGGCAATGCACTTGGTCTCGGCACGATTGGCACCCTGCTTCTTGCTGTCGGCGGTGCTGTGGCGGGCGCAGTACTGGGTGATAAAGAACACAGCGTTATTGGCAAAATGTTCGGCTTGGGCACACCAACTGTCCCTTCCACATTGCGGTACTTACCAGCTGCTGGTCCTGTAGCTGGTCAGGACGTAACCATCCCCAAGGATCATGTAGCCACCCCCGCTCTGGAAGGCACCAAAACTCTTGAAGCCGCAAAAGTGCAGGACTTCACCGGCAACCAGCCAGAAGTTACCGGTCCCCAGATGAAGAAATACATGGAAGTGAAAGTGCCTAGCGACCGCAAGGAAAGTTTCCTTGGCACCATTAACCCCACCACCGGTAATTTCGACGTATCCTATATGGCTATCGCCGATGTAAAGGCTACGGAAGAAAATGCTGAAAAGAGGCTCAAAACCATTATGGCACGTTTGCCACAGGGCGTAACACTGAGTTTCCCCGTTAATCAACGCGGTGAAGTTGTGTTCGATGCCGAATCCAGCAAAAAGGTGATTGAAGCAGGCAATAAGTTGGTGGACGAACTGGCCATGCGCGCCCAGATTGATAAGGCGGCTGAAAAAGGTGTAAAAGTCACTGAAAAAATGACTCCGGAAAAGGACAAACCTACGAAGATTAAAATATACGATGCGGACAATATCAACGTTATCGCAGAAATTACTGGCACCAGTAACGGCAAAGAGTTCAACCTTACTGAAGCACGCAGCGCCAACGATGATAAGCTTGACCCAAAAGTAGAGTCTAAGCCACTTTACCGTCCCATTACCATTAAGCTGGAAGCCGACGGAACGCTTGATGTAGCAAAAGCACTGGCTGAAGTCAAAAAAGCTCGCATTGCAGATGCTGCCGGAAAGTTCAACAACGAACGCGCGGTGATGATCGAAACCGCCGCAGTTAAAACCACGCCCGATACGTTTGATGTGGTGGCAAAGGTTCGCTCCAGTGATAAAAAAACAAACCCACTTGACGAATCTGTAAGCTTGGAATTCAAGGGCAAACTTTCCGGCCCGGCCGATGACCGAACCCTCACCATCACTGATGCCATTAAAGTGGATGGTTTTGAACAGCCGACAAAGCCGGTGGTAGTAAAAATTGGAAAATTGAACCCCGAAGTGATGGATGACCAAAAGGCAATTCTAAAACTTCTGGAGGCCAACAAAGAATTCCGCGATACCGTACGCAAAGTTACCAACCTGTCTGGCACACCTGTTGTCCAAGGCACCGGTAAGGCTGTGGAAACCCAATCAATGGGAATGGCTTAATACTAATCCTTTCAACAAAAAAACCGCCCTTCCTCCGGGACAGGGCGGTTTTTTATTGCTGGAAAGCCCTCTGGTTATCCAACTATCAAACGTATCTTTTGACAAATTTCCAGCGGTGTACTAAGAGTGCAGCACACTCAATCGCCATCATATTCACATGTCGGCACTTAAAAACGATCCTGCCTGCGAAGTAAATATAATCGGGCAGCGCCTAAAGGCAGAGATGAAAAAACGGGGCATAAGCTCCGCTCGCCTCGCCATAGACGCCGGGGTCAAAACCTCTTTTATTTATGACGTCATCAGCGGCAAATCCGCGAACCCCTCCACCGTCAAGCTCGCCCGCGTAGCAGACAGCCTCGGCATCAGCCTCAAATCGCTGGTGGAAACCGCCGAGCCCGGCGCGCTCTCCCTCCCCCTCGGCCCGCACGGGGAATTCGTCACCGTTCCCCGCCTGTCGGTAGACAGCGCCCGCCCCCAAACCACCGTGGTCGCCGCCCATGAAGCCGAAGAGCCCTACGCCTTCCGCAAATCATGGGTCTCCAGCCATCTCGCCGTGCAGCCCGAATGCCTGCGCCTTTTCGTCATCACCGGCGACAGCATGGAGCCAGCACTGGCGCATGGCGATGTCGTGCTGGTCAATATCGGCAGCACCCACCCCAGCCCTCCGGGCATTTTCATTATTTATGATGGCTACGGCCTCGCCGCCAAGCGCCTTGAGCTTCTCACCCACCTGCCAGAGCCGCGCATCCGCGTCATCTCCGACAATCCGCAATACACCAGCTACGAAAAATCGGTGGAAGACATTTCCATCATTGGCCGCCTCGTCTGGTTCTCCCGCGGCATCTGATCTTTCCCCGTCATGCGCCGGTATAAGGTGGAGCGGCCAATACCGAGGCTCTGCGCCGCCTTGGTCATGCTCCCGCCGAAATGCGTCAGCGCATAGCGTATCGCTTCCTCTTCAATATATTTAAGCTTCTTGATCCGTCCCTGCGCATCCACCATCGAGGGCGTGTCCCCCGCCAGCATCTGCATCTGCCCGGCATAATGCACCGGCTCCAGCTGCTGGATCATCCTGAGCGTGCCTGCGTCAATCGTGTCGTGGTTGCACAGCATGGTACAGCGGTACACCAGGCTGGAAAGCTGCGCCACATTCCCTGGCCATTCCGAATTCGCCAGCGCCCTGAGCGCGTCGTCGCTGAAATGGCTGATGAACTTATTGTCCCGCGCCGTGTGCATGTTCAGGAAATGCTGCGCCAGCAGCGCAATGTCCTCTCGCCGCTCACTCAAGCTCGGCACGGGGATGTAGCTTTTGCGGATCATCCGGTACAGCGCCGGGTTGAAAAGCCCCTTTCGGATCAGCCCTTCCAGCGCCACGCTGCTGGAAGCCAGCACCCGCACCGGCTCCCCGCTTCCCTCCATCACCTGCAGCCGCTCCAGCAGCAATTGCTGCATCGGGGCTGGCAGCAGCCCCACCTCGCGCAGGTAAAGCGTGCCGCCCTTGGCCGCGTCCAGCCTTCCCGTCACCGGCGCAAACATCATCTCAGCCGCCCCCTCGTCGGGCAGCTGCTCGCAATCCAGCGTCACAAAAGCCTCGCCCGCGCTCGCACTGCCGTGGATTGCCTGTGCAAACAGCGTCTTGCCGCATCCGTTCCCCCCCTCGATCAGCGTGGCCTTGCCCGTCTGCGCCACATGCTCCGCCATCGAGATCACATGCTTGATCGGCGCCGAATACCCCACGATATCCGATAACCCCATCGTCCCCTTGGTGTGCCGCTCCAGCCGGGCAATCAGCGTGCTCATCCGCTGCACCTTCAGCGCAGTGTGCACCGCGTGCACCAGCCGGTCCAGCTCCACCGGCTTTACCAGCACATCGCTCACCCCCAGCTTCAGCATCCGCTGCCGCGCCATCTCGTCGCCAAAGGGCGTCAGCACAATCATCGGCACCAGCGGCTTATGCGCCCGCACATCCTGCAGCAGCCTCACCTTGTCTGGCGTATACGCGCCGAAATCCACCACAATCAGCGCGGGCAGCGTTTTGCCCTGCGCAAAGATGCCTGTTAAATCAGCAAGCCCGCTTCCCGGCGCCACGGTAAAGTAGGAAAAAGATTGCAGCATGGATGATTCAATACCCCGCAGTTGCGAAGCGTCGTCTTCCATCACCACCAGCCTGTCCACCATAGATTGTCCTTAAATTGGAAATAACAACCCCTAGTATGTATATTGTAAAACAATAATCAACCGAAATATTCAACACCCGCAATGGCAATAAATCCTTTCAGAAGCGCATTTTCCCTGCATTTACCGCATCCCCGCACCCGATACGCCTTGTAGCAGCCACGAATTGTGATAAAATGGCCGCAGCATTCACAAGTCTAAGCGCATGAAACTTACCAAGATCATTTTCCTGCTGGCCACCCTCACCCTCACCTCTGCCTGGAGCGTGTCGGATATTGTCGGCGGTAAATACCGTTTCCGCTGCTGGGCCGCCTGCGTGGACCAGACCGCCGTCCAGAACGACTATGTGGAAATGCGCGACCATTGCCGCGAGCTTGCGCAGTTGAAAGTAGACATGGCCATCAAGGAAGCCGGCCTCAGCGGCGGCGACACCGCCCGCAAATCCATGCTCGTCTCCCTCTTCAGCCAGTGCATGTCCACCAACGGCTGGACCGTGCCAGACGGCAAAGACCCCAGCAAGGCCAACGCCAGCGGCGGCGGCGGCGGCCCGCAGATCATTTCGCCCACCGCCGCCGCCGCCATCGCCACGCCCTCGGCAGCCGCCGCCGCCGCCACCAAGCGTGAATCGCAGGCCGTCATGACCCGCGCTTCGGAATGCGCTTTTGCCCGCAGCAACGCGGGTGTCTCCAGCATCTCCGCTACCCGCGCCAAGGCCTGCGACCTCGAATGCGCGCAAGGCCTTCAGCTCGCGCCAGACGCGCCCCGCCCCGCCTCCTGCGGCCCGGATAGCGCCCCTAAATATTCCAAAGGCAGCGTAGACTGATGAAGCCCGCCACCTGCACCCGCCGCATCGAGTTTGACGCCGCCCACCGCGTGATGGGCCACGAAGGAAAATGCCGCAACCTCCACGGCCACCGCTACGCCGTCGAAGCCACCTTCTCCGCCACCTCCCTCGACCCTCTGGGCCGCGTGGTGGATTTCGGCGTCATCAAAGAGCGCCTCGGCCAGTGGATAGACACCAACTGGGACCACACCACCATCCTCTACGATAAAGACGCCGCACTAGGCAAAGCCATCGCCACCGAAACCGGTCAGGAGATTTTCTACCTCCCCCAAAACCCCACCGCCGAGAACATGGCCGACTACCTCCTTCACACCATCTGCCCCGAGCTCTTCGGCAACCTTCCCATCGCCTGCCTCTCCTTACGCCTCTACGAAACCCCGAACTGCTACGCAGAGTCGCATATCTAGGAAAAAGCCATGAACGAAGAAGAACGCGAACAAATCGGCATCCTCGTGGAATACGTCCAGCAGCTCCACGCCATCATTGCTGGCATCGCCGCCGCCGTCTCCCAGCTCCCTGAAGCCGCGAATATAGACATCGCCAAAGCCACCGAAATCGGCGAAATCCTCGCAAAAGGCGTCCCTGAACCCCAAAGGGTCTTCGCCTCCGCCGCCATACAGGAAATCACCGGCTTCGCCAAACAGCTCAAAGATTGAGCAAAACCGCGCCGCACCTCCGGATGTATTGACACATCATCCAAAAAAGTTACGATACTGGAACAATAAATAAAAAAAGACCCAACAGGATCGCTACAAAGGAGACCACCATGGCCGATGATACATCGAAGCCCGACCAGCATCCCAGCACTCCCAGCGGCTGGACCAGCCGCACCACCTCACATCCCGGTCAGCTCAACGCCCGCGGCGAACCCGTCAAACCCGGCGAAGAACCCTTCATGACCCGCCACGAACGCGGCCAAAAAGGCCGCCGCCCCGGCCCACGCGGAGCCTAGCGGCTAGAAATTTAGCCAATTTTATTCCTACAGCATTTTAAAATGCTATTTCATCTGCCTGTACCTCAGGTATTGTTGGATCAATACTTATGTCAGGGGCCCCAACTTCAGTTGCCCGCATAAAAAGGGAATTGTATTTAGCTTCTGTTAACCCCGGATGATCGCTATCTTTAAGACGCTTTATTGCTAAATGCGGGTGAATAATGACAGCATGAGAATGTTTTCCCGCTGAACCAACAACCGTTTTAATAAAACCCAGTTCTACAAGGCTGTCCATCCGTTGCTGCCAAATCCGCCTTGCGCGCTGTCCGCTAAAACCTGCATGATGGGCATGAATATCAGGGTTGCTTAGTGAAACATACATTTCATCAAAAGCGCGCCCCCAAAGTTCAAAATAGGTTGAACCTGCGGGATGATTTTTCGTTAGATCATCTATTATCGAGAGAATTATGGGCATCGTCCTCGGTATGGTAATAAAGCCATCATTTGTATGACGATTCCAATACTCTTTCTCATGTATTTCAGGCCAAAATTTTGCCTTCAATGCAAGTATACGTTCAATATGCTTCTTAGGTCTTCTTGCCATTTTTTTTACCTCATACAAAAATTAAATGGGGTGGGTTTGGACGCCACCCCTGAGCCGAATTCGTTCAGTTTTGGAAGCTGAACTGTAATTAGTGAGCTCAAAAATGAACATACTAGAAATTGGGCTTGATATTCAAATACATAGAAAATTTAAGTGAATTCTATCTTTAAATAAATCATGAATCTCAACATTTGAATTTTAGGTAATATTACAACTCAAAATATGAGTTACAATAAGTAAAATTATTTTTTGAATAAATTTAAGAAGTTAAATAGAAATTAGGGTTCTCAATGTGCTCCGGTGCTCGCGTGCTTGCTGTGCTCGCTGTGCTCGATTTCAAAACCCCGCAACACTTGATATACCGTCACGGATATAACTTACCAATATCCCAGCCGCCGCTGGCATTGCGCGTATACACATCCCGGTCATGCAGCCGGAACTCGCTCTGCTGCCAGAACTCAATCACCAGCGGCACTACCCGCCACCCGCTCCAGAACGGCGGCCTCGGCACGTCCTTGCCTTCAAACCGCGCCTCGTTCGCCTCCACCGCTGCCACTAATTCCTCACGGCTCCCCAGCGGCTGGGACTGCCTGCTGCTCCACGCGCCAATCCGGCTTTCCCTGTGGCGGCTCGCGTAATACGCATCCGCCTCCGCATCGCTCACCGGCACAATCTCACCTTCAATTCGCACCTGCCGCTCCAGCGCCATCCACCAGAAACACAGCGCCACATGCGGGTTGGTCTTGATCTCCGCGCTCTTCCTGCTTTCAAAGTTCGTATAAAACACAAACCCCCGCGCATCATGCCCCTTCAGCAGCACAATCCGCGCCGAGGGCATGGCATTGCCATCCGCCGTGGCCAGGCACATCGCCGTGGGCTCGGTAATCGCCGGGTGCGCTTTCGCCGCCTCCAGCCACTTTGAAAAAAGCACGAACGGGTCACTCATACCGGCAAATACCGCAAATAATCCCCCGGCGAAACCCCGAGTTCCCGCGCCGCCTCCGCGCAAATCGTAAGCCCGGATTTATTCACCCCGATTTCCGTAAACACAATCCTGAAATCCTCCCGCTTCGTACTCGAAACCATGCATTTCATGCCCGTGGCATCCCCGGTTTCAGTAAGCTCCGCCCGCTTGCTTTTCCGCACCGTGCGTATGCCGCTGCGCTCCGCCTGCATCGTCGGCCCCGCGTCAAACACATCAATATACCCCTGATACCTGAACCCCTCCTTCTCCAGCAAGCTCATCGCCGGAAGCGAGGCCGCCAGCGGCACCCCGATCGTCTGCTGCGCTTTCTTGTCCAGCAAATTCACATACACCGGGTAGCGCGGCATCAAATCCGAAATAAACTGCCCGCCCTTCGTGGCATGGATAAAATCCGCCCGCTTGAATTCCATCTTGAAAAAATGCTGCGCAAGGTTCTTATAAAATGGCGATTCCCCCGCCTCATCCTGCACCCCGCGAATCTCCGAGATCACCACCTCGGAAAACAAATCCGGGAACTCCGCCAGCATCAAATAGCGGCACCGCGAAAGGAAACTCCCAATCCCGTCCCGCCGGTACGGCGCCAGCAAAAACAGCGAGCCGATTTCCGTCGCATGGGTATAGTCGTTCACCATGTGCAGCACATGGTGGTGCGAATACACGTCCAGCCCCTCGCACGCCTGCACAATGGTGGAAAGCTTGTAGGAATAAAACGGGTGCTTGATGCCCACATGCGCCACAATCCCGGTCGTGCCCACCAGCTTCCCGGTTTCCGTGTCCTTCATCACGAATAAAAACGCCTCGTTTTCCTCCTCGCACTCGCCCGCGCAGGCAGCCACGGAGCGCGCAATTTTTCGCTCCAGCACATCCGGGTCCGGCGGCAGCGAGGTCATGCCGATGCCCGCCTCCCGCGCCAGCGCCAGCAGCTCCGCATGGTCAGAAACAGCAACCGGGCGCACCAGCATCATAAAATCACGCCGCCGCTAAAAAAGCCGCCAGCGCCGCATCCAGCCGCTTTAGCCCTTTTTTCATCTCCTGCTCCGTCACCACCAGCGGCGGCAAAAAGCGCAGCACGTTCGGCCCCGCCTGCAGCACCAGCAGCCCGTGCTGCCGCGCCATTTCAGAAATATCGCCCGCCTTCCCGGCAAATTCCGGCCTCAGCTCCGCGCCGATCATCAGCCCCCGCCCGCGCACTTCGGCAAACAGATTGTCGTATTTCTTGCCCATCGCCTTCAGCTCCGCAAACATCTGCTTGCTGCGCGCCTTCACGTTTTTCTGCAGCTCGGAAGATTGCAGCTTCTTCAGCACCACCCGCGCCACCGCGCAGGCCAGCGGGTTGCCCCCAAAGGTAGAGCCGTGGCTGCCAAACTGGAACGTAAGCTCCGCCTTCGGCCCCACCAGCATCGCGCCGATGGGCATACCCCCGCCCAGCGCCTTGGCCATCGTCACCACATCGGGCACCACGCCCGGCTCCGCGAAATGCGAAAACAGCTTGCCCGTCCGGCCCATGCCGCACTGCACCTGGTCAAGCATCAGCAGCGCGTCATGCTTATGGCACAAATCCTGTATATGCTTCAGGAATCCGGGCTTCACCGGCGTTATCCCGCCCTCGCCCTGCACCACCTCCAGCATTACCGCGCAGGTGTTCTCATCCACCATCTTAGCAATCGCGTCAAAATCATTGAACGGGCAGTATTTAAATCCCCCCGGCAGCGGCTCGAATCCCGCATGGTATTTCGGCTGCGCGGTGGCCGTAACGGTTGCCAGCGTCCGCCCGTGGAAAGACCCCGTAAACGTAATGATGTTCCGCGCCTCCGGCGGCTTGCCCTTGTCTGCGGCATATTTCCGCGCCAGCTTGATCGCCGCCTCGTTGGCCTCCGCCCCCGAATTGGTGATAAACACCCGCTTGGCGAATTTCGAGGCCTTCACCAGCTCCTCCGCCAGCAGCACCGGCGGCTCGGTAAAAAAGATATTGCTGGTGTGCCACAGCTTCTTGGCCTGCTCGGTCAGCGCCTTGAGCAAATCCTTGTTATGGTGCCCCAGCCCCGTCACCGCGATGCCCGCGCCGAAATCCACGTATTCGTTGCCGTCCTTGTCCCACACCAGCGCGCCCTTGCCCCGTTCAAGAATGGTATCCCGCGGCTTGTACGCCAGCGTATAATACTGCCTCCCCTTGGCCACCATCGCCTTCGTCGCCGCTTTCGGCGGCTTGATGACATA
>JANYCJ010000153.1 GCA_025360345.1 Alphaproteobacteria bacterium | reverse complement strand
GGTGCTGGCAGACCATGGCATGACGCAAGCCGACGGGCGGATTGTACTGCTGACGCTGCCGAGGGTGCTTGGCTATGTGTTCAACCCGGTGAGCTTTTTTTTCTGCCTTGATAAAGAGGGCGGGCTGCGAGCGGTGATTTCCGAGGTTAGCAACACATTTGGAGACCGGCACTGCTACCTTTCGTTTATTGATGGCGGGCGAGTGATGACGCAGAATGACATTTTACAGTCTAAGAAGGTGATGCATGTGTCACCCTTTGTAGAGGTATCGGGGGAATATCATTTCCGGTTTGCTTACCGCGAGGACAAGATCGGGGTGTGGATAGACCACCATGACGCGGAAGGGGTGCTGATTACCACATCCATGGCAGGCAAGCGGGCGGAGCTGAATTCTTTCAGGCTTTTAGAGGCGTTTTTCCGCTACCCGCTGGTGACGGTAAAAGTGATTTTCTTAATTCATTATCAGGCCTTGAAGCTATGGCTGAAAGGTGTACGCTACCGATCCCGACCCACGCCCACCCACACGGAGATTTCACGATGAACCTCATACCCGATTCCATGATTGAAAAAGGCTTTGTGCAGTCGCTTGAAAAATTGCGTTCCGGCGCGCTGACGCTGACCACGCCCAAAGGCAAGGTTTATACCTTCAAGGGACAGCAGCCAGGGCCGCAGGCTACGTTTGTGCTGCATGACTGGTCGGTGATGCGCAACGCGATGCTGCGCGGAGATATCGCGCTGGGCGAAGATTATATCGCGGGGATGTGGGAGTCCGACAACATTGAAAATTTGTTCGCGGTGTTCATGCTGAACATGGACGAGCTGGACGATTACGCGCATGGCGACTGGATACGCCGGCTGGGATTCCTGATTTATAACCGGATTGTGTGCCGGAATAACAAAAAGGGCAGCAAAGCCAATATTGAGTCCCATTACGATGTGGGCAATGATTTTTACAAGCTGTGGCTGGACGAGACGATGACTTATTCCTCGGCGCTTTATGCGGACCAGCCGGTGGACTTGCCCAGCGCGCAGCGGGCGAAATACGGGCGCATCCTTGGCCGGATAGGGGATGCGGAGTCGGTGCTGGAAGTGGGCTGCGGGTGGGGCGGGTTTGCCGAGGAAGCGGTGCGCGACAGCCGCAAGCTTACCGGGCTTACCATTTCGCCATCGCAGCACAAGTTCGCGACTGAGCGGCTGGGCGGCAAGGCGGACATTCGCCTGCAGGATTACCGGGATACGGAGGGGACGTTTGACTCCATCGTATCTATCGAAATGTTCGAGGCGGTGGGGGAGCGGTACTGGCCGCAGTATTTCCAGATGCTTTCCCAAAAGCTCAAGCGCGGCGGCAAGGCGGTGATCCAGACCATCACCATCGGCGACCAGTTTTTTGACAGCTACCGCACGCGCAGCGACTTTATCCGCCATTATGTGTTTCCCGGCGGGATGCTGCCTTCTTCCCAGCGGTTCCAGGAAGAGGCGGCGAAGGCGGGGCTCAAGACACAGGATGTATATAGCTTCGGGCAGGATTATGCGCGGACGCTGCGCGAGTGGCTGGCGCGGTTCGAAGGGCGGCGCGAGGAGATACTGGCTATGGGGTATAGCGATGCGTTTATCCGCAACTGGCGCTTTTACATGAGCATCTGTGCGGCAGCGTTCGCCATCAACCGCACTAACGTAATGCAGGTGGAACTGGCCCATGCTGCGTAAACTTGCGTTATGGCTTTGCCTTATCATGGCGGCGGCGCCCGCTTTCGCGCAGGACACGCTGCCGGACTACCTGAAGCCCTATCTCAACGCCGATGCGCCACGGGGGCACGCGACCTTCCGCAAGCTGCTGCTGAAGGTGTATACGGCGAATTTCTGGGCGGATGAGGACGACTGGTCTTATGACGACACGTTCGCGCTGTCGCTGACTTACGACATTACGGTGAGCAGCACGGAATTTACCGATGCGACGATCGAGGAAATGGCGCATGTGACGGGAAAGACGCAAAAGGATTTCGAGCAATACCGGCCGATGCTGATGAAGGCCTTTCCCACGGTGAAGCCGGGGGATACTCTCACGGCGCTGTACCAGCCGAAAAAGCCGGTAGTGTTTTTCATGAACGGGCACAAGACGAACCAGATTGACGGCAAGGGATTCGCGGAAGCGTTCTTCGGCATCTGGCTTTCCGAAAATACGTCTGAGCCTGCATTCCGCAACGCATTGCTCAATTGAGCGGTTTGCGCACGGGCACGTTGCTGGCTTATGGCGTGCTGGGCCTGCCGCTGGCTTTTGCGGGATTGCCGCTTTATGTGCATGTGCCACAGTTTTACGCGCAGACGCTCGGTATGAACCTTGCGGCGCTGGGCTCGCTTTTGCTGGCACTCAGGCTGTGCGACGCGGTGATCGACCCGGTGATCGGGCGGCTTTCGGACGTGTATTACGCTTATGGCAGGAGGATCATGGCGGGGGCGGTGCCGGTGCTGATGGGGGGGTATGTGCTGGTGTTCAACCCGACGGCGTGGGGCGAGGCGCACCCAGCGGTGTGGCTGGGCGGATGTTTGCTGGTGGTGTATGCCAGTTTCAGCGTGCTGATGATCAATTATTACGCGATGGGGGCGGGCATGGCGGTGGCCAGCCACGACCATACGCGTATTGCAGCATTCCGCGAGGGGGCGATGCTGGTGGGGGTGTTGTTTGCCTCGATTTTGC
This sequence comes from Alphaproteobacteria bacterium, assembly GCA_025360345.1. Taxonomy (GTDB): domain Bacteria; phylum Pseudomonadota; class Alphaproteobacteria; order Rickettsiales; family SXRF01; genus JANYBV01. Next base: position 1,814 of record JANYCJ010000153.1, on the reverse strand, counting down.
CGGCGGTGCTGCTGAAGCATTTTGATGCTCGGGAGGCGTACCGGCTGTTCAGCTTTGCGCTGTGCCCGCTGCTGCTGGTGTGCGCGTGGGTGTGCCTTTCACAAGCGAGGCCACGGGCAGGCGTGCAGGCGCAGGGGCCGAGCTTTATGAAATTATTGCGCAATGGTGGGGTGCGCTGGGTGCTGGCCATCGGGTTTTGCAACGCGATTCCCACGGCGATCACTTCGACCCTGTTTTTGTTTTATGTGGGCGACGTGCTGGGGGCGGAGGCGCAGGGCGGGGGGATGCTGGCGGTGTATTTCCTAAGTGCGGCGGCGGGGATGCCGCTATGGGCGCGGGTGAGTTTCCGGCTAGGGAAAAAACGCTGCCTGATGATTGCGATGACAGTGGCGATTATCTGTTTTGTATGGGCATGGGGGCTGGGGCGGGGCGACGTATTGGCTTTTTATACGATCTGTGTGCTTACTGGGCTTACGCTGGGGGCGGATTCGATGCTGATGCCCTCACTGCTGGGGGATGCGCTGGCGGATGCGCCGGAGGCCACCGCTTCGGCGTTCGGCTTATGGAATTTCATGACAAAGCTTACCATGGCTTTGGCCGCCGGGATGGCTTTGCCGCTGCTGTCCGCCGGGGGATATGTGCCGGGGGCGGAGAATGATGGCGCAGCGCTGGCGCGGCTTTCGCTGTGCTATGGGCTGCTGCCTTGCTTGTTTAAAATCGTTGCGATAGGCTCGCTGTGGATGAGCCCGTTGGAACCTACAAAGGAGAGTGCGTATGCGTAAGAAATTATCGGTATTGGCAGGCATGGTGCTGGCACTTTCGGGCTGTTCGGGCGGGAGCAAGATCGAGGAATACAAGGGGCGCACGCCGGAAATGGATGTGCGGGATTATTTCAATGGAGACGTTGAAGCGCAGGGCGTGTTCCTGAACCGCGAGGGCGTGGTGGAAGAGCAGTTCAGCGTGAAGATGCACGGGGATTTCGACGACAAGGGCGGGAAGATGCATGAGGCGTTCGTTTATGCCGATGGGCACACGCAGGAGCGCACGTGGACGATTGTAATGCAGGATGACAACCATTTTACCGGCACGGCGTTTGACGTGGTGGGAGCGGCTCAGGGGCAGCAGGTGGGGAATGCGGCGAATATGAAATATGTGCTGCGGGTGCCTTACAAGGGTTCTACGATTGACCTTAATATGGATGACTGGCTGTACCGGCTGGACCACAAGACCGCGATCAACCGGGTGAAGATGACCAAATATGGTTTCCGCGCCGGGGAACTGCTGATTACGTTCCGTAAAAAATCGTGAGCGGGTTTGCGGGGAAGAAAATCTGGCTGGTAGGGGCCAGCGAGGGGATTGGCGCGGCGGTGGCGCTGCTGCTTGCTAAAGAGGGTGCGATGCTGGCGCTTTCGGCGCGCAACGAGGCAAAGCTTGCGGAGGTGGCCAAGGGGCTGCCGGGAGCGGGGCATATTACCCAAGCGGTGGACGTGACGGACGAGGCCAGCGTGCGGGCGGCGTGGGCCGCCATTGAGGTGCAATGGGGCGGGGTGGACGTGGTGATGTATAACGCCGGAACTTATACGCCGCTGAGTGCGAAGGCCTTCGACCTGAAAAAGACCGAGGCGATGGTGGATGTGAATTTCCTTGGGGCGCTTCGGGTGCTGGACTGCATTTTACCGGGCTTTGTGGCGCGGAAATCCGGGCAGGTGGTGCTGGTGGCGAGTGTTGCGGCCTATCGTGGGCTTCCCAAGGCTATCGGCTATGGGGCGAGCAAGGCGGCGCTGTTCCACCTTGCGGAGAATATGGCCATTGAC
>JANYCJ010000107.1 GCA_025360345.1 Alphaproteobacteria bacterium | reverse complement strand
CCGACATCGCCCTGCAACAAGCGGCCCATGCGGCGGCCGGAGCGCATGTCGCCCGCGATTTCTTCAGCTACTGCGAGTTGGCCGGAGGTGAGTTTGAAGGGGAGGTAGGCGATGAGGGCAGAGGTGAGTTTGCCGTTGCCGAGAATTTTGCGGCCGGGGGTTTTTTGCATTTTGCTGCGCAGCATTCCGAGGTAGAGCTGGCCTGCGAGCATCTCATCATAAGCCAGGCGCTTTCGGGCGGGGGATAGGGGGCTGAGCTCGTCTTCATCATCGGGGTGGTGGACGGTGTGAAGAGCGGATTTCCAGCTGGGCCAGTTGTTTTCCGTTTTGAATTCTTCCCTGATCCACTCGGGGAGTTCGGGTGTTTTTTGCAGTGCAGCATCAATGTATTTTGCGATGCGGCGAGAGGTGAGGCCGAGGGTGAGGGGATAGACCGGTTCGGGCTTCTGGATTTCCGATAGTTTGTCGGGCGTGGTGATGACATCGGGGTGGGACATTTGCAGGCGGAAGTCGAAGCGCTCGGTGCGGCCACTGATGACGCGGGTGCTGCCTTCGGGCAGTGCCTGCTTGATGTAATCGGTGTGGGCGTGGAAGAAGATGAGGGTGATATCTCCCGTGTCGTTTGAGCAGAGGACGCGGTAGGGCTTGCCGCGGACTTTGGCGGGCTGGTGGGCATCGACATGCACGGTGAAGGTGGCGACAACGCCTTCGGGGGCTTCGTTCAGAGGGCAGGTGAAGCGGCGGTCGAGCAGGCCGATGGGCAGGTGGAAGAGCAGGTCGCGGATGCGGGGGAGGGTTTCACCGGAGAGGGCAGTGCTGGCGGGGAGCAGGCGCTGGAGGCTTCTTGCGGTGGCTTCGCCCACGCCGTGGATGCGGCTGACGGTGGAGAAGAGGAAGTTCAGCGCATCGGGGCGCAGATGCGGGGCGGCAGGTTCGGGCATGGGCTGCGAGCTGGTCATGGCGGCAGGATAGCGGTTAGCGGCCCATAGATCAACTTGGGAAGAATTGCTGCTGGCTTTGCTGGACCTGGCCGGGGGTGTAAAGAGGTTTTCCGCCTTCCTTCAGGCGGGTTACTTCCTTTTTACACTGTTTCTCAAAATCAATGGCCATGGCGTAAGACTCGGGGAAGCGTTCTTCAAAATACGCTTTTTCATCTTCACGGCGGAGGTTCAGCATTTTTCGTATTTCGGAGTTGGGGGAGCGGATTTCGATGAGTAGCTTGCACATATTGGCGAGATGCTCTGCTGGGCGCTCAATTTCATTGTATTCCCGCAGGGAGGGCTTGAAGATGATATGGGTGAAGAAGGTATCGGCGGTTTCCACTTCCTTGCGGCTCTTGCCTTTGACGAAGCCACCGGCCAACGCGTTCATAAGGCGCTGATAGCTCTCTCCTTCGTTATGGACTGCGCTGAGGGCTTTGGGGTTATTGGAATAATGGTGGAGGGTGTGACGGGCTTTGGCGGCGTGGCCTGACTGCGCCCCTATGATAGCGTCGCAATAGTGGATGAATTCTTCCAGCAGGATTCCCGGTCGGTTTATGGCGGCGATGAAATTCTGGTTGTGGCGGGTGAAGCCGACGACGTTTTTTTCATGTTTACCTGCCATGTTATCTTCCACGAAAGAGTCGGTGAGGTAGAGGTTCATGGCGTTGTATTCGGCGATGCGGGTGAAATGGGCGGGGATGGTGTCCAGGGTTTTCCGGGCGTCTGCTATGTATTTTTCGCGCTCGGCATGGTCTGCTTCAAGGACGGGTTTATTCTGGTCTACCCAAAGGTTTCACGCAAGGCGGTGGCAATGGGGCCGAGATTGCGGCGAACGATTTCGCCTCGTGCTTCGAAGATGACGGCCATGTCATCGGCGAGGGCGGACAGTTCCCTGTTTTGTTCTGAGCCGTGTTTTGCAGCGGCTGCGCGCAGGGCTCTTTCGCACATGGCGGTTGTGGGATAATCCATGCCCAGCTTTTCGGCATGGGCTTTCATAAAATGGCCGAGGAGCTGAGACTGGGAAGTTTGCGGCAGGTGGAGGTCTTCGCCCAGCATTTCCCTTAATTTGCTGGCGGTGCGCGCGCTGTTCTGGCGGCCTATAAAACGCCCTTCATCATTGTAATCAAGGCTGATGATGGACATGAGGGCAGTGGCCTGCACGTGGAACTGGCGGGCGTATTCCTCGGCATTGACGGCGACTTCGGCAGGATTGTACCGTTTGGCCAGTTCCAGGCCGGTGAGCTGTTTGGGGTTGAAGGCGTCGAAGGAAAAGAGGTAGGGGTTCACGCCGTCGGCTTCACCGACATTGCCATCGGGGTAGACGCAGTATTGGCGGTCGCGGGGGTTAAGGAAGTTTATTCCCGGTGGTGGAGGCATTTTTTGCTAACTTGCGAGTTAATGATGTGATAATATAAGCCAAATTCCACGTTTTTTCTAGTTAAGATATAAATTTGCCGCCAAAATGTTAATCAATAATTAATTTGGTAGCGGTAGAATTAACTATTGAGTCCTTTCAGGTCTTTTTTGAGATTTTGGGATTGGTTATGCGGGTATCTTTCATTTTTTCCTTTGCTTGCGCGGTGAGTTTGCTGTCGCTGAACAGCAGCGCGCACGCCGATCCGAGGGCCAATGCCAAACATATGCACCCGGCGGGTTCATCGGTGGATTCGGGCGGGCCTTCGCAGGACAGCCCTACCACTTACACCGGCCAGCAACCTTATATCCAGCACAGCATCGGCAGCGGTGGCGGGTTTGAAGGCGTTATTTACAAGGGTGAGGGTACCAGCCCCTCCATGCCCATCCAGCAGCCGCCAAAGCCGGCGCAGCAGCGGGTGATGGACCCTTTCCAGAAAGACAACTTATAACCTGCATCAGGTTATAAGACGAATGCGACAAGGCCCGGGCGGTTTTCCGGGCCTTTTCCGTGCATAGGGATTGACCGCAGCGGCAAATAGCTTTATCTAGCTGATGTTGCACAGTTTTACATTGCGCGGGCCATGAAAGTCATCCTTCTCGATAATTACGACAGTTTTACCTATAACCTGCTTCATTACCTGGGCGACCTTGGAGTGGAGGTGGCGGTGTTCCGCAATGACAAAATCACGGTTGCGGAGCTGCTGGCGTATAAGCCGGACGGGATCGTGATTTCGCCGGGGCCGGGCACGCCTGTGCAATCGGGCATTTGCATCGAGCTGATCCGCGAGGCTTCGGGGAAGGTGCCGATTTTTGGCGTGTGCCTTGGGCTACAGGCGATTGGCGAGGCGTTTGGCGGGCATGTGGTGCGCGCGCCGCTGCCGATGCATGGCAAGGTAAGCGAAATTTACCACGAGGGGCGCACGGTGTTTGCGGGGCTGCCTATTCCGTTCAAGGCGACGCGCTACCACTCGCTGGTGGTGGACAGGGCGAGTTTGCCAGAGGCGCTGGAGGTAACGGCGATCACGGCAGATGACGGGCTTATCATGGGGCTTTCGCACAAGGCGCATAATACGCACGGGGTGCAGTTCCACCCGGAGAGCATTGCCTCGGAGCACGGGCATGACATTCTCAGTAATTTCCTGAAGGGCATTTAGGTGGACGCGGCAGAACACGCCATGCTGCCCATTTTAGCCGTGCTGGCCGATGGCAAGGGGCTGCCGTATGATATGGCGCAGCGCGGGTTCCAGATGATTTTGAACGGAGGGGCAACCCCGGCGCAGATGGCAGCATTCCTTATGGCGATGCGGGTGCGGGGGGAAACGGTGGAGGAAATCAGCGCCGGGGCCATGGTGATGCGCGCAAGGGCGGTGCGGGTGAAAGCGCCCGCGGGCAGCATTGACACCTGCGGGACGGGCGGGGATTCACGGGGGACATATAATATTTCCACGGCGGTGGCGTTTGTGCTGGC
>JANYCJ010000043.1 GCA_025360345.1 Alphaproteobacteria bacterium | reverse complement strand
CGGATGATGCCCCACTCATAGGCCTTGTGATGGCGGATGGTATAGAAGATGGGCAGCAGGATGAGCACGATCAGCAACTGCCCAAGCTCCACGCCGAGGTTGAAGCCGAGCAGCGCCACCCAGCGGGCGGCATGGGTCAGGCCCAGTTCGCTCAAGGTGGTGGCAAAGCCCATGCCGTGCACCAGCCCGAAACCGAAGGTGAGCAGCCACAGGCGCTGCTTCAGGAACGGGCGCAGGTTGTTGAGGCAGGAGACGACAATGGTGAGCGCAATGGCCGATTCCACGAGGCGGGAGGGCATGTGGATGAGGTCGAACATGGCGAGGCCAAGGGTGATGGCATGGGCCAGCGTGAAGGCAGAGATGTAGGTGAAGACTTCGCGGAACACCGTGCCGAAGGGCATATCCTTATGCAGTACGCCGCCGCGATAGACCCATGCGGAGGGGAGCAGCAGGGCGATTAAAAACAGGAAATGGTCGAGGCCTAGCCAGATGTGCCATGCACCTTGCTTCGTGTAAGTGGCCAGCTGCTTGCCCCAGCTGGGGGCGTGGGTGGAAAGCGTTGCCTGCCTTGCATCAACGGAAAGGATGGTGCTTTGGGCATAGTCCCCGGAGGTGAGGGAGACAAGGCCCTTATGCTGGGCGTCGAGGTCGTAGAGGAACTGGTCGTTGATGGTGAGGGTGTCTATCGGGTTTTCGCATGTGGCTTGCAGGGGGAAGACCGCGTAATGGCCGTCGCTATAGGCGTTTACCAGCAGGTCGGTGAAGGTGATCTGGCAGGGTTTTCCCGCGTTTTCGAAACGGAGCTGGGCGCCAAGGCGCTGCTCCAGCGTGGGGCGGGCGGCAAGAAGCTCGCCCCAGGTGATATTGCCGTCGGCGTTACTGTCTATGCCGATATCCATGTCGAGGTCGCGCAGCGCGATGGCCCACTGGCCGGTGATTTCGTTTTGCCGCACCTCAAGGCGCAGGTAGCTGTCGCTGGGTTTATGGGCGAGCGCGGGGCTGGCGAAGGTGAGCAACATCAGCAGGGCGAGGAGCAGGCGTTTCATAGGTTTTTATATTTATCGAAGGTTGCGTCCTGAATGCCCTGCTCTTTTTGCCATGCCAGCACATCGCGGGCGATGTCTTTCTCACCGGCGGCGATGGCGGATTCAATGAGGATCTTCGCGTCGGCGGGTTCTTTCTGGGTTTTCCAGTTTTCCTTGGCCATGCGGAACGCGCCTTCGGGGTCATGGTCGAGCTGGAGGGCGTAGCGGGCGTAGTCGCGCAAATGGACTATTTCCTTGCGCTCATTGGCGGCGAGGATGCGGCTTTTAAGCATGGCGGTGTAGGTGTCGCGGTTTTCGCCGTGGGCCATGTCTTCGGCCAGCGCGAGGCGCAGCAGCAGGTTGTCCTGCCGGGTGTAGGGGGTGAGCAGGCTTACGACTTCTCCGGGGCGGTTTTCGTCGAGCCAGAGGTCGGACAGGGCTGCCATGGCGTAATAGTCTTTTTCGTCGTTTCGCAGGGCTTGTTTGAAATAGGATTCGGCGGCTTTGCTGTCACCCATGCGCTGGGCCATTTCACCCAGCGCGCTTAAGGCCCAGCCGCGGTCAGCCTGGGGGGAGCCTTCGGCGAAGGCGGGGTAGGCGTTGCGCAGGGTGTCGTAATGGGCTTGCAAGTTTCCGGTGAAGGATTCGGCAGCCTGCACGCAGGTGAGGCCTAAGAGCGCGCCGCGCATCTGGGTGAAGACCACGTGGCAGTCCGCCTGCGCCTGCGGGTAATCGCCGCGCGCAAGGGCGATGACGGCGCGCATGATATGGGCTTGCGGGTCGGTGGGGGCGAGCTTGATGATTTTATTCAGGATGACGCGCGCGGCGTCGAAATCATGGCGGTGCTGGAGGATATTGGCCTCCCGGATGAGCAGTTCCGGGTCTGGCGCGGCCTTGGTCTGGGGCAGCATTGGCTTCAGGATTGCCTCGGCATAGCCGAAATAGCGGGGGTCGGCTTCGCGGCGGCCGAGGGCGATGTAATCGTCTATCAGGGTGAGGGAAAGTTCGCGGTTTGCGGGGTCTTGTTCGTGCTGTTTCTGAAGCGCGCGTATCTGGCGGAGGCCCTCGGGCTGGTAGAGGGTTTCGAGCACTTCGCTTGCATCCACCGGCTTATAGGGAGCGGCTTCAGAAACAACAGGAACGAGTAGGGTTAAAAACGGTATCAGGTATTTGAGCATTGCGCTGCTTTAATGCCGGGTGTGGGTGAACTCCTTTCTATAATACAGCCCGGTTAATTCCCAATGCTTTCCATGCGGCATGGCTTATTTCTTTACCGCGCCAAGAACCGGCGCGGGCACATATTCCGGGCGCTGCCATACGCTTATGCTTTTAATCTGCATGGTAGCGGGGAACACGGTTTTCGAATCCGGGCCACCGCCCCAGTTCCATGGCTGCCCTACGGCGAGGTTTGCAATGATATAGCAAGGCTTCTTCATAGCCGAAGGGGTTGCCTGTGAGGCGATCAGGT
>JANYCJ010000027.1 GCA_025360345.1 Alphaproteobacteria bacterium | reverse complement strand
GGCGGTTTCCAGCTCGCGCTTCAGGTTTTCTTCCTTGGTCGTGGCTTCTTCCAGCGCCCGGTCTTTCTGGGTGATCTGGTCGTTCAGGATGCGCAATCCTTCCGCGCGTTGCTGCTTGCGGCTGTTATATTGCTGCTCTTCATTCTTCACCACCTCGGGCATGGCTTTGCGCATTTCCTCGGGAAATACCAGCGCCACATTATCCGTCTCCGCCTTCAGCCGCACGATAATCGCCTCAAGGCTCTCCTGCTTCAGCGCGTTTTCGCGCATGGTGGAGGCGCTGGTGGCGTTTTCCACGCGGAACAGCGTCTGGTCCGGCTCCACCATCTGGCCTTCCTGCACCGAAATATCGGCCATGATGCCGCCTTCCATATGCTGGATCATCTTGTTCTGCCCGGAGGAAATAGTGCGCCCCTGTCCCTTCACCGCTTCATCCACCTTGGCGACGCTGGCCCACGCGATAAACACCAGCAGCGTCACCCCCGCCAGTTTCGTAGCGTTGCCCAGAAGCGGCGGCAGGCAAAACTCATCCTGCATGTTGGTTCACCTCCGGCGGGGTGAGCGCGCTCAATTCGCGCAGCACTTTTTCCCGCGCCCCAAACCGCGTCACCCGGCCATTATCCAGCACCGCGATGGCATCCACCAGCGCAAGAAGCGGCGTGCGGTGCGTGACCAGCACCACGGTCTTGTCCTTGAAGGCGAACTGCAAATTATTCACCAGCCGTGATTCCATATGGTGGTCCATCATCGAGGTCGGCTCGTCCATCAGCATCACCGGCGCCTGCCGGAGCAGCGCGCGGGCAATGGCGAGGCACTGCCGCTGCCCGCCGGACAGGTTCAGCCCGCCTTCTTCAATGTGCAGATCCAGCCCGCGCCCCGCGGTTTTCACCATCACGTCCAGCCCCACGATTTCCAGCGCCACGCGCACATCTTCGTCGGTCTTGTCTATGCCCAGCAGCAGATTTTCCCGAAGGCTCCGCGCGAAAAAATACGGGTACTGGTCCACAATGCCCATCTGCGCCCGCAAATCCGCCGGGGGCAGGTGCTGCGTATCGCGCTCGTCCCAGCGCACAATGCCGGATGACAGCGGCACTTCCGCCGAAAGCGCCTTCAGCAGCGTACTTTTGCCCGCCCCGCTCGGCCCCACCAGCGCCAGCTTCTGCCCCTTGGGCATACTGAAGCTCGCATCCGAAAGCGCAGGCAGCGCGTGGCCGCGATACTGCACTGAGGCCTGCTGCACCGCCAAAGCGCCTTGCAGCACAAACGGCTCATCGGCGGTTTTTAATTCCGTGGGCATGGCGAGCACCCCCTCGATGGTGCGCATTTCCGAAAGCATGTGCGGCCATTTGGCAAGGATGCCGCCGATGGACAGCAGCGGCGATAGCGCCCGCCCCGAAAGCAGGTTGATGGCAAGCAGGCCCCCCACGCTCAAATCCCCGTTATGGATCTCATACACGCCCACGATGATGAGCAAAACGCTATTGGCCACCACCAGCGCGTTGCACACATGGTGCATCACCCCGTGCCAGGTCGCCATGTCGGCGGTGGCCATGGCGGCTTCGTCGCTGGTGCGCTTCCAGTTACCTGAAAATACTTCATAAGCGCCAAGCTGGCGAATGGTGTCGCGCCCGTGCAGCGTTTCCACCAGCACAGTCTGCTTGGCGTAACTGGCGCGCTGCTGGCGCATCATCACATGGTGCACCACCTTGTGAAACCCGAACTGCACCCCGATCAGCATCAGCCCGATCACCAGCGGCACCATGGCCATGGCCGGGCAGATCAGGAAAATGGCCAGCAAAAAAGTGAGCACGAAGGGCGTGTCCACCATCGTGGGAACCAGCTTCTGGCAGAAAAAATCGCGGATATCTTGCAGCAGCGTGAAGAACTGCCCGGTCTGGGCGATGGTGTAGCCCTGCGGCAGATGCAGCAAATGCTGCTGGAAATCCTGCTCCAGCTGGGCTGCCGCGCGGTTGCCCAGATGGTCGGTCATGTAGCTGCGGCTGACCTTGAACAAAATCTCGAAACACAGCACTAAAAGCATACCCGAAGACAGCACCCACAGGGTGGCCTCGGCGAAATTGGGCACCACGCGGTCATACACCACCCGCGTGAACAGCGGCAGCGACAGCGCGAGGATGTTGAGGAAAATACTCGCCACCGCGATGTCGCGGTATGCCCGGCGCGACAGCCATAGCGGCGTCCAGAATCCGTGTTTCAGGTCGGGTTTGGGGGCAGGGCGGTCCGTTAGCATCCCGTCGTGTTTCCGCAGAATTTCGGCAGCATCTCCGCCGTGCTGCGTAAAATGGAGAAGGTCACGTTCACAAAATCGCTTTCCAGCTTATATTTTTTCATCCGCGCCGAATAAATACGCTCCTGGCTTTCCACAAGGTTCGTGATGTCGATATCGCCGGATTTGAATTGCTTGCGGTACAGCTTCTCAAGGTCGGTATTGGCCACGATCTCGTCATCGGCCACTTTCATTTCCTTCACCGTGGTCTGCTGCTTGTTGTAGTCACGGCTCACCGCTTGCGTCACTTCGCGCTTCACCCGGCCTTCGCGGGCTTCCACTTCGCGGATCTTGGCGTATTGGCGCTGCGTGGTGGCGCTGCGCAGGCCACCGTCGAACAGCTTGTAGCTCACCTGCACCTTGGCGCTGCCATAGTCGCGGCTGCCGGTAAAGCCGCCGAGATCGTCGCTATGCTCGCCGTCCATCACGATGTCCACTTCCGGCATGAACCGCCCCTTGGCCGATTGCAGGTCGTGCGCGGCGGCCTTCTGGTCGGAATTCACCAGCCGTATTTCCGTGCTGCGCGTGGTCGCCTTTTCAACGATGTCGTCGGGGTTACTGGCCACATACTCGCCCATGTCCGGCGCAATCGCCTCGAATTCATCCGTGGGCCCGATCAGGTACACCAGCGCGCTGAACGCGTCTTTCAGCGCCGCCTGCGAGGTGATGTAGGTCTGCTCGGCCGAGGCCACGCGTGCCTGCATGTAATTCTGTTCCGCCTTGCTGGCATCGCCCGCTTTCACCCTCAGGTCGATCAGCTTGGCGATCTCGTGCAGCGCGTCGAGGTTTTCCTTGGAGGCCACCACCACCTGCTGGAACTGGTACAGCTCCATATACACTTCCGCCGTGGACTTGATAAGCTCCTCGGTGATCTTCGCCCGCGACAGCTTGGACGATTCCACGAGGTCCATGCGCTGCTTCACCGTTTCGCGGGTGATGAATCCGTCATAAACCATCTGCCGCAAATTAAGCGACTCCGCCGCGCCCCAGTTCGCGCCCGACTTGTTCAGCGCGCCCGCTGAATTGGCGAAGGGGTCGTTATACTCGCGGCCCGCTTCCAGCTTGGTGGAAACTTGCGGGAAATAGTTGGAGCGCGCTTCGTCCACCGCCGAAATGGCCTGGTTCACCTGCTCGGCGGCAATATCGCGCTCCGGGCTGTTTTTAATGGCCCGCGCAATCACCTCTTCCAGCGACAGGCGCTTGCCCTGCGCGGCGTCCGTGGCGGGAATGCCGTAATCGCGGGCAATCGCTTTTTGCGCTTTGGCGGCGTCGCCGGTTTTGGGCATATCGGCGCCGATGGTCACATCCTGTGGCTTGGCGGTGGCCAGCGCGGTATTATCGAGGGGCTTCACCGGCGTGTCGTTCACGCCTTCGGGCAGCGGATTTTTGGCCATATCCGGCGGCGGCGTTGCCTGGCTGGTGGCCGGTGCCGCAACTTCGCGCACGCCCGGCGGCGTTGCCAGCGGGGTGTCGGTATGCTCGGGAATGATTTTAGACATCTGGCTGGCGGAAGGCTGCGGGTTGCTCGCCGAGGGAATGGGCGCGTCGTACAGCACCGGCGCCTGCGTCTGCACCACCGGCTCAGGGTCGTTCTGCGCCAGCTGCTGGCCAGCTGCCATGGTGGCATCTTCTGCCGGTGCCGAAACCGGCTCGTCCAGCATCACCATCTGCGACATGATGGCCGGGTTCATAATGGAATTCAGGCGCTGCTCGTCTGCCGCCACCGCCGGTGCGGTAAGCGTGAGGCACAGGCCCAGAGCACTACTGCTCAAAAGTAAGCGTGACGCTGCCATAGACATTATCCGTGTTTTCCTTGCTCTCATCTTCCTGCGCGATGATTTTCAGCGCAATTTCCGTATTGGGTATTCCGCCCTGTATCAGCACGTTGCGCACGTTCAGCGCGCGGTTCAGCGCGATTTCGCGGATCGAGGCGAAGTCGCTGCCCTTGGGGATGGTGGACACGATCGTCACATGCCCGTCGAAGGGCAGGTGGGTCTTGATCACGTCGTCGGTATCTTTAAGTATGGTGGCGCCTAGGTCGCCGAAATGAATGACCATGCTGGAATCGGTGGATTCGGTGGTTTGCTGCTGGGCTTCCGAAAGCACGTTCTTCAGCTGCTTCAGCTCCGCCACTTCTTTTTGCAGCGCCTCTTTCTGTAGCAGCAGGTTATTCACGTCCGGCGCAAGCGTGGGCTCGGGGCTGGCCTTGGTGCTTTTCTGGTCGATGGTGGATTCGGACTGCTTGTGCGCTTCCTGCACGGCGGCTTTTTTCGCCTGCTCCGAAAGCACGAAGATGATGACCGAGGTCATCATCATGAAAAACACGAACACGATAATTACCGTAGACAGGATATCAACAAATCCCGGCCATGGAATGGTGCTCTCCGGATCGTCATTCTCCGACATTGAGTGCCTTCGTTGTATTCAGCAGGGGGTTGTTGGTGCCGATCTGCGCCTGTAAAATATGCTGCATCACCATCACCATCTCGATGATCTTGTCTTTCTGCGTGACTGTGTCGCCATGCAGGTTTTCCAGTGCTTCGGCAATGCGCGCATGAACGCCCGCATTGGCGCGGTTGCCTTCAAACAGCTGGTTCAGGCTGTTGTTGAGCAAGGCCTGCTGGCGCGCCGCTTCCACCATCTGGTCGCTGGAAAGCTGCTGGTGGCTGACAATGGATTGTTGCGTATTGCTGATCACGTTGTTCATGCCGCGCATGTCGTTGCGCAGTTCCTTGGTGATAATCGGAAGCGAGGTGATGGACTCGTTCATGCTGGACAAATGCGTGGCCAGCGCCTGGATGCCGCTTTCAAAGCTGCCGGCAAGGCGCATCGTTTCGCGCTTTTCCGCCGTGAGCTGCTTGGTGAGCAGCGTTTGCTGCGTGCCAAATTCCGTAAGCTCGCCGATCAGCTCCGAGAACATGCCGAACATATGCTGCGACTGCTTGGCGAAACTGCCCAAAGCTTCTTCCAGCGCCTTCACCACCTGCTGGTTATGGCGCTCCACCATTTCCATCGGGTCGAGGGCGGCGGGCTTCACTTCGTTTTTCTTCTCCGGCATCTGCGGGATGCGCGCGTCAATCCAGTTGCTGAAATCTTCAAGGAAGCGGTCCATGCCCTTGGCGCAGAAGCTGTTGAGCAGCCCCGTGATCAGCGAGCCGGACAGGCCGAACAGCGATGCGGAAAACGCGATGCCCATGCCTTGCAGCGGCTTGCTGATGGCTTTCAGGAATTCCACCATGGATGTGCTGCTGCCGTCTGCGCCGCCGGTGCCGGACGTGTCGAAGCTGGATACGATGGCCGACATCGCCTCACCCACCGAGGTGATGGTTTCAAGCAAACCCCAGAACGTGCCGATCAGCCCCAGCATCACCAGAACCCCGGCAAGATACTGCACGCCATGGCGCATACGGCTGGTGCGCTGCCCTACCTTGCTCTTCATGATGCGCGACTGGTTGTCGGTAAACCGCAAATAGCCCGGCTCATGCAGCTCCAGCACCGCGCCTTCCATGTAGAAGGTGTTGATGACCTTGCCCTTGCGGCGCAGCTTGCGGATGATCTGCAAAGCGGCGGCATCGGAAGGATGGTCTTCAAATTTCTCTAGCTTTTCCAAGAACATGGCCGCCCAGCGGATTTTGGCGATATTGTAGAACGCCATGCCGATGGACACGCACATTGTGAAGATAATCAGGGAGTTAAGCGGTACGTTCGCCTCGAAGCGCGTGGCGAGGTTTTCGCGCATATAAGTAATGAAGGCCGCGAACAGGCCGAGGATGATGACCATTTTAACCGGCCAGTAGCGGCCGATGAGTCCGGTTTGTTTCAGTCTAATATTGTCTTCTGACATAAAAAATGCCCTAGATATTGTGTCCTATAACCCCGTCCTATAGGAAATGGATTAAGAAATCGCAAATATCCTGCATTTTATCTAACCGTTTTTACCATTCATTAGGGAGCGCGCTGATACAATCAACCTAGTCACAGAAAGGTTTTTATGGTCACGCGCGTAGTTAAAGCCCCGGATCACGGCAAGCACGAGGAAGTCTACATTCAGCCGAATGAGACCGTGAAGCTTGATTTTGACGTAAAAAACGTCAAGGTCGATATCCTCGGCAGCGACATCGTGTTTACGTTCAAAGACCATTCCCAGCTCGTCCTGACCAACCTCGCCGTCATCCTCTTTTCCGATAACGCCCCCCATATTTTTGTGGGCGACCATGAAGTCACCTCCGACCAGCTCCTCGGCCAGATCGGCATTGTACAAAGCGTTTCGGGGCGCGACACGGCGCTGCTCACCAGCCTGCAGGTAGACAAGGAAACCCAGGCCAAGGCAGACCAGGAATCCAAGGAGCACGAAAAAGTCGTCTATAAAGTGCGCGACAATCCGCCGATCATCATCCAGCCCCCGCCAACGCTGGACGTGTCCGACAGCCACAGCTTGTCGCACGGCGCGCAGTTCGAGCAGAGGCTCCAAAAAACATTCGACGAGTTGCTCATCAGCCGCACGCGTGAGATCGACGTCAACACCAATATCGGCAAATACACCAACCCCCCCGTGGATGCCAATCCCCCCCACATTCAGGCGCTGGCGCCCATCAATTCAGGAAACGCGCTGGGCTCGCAGCTGGTGTTCTCGGCCAAGCTTCTCCAGCTCCCCATCGGCGCAAGCGTGGATGGCGGCGGCGAAATCACCTATCTCGGCGGCACGGGCAGCGGCGCGGCCGCCATCGACCCCAGCCAGCTCACCCAGATCCAGAGTCAGTTCATCGACACCACGCATAATAACCATCCCGCCATTATTTATGCCAACGACCCGGCCTTCACCACCCTGACTATGCTCTCGCGCGTGGTCACCATCCAGCCCGCCATCCCCATCGGCTATTCCACTTTCTCCATCAAGATTTCCGGCCTGCCCCCGGCCTACACTCTGAAGGGCCTCACCCCCGACGGCAGCGGCAACTACACCGTCAGCGGCACCGACATCACCTCCGCCACCGGCCCGCAGAAATTCATCATCCAGTATGACCCCACCGCGCTTCCCGCCGCCAGCGACCTTGACGGCGACGGCCTCGCCCATGAACATGCCAAGTTCGACATCGTCATAGACACCTCGGTGATTGACACCACCAGCGGCGGCGTAGTGAACGATAGCCACACCGTCCATGTCATCGTCAAGGACACCACCGACACCGACTATAGCTATACCGTGGGCACCGACACCACCTGGGTGCTCGACACCAAGCCAAACCAGAACATCATCGTGGCCGGCGACGGCGGCGTGGAAGTGCACGCCGGCAACTACGGCGACCGCATCAGCACCGGCAGCGGCGCGGACACGATTTTCGGCGGCAAGGGCGGCGATAACATCACCACCGGCGCAGGCAACGACATCATCCATTCCGGCACCGGCAACAGCACCATAGACGGCGGCGACAACGTCGACACCCTGACCTATGCGGGCCGCGCCGATGGCGTCACCCTCGACCTTGGCGCAACCCCCGACGGCTCCGGCTACGTGTCCTCCATCGTCAACGGCAGCCAGACCGACCTGGTCAAGGCCATTGAAAATGTGACCGGCGGCAACGGCAACAACACCTTAAGCGGCGACAGCCACGACAACGTGCTCACCGGCGGCAGCGGCAACGATTTCCTCATGGGCCGCGGCGGCAACGACACCCTCGACGGCGGCGCAGGCACCGACACCGTCTCCTACAGCTACGCCGCAAACGGCGTGACGGTAGACCTGCAGGCAGGCACCGCCGCGGTCGCCGCAGGCGACAACGACACCCTCATCAGCATCGAAAATATCGTCGGCTCCGACTTCAACGATAACCTGCTGGGCGACAGCCACGACAACGTCATCACCGGCGGAAACGGCGACGACACCATCAATGGCCGCACCGGCAACGATACGCTGGACGGCGGCGCGGGCAACAACACCGTCTCCTTCGCCGACCAGACCAACGGCGTGACCCTCACCCTCGCCAACGCGGGCACCGCCACCGCCACCGCGGGCCCGGACTCCATCACCGTCAGCAATTTCATCAACATTATCGGCTCTGCGCATAACGACGTGCTGACCGGCAACAACCAGAACAACACCATCAACGGCGGCAACGGCAGCGACACGCTCGACGGCGCGGGCGGCGCGGGCGACATCGTGTCCTATGCGGGCCAGACCACTGGCGTAACCGCCGATCTCGGCGCGGGCACCGTGGTCAAGGGTACTGGCAGCGACACCTTCACCAATTTCGAAATTTTCAACGCCACCGACCAGAATGACTACATCAAGGCGGGCGCGCTCATCAACACCATCAACGGGGCAGGGGGCACCGACACGCTGAGCTACGAAAATATCGGCACCTCGGTCAACGTCAACATCGCCACCGGCACCACCACCGGCGCGCTCACCCAGACCTTCACCTCCATCGAAAATATCACCGGCGGCAGCGCCGCAGACACCCTCACCGGGGATGCGGGCAACAACGTCATCATCGGCGGAAACGGCAACGATATCCTGAACGCCAATGGCGGCAGCGACACCCTCGACGGTGGCGCAGGCAACGACACGGCAACCTATGCCAGCTATGCGCAGGCCATCAACGTCAATCTCGGCGCGGCCTCGTTGCAGGTCAATGACGGCGTGGGCGGCACCAGCACGCTCACCTCCATCGAAACCCTCGTCGCCACCAATTTCAACGACACGTTTAACAGCGGCGCCACCGCGCGCGTCATTTCCCTCGACGGCGGCGCAGGCACCGACACGGTAAACTTCTCCACCGAGTCCGGCGTGGTCACCGCCAACCTCTCCTCCACCGCCACCGGCGCCTTCGGCACGTACACCTTCGTGGGCAACAGCATCGAAAACCTGATCGGCGGCAGTAATAACGACATCCTCACCGGCACCACCGGCAACAACACCATCACCGGCGGCGCGGGCAACGACATCCTCAACGGCAATGGCGGCAGCGACACCCTCGACGGCGGCAACGGCACCGACACGGCCACGTTCGCCACGCTGGGCACCGCCATCACCGTGAACCTCGCCAATTTCACCGTAACCGACGGCGCGGCGGCCGTCACCACCCTGCTGAACATCGAAAATATCACCGGCACCGCCAATAACGATACCTTCCTCGCCGGAACCACCATCGTCACCCTCGGCCTCGACGGCGGCGGCGGCACCGACACCATCGACTTCACCGCCGTGCAGGCGGCCGTGAACGCCAACCTCACCTCCGGTAACGCCAATGCCGGTTTCGCTAGCTACACCTTAAGCAATTTTGAAAACATCACCGGCAGCACGCTGGCCGACACCCTCACCGGCAGCGCCGGCAACAACGTTATCAACGGCGGCAACGGCGACGACATTATCAACGGCGGCGGCGGCGCGGACACCATCGACGGCGGCGCAGGCAACGATACGGTCACCTTCGCAACGCTCGGCACTGCCATCACTGCCAATCTCGGCGCGGCCACCCTGAACGTGGTGGACGGCGCGGCAGCCACCACCACCATCACCAATGTGGAAACCCTCATCGGCACCAACCAGGCCGACACCTTCAACAGCGGCGGCACCGCCCGCACCATCACCATTGATGGCGGCGCAGGCACCGACCTCATGAGCTTCTCCACCGAAACCACCTCGGTGGTCGCAAACCTCACCAGCACCGCCACGGGCGCATTCGGCACGTACACCTTTGTGGCTAGCCACATTGAAAACCTCACCGGCGGCAGCGGTGACGACACCCTCACCGGCACCGCAGGCAACAACGTCATCATCGGCGGCAGCGGCAACGACATCATCAACGGCAACGGCGGCAATGACACCATAGATGGCGGCATCGGCACCGACACGGCCACTTTCACCACCGTGGGCGTGGCTATCGCCATCACCATGGGCGCAACCCCCACCGTGGTCTATGCCGGCTCCAGCAGCACCCTCACCAATATCGAAACCATCGTCTCCGGCAGCGGCAACGATACCTTCACCAGCGGCGGCGCCGGGCTGACCTACAGCCTCGACGGCGGCGCGGGCACCGACCTCATCACCTTCGCCGGCGAAGGTGCGGCCGTGAACGTGGATCTTACCTCCACCGGCACGGGCAACTTCGGCACCTATACCTTCATTGGCAGCAGCATTGAAAACCTCACCGGCTCCAATTTCAATGACGTGCTGACCGGCACCGCGGCGGCCAACGTCATCATCGGCGGCGCGGGCAACGATACCATCTCCGGCAGCGACGGAAACGACACGCTCTATGGCGGCCTGGGCACCGACACCATCCACGGCGGCAATAACGATGATACCATTGACGATTCCACCGGCTCTTTCGCCACCAACAGCGCCAACGTCATCACCGGCGATGCGGGCAACGACTCGGTCTATGTCTTCGTGGCCAACAATACGATTGATGGCGGCACGGGCAACAACGCCCTGCATTATGACAATGCCAACGGCTTCGGCGTGAACACCAGCACCAACCTGACCTTCACCCTCAACGCCGGCTCCACCGCCGGCACCGTGACCGACGGCGTGCACACCGACAATTTCAGCAACTTCCTCACCTTCTCCGGCGGCACTGGCGTGGATACTTTCATCGGCGGCAGCGGCAATGAAACCTTCAACGGCAATAACGGCGACGACGTGTTCCACGGCGGCGGCGGCAACGACACCTTCAACGGCGGCAACGGCGTGGACACGGCGGATTATTCCACCGCTGCCGCGGGCATCGTGGTGAGCATCGCAGCCGGCGGCGCCTCCAACGACGGCGACGGCGGCGTGGATACCTTCTCCAGCATCGAAAACGTCACCGGCTCCTTGTTTAACGATACCATCACCGGCGACAACAATATCAACGTGCTCAACGGCAACGACGGCAACGACACCTTCATCATGGGCAACGCCGGCAGCGCGCTGGGCAACGACACCATCAACGGCGGCAACGGCTTCGACACCATTGACTACACCGGGCAGGCCACCGCCATCACCTTCAACCTCAACACCAGCTCCGCCGCCAACGCCAATATCGGCACCGACAGCTACCTGAACGTGGAGCAGATCAACTCCGGCAGCGGCAACGACGTGGTCACCACCACGGCGGCAAACCTCTTCGCCAACACCGTGAACTATAATCTCGGCGGCAACAGCTCGGCCTTCCCGGCCGATGGGGATAATATCCTCGTCACCGCCGGCACCGTGGGTACCGACGCCACCACCTTCATGAGCCATTTCACCAATGTGGAATCCATCACCATGAACGCCGCCAACACTGCCGGCGGCAACATGGTCATTGACGGCACAGACGTGTTCGGCATCACCGACAGCCACCATGCCCTGCGCCTCGATATCAATAACGCCTTCGGCCTCACCGTGCAGGCAGGCGCGGGCTACACGCTCAACACCGGAGCAACCGTGGCCGGCGTCACCACCTACACCTTCCTCGCCAGCGGCGTGCCCACCGCCACGCTGGAAGTGCACGCCTCCTAATCCTCTTCTTGCGGCAAAGCCCTGAGATGCGCTATAAAAGCGGGCTGCTAATCCGCTTTATCGCCAGTTTTGAAGGAGAATACCCATGAAAAAACTCTACACCGCGCAAGCCCGCTCCATCGGCGGCCGCAACGGCCACACCGAAACCACCGACGGCACGCTGAAACTCGACCTCGCCAGCCCCGGCGCGCCAAACGCCAAGCCCGGCACTACCAACCCCGAACAGCTTTTCGCCTGCGGCTATGCGGCCTGCTTCGGCGGCGCGCTTGATTTTATTGCTAAAAAACAGGGCGTGGACGCAACCGGCGCGGAAATCAACGCCGAGGTGAACCTGAATCAGGATGATAACGGCTTCTTCATCAGCGCCACCATGAAAGTGACCCTGCCCAACCTGGACAAAGCCACCGCAGAAAAGCTGGTGAAAGCCACCCACGAATTCTGCCCCTATTCTAAGGCCACCCGCGGCAATATCGAAGTGAACCTCGTGGTAAACGACGAACCGCTGGCCAAAGCCGCGTAAACACGCATTTAAAATGCCGAGAGGCTAGCGCGCATGGATTGCAATTGCGGCTAGCCTCCCGTTCCGGTACGCGGCGCCTGCGAGGGAACGCCGCGTGATCTGGAACCCTTAAAGCGCGCTAAAGCGCACCTGATTTCATAACGACTAATACCAGCACGAGTACCGATGCGGCGCTGCCTGGCAGGAAATACCCCCAGTTGCGGCTATGTGGCCAGAAAGGCAGCACGGCAAGCGTCATCGCCACCAGCAGCGCAATCATCACACCCATGCTTAAGCTTCCCCGGTCTCGTTACCAAAAATATCATGCGGTACATTACCGAAAATATCCTTGGGGCGTTCGCCCTCCACGTTTTTATCATTGGCGTTGCCCTGCACATCCGTGCCGAGCGGGTTGCCGAAAATATCCGTGCCTTGTTGCGTTTCGGCCATAATCTTACCTGTCTCAATTGTGTGTTTAATTAATGCTTTTGGCGGGAATCTGCTCCGGCGTCTGGTGCTGGTCGGGCACTTCCAGCGGTGGGTTCTGCGTATCGCCACCGCTCTGCGGGGCGCTGTCATCGCCAAACAGCATCTGGCTGGCGTCATAGGTTATGAAATTGTCATTCTGCGGGATCATGTTCATCATAAGTAATCTCCTTGTATGCGCCAAAGGCGGTGAATGAGCGTGTAAAGTCATCATAGGCCTGCCCATATAAGTTTACCGTCACAATGGCCCGCCATTAGGATAAAAGCCGCATAAAGCCTCATTTCTTTATGAAGAAATGATATCCTGCCCCCCGGCCATAACAGTCTTCTTGCACCCCAGGCGCTATGATAGTTGCCTAACCCAGACCAGTAGGAGCTAACATTATGGCAACGAGCAAAAATACTGCAATTCCCGAAGATACCTTCACCCCCACCACCCATGGCCGTGCCAATGGCAAATCCATCCTGATCCTCACCGCCGATAAAACGCAGGATCTTGAATTCTTTTATCCTTTTTACCGTTTCAATGAAGAAGGCTATAAGGTGGATGTGGCCACCCCCAAAGGCGGCGAGCTGAAGTGCGAATTGGGCATGGGCATCAAGAACACACTCGCCCTCGACAGCGTAAACGCGGAAGACTATTGCCTGCTCTACATCCCCGGCGGGAAAGCGCCCGAGGAGCTGAAGAAAAATCCCAAGGCCATCGCGCTGGCAAAGGCCTTCGCCAAAAGTAATAAGCCCATTGCCGCCATCTGCCACGGCCCGCAGCTGCTGGCCGCCGCAGACCTGATTAAGGGCCACACCATCGCCGCATGGCCCGAAGTGGAAAAGGAAGTGCAGGACGCAGGCGCAACCTATGCCAACGAACCTACCGTGGTCGACGGCCAGTTCATCACTGCACGTATGCCTGCAGACCTGCCCAGCCACCTCGCCCACACCCTGCAACGCCTACGTGACGACCAGCTGGGCACTGGCACGCCCATCTCGGTGCTGCGCGCCGCGCAGGCATAAACACCGGCCAATAAAAAAGGGCGTCCCGCAAAGGACGCCCTTTTTTTGTGCCGTAAAAACTTAGCGCTGGATGATCTTCACCACGGGCGTTGCGCTGGTCTGCACAAGGCCTACGCCCTTGCCGGTGCCATACTGTTCAATGGTCGCCTGCAGGTTGCTGCCCTGCTGGGTGTAGCCGATATAGTTGGCAATGCCGTCCTGCTTCATGGCCAGCGTGTTGGTGTCGCCCACCTGCGCCACTTCGGCCACGTTGCGCTCACCCGCCACCACCAGCGACATCTGGTTGCCGTTGCCCTGCTGGCTCATGGTGCTCACGTTCTTATAGTCGCCCGGCAGCAGGATGTTGGACACCGTGTTGTTGGTGCCGTCCTGTGTCATCTTCATGTTGTTGGCCGTGCTGCCTTCGCCGATCTGCGCGGTAATGGCGTTGCCGCCCGCGCCGTTCTGGTCGATCACCACGTTATTGTCGATGCTGGCCGCGTCGAAGTTCACGTTGGCGGAGTTGCTGCCTTTCTGGGTGATGACGGTGTTGTTGCCGTAAGAGTTCTTGCCCACGGTCACGGTGGCGTCATTGCCGGTGGTTGCCGTGGCAGCGGCTTTAGTGGCGCTGGTATAGGCGCGGTCCTGGCTCAGCTTCACCGTGTTCCATTCGCCCGTGCCGATGGAGACCTTGGCGTTATTGCCGCCCACCTGCTGCACGTTGGCGAAGTTATGGGCGGTGCTCGAAGTGATTTCCGCCTTGTTAGTGTCGCCGGTCTGCTTCAGCGTCACCGCCGATGCTTCGCCGATGCGCACCACGCCGCTATTGCCGTTGCCGGTCTGGCTCAGCGTGGCGTTCTTGTTGTCGGTGTCGCCGATCAGCGCGAAATTGCCGTTGAAGGTGGTTTCCAGCGTGTTGTTGTTGCCGGTCTGCGCGCCAGAAACGGTGTTGAACGCACCGTTATTGTTATTGGCCAGCCACACATTGCCATTGCCGGCCTGTGTTGCGCGCACCGTGGTCTGCACGCCCTTGTTATTGGTGGTGAAGCTGTTGGAGTCGCCCGTCTGGTTCAGCGTCACGCGGTTCACTTCGCCCTTGATGACGGCGTTGGCGGTATTGCCATTGCCGGTCTGGGTGATCTTGGAGTCGATATCGGTGCCTTCGGAGCTGGTGATGATGGTGTTGCCACTGCCCGACTGGCTGGTCACGTTGTTGTCGCGCAGGCCCAGCGAGCTGGAGGTGATGCTGTTGGTCACGCCGTTCTGCGTGGCGTTATCGGTGTTGAACACGCCGATTGCCTTAGAGTTGATGGCGTTGTTGATGCCGCTCTGGCTGTATTGCAGGGTGTTGGATTCGCCGTGCGTTTCAGCCGTCAGGGTGTTGGGCGTCTGCGAGGCGGGCAGGCGGCCCACGCCACCGGCGTCCACCGTGGTGTTGCGGTTCTGGGTGGCAGTGAGCTTATTGTTCGCGCCTTCTTCAATGATGTCCATATTGTTCGCGCCGTCGGCGGTCACCGCGAGCGTGTTGGCCGCGCCGATCACACTGGTGTTGATATGGTTGTTGGGGCCTGATGCGCCGGTCACCGTCACATCCGCCTTGTTCACCACGCCGGTCACCTTGCTGGCTACCACCGCGCCCGTGCTGTTGGCAGTCACGTTCAGCTGGTTGCTTTCGCCGTTGACGTCAAGGGCCACGTTATTGTTGTTAGCCGCAGACTGCGGCGTGCCCACGTTCAGGTTCACATGGTTATTGCCGCCATTGGTATCGCTGCGAAGGGTGTTGTTGTTACCTGCCACGCCCACCGCCAGGGTATTGGCATACACGCTCTGCTTGACCGCGAGTGAGTTGCCCGTGCCGCCCACATTGCCGGTGGCCTTCTGCTGGTCGCCGGTCTGGTTGCGGGTGACGGTGTTGCCGCCGAGATTGGTGATGGCGAACACGTTATCCGCATAGGCGGGCGCAGTTAGGACCAGGCTGATGGCGCTGCTGGCGATAATCTGGCGCAGGGTGGGGGATAGCGGCTTCGTCATGGCGTACTCCTGTAAATGATAATTACCGTGCACGAATAAATAGGGCGCGGTTACGATGAAAGCGGATGATAGGGTGTGGTTAATTTGGGTCAAGCATTAATTAACAAATATAAAAACGAAATAAGTGTTATAGAGCAGCTTGATAGCCAAAAGCTACCCCATGCTGGCGGCACAAAGCTTAATATTTCTGGCTACCCGGCCTACTAAGACCCTTCATTTGCAAAAATGCCATCCGCAAACAGGGGCCAAAAGATAAGCGGATGCTAAATGCCCCAGGCCAGCTTTAGTAAAAGTCAAACTTCCCAGATTCTTATGTCAAATTTATATAAATCCGGCCAGTCCCGTATCGCCTCTTTCTTCCTGAATATGGCACAGTGAATGTGAACAGGATTTAATAACTATGCGCCATTTTATTCCAACCACACTCCTTGTGCTCGTGCTGTGCTTCGCCGCAGCGCCCAAAACATCGCATTTGGTGCCGCAGGGCGAATCCATGCTGGTTGCTTCCAGCCACTAGCGCGGCCTTAAGGTATTTTAAAACCACAAAAGGAATCTATATGAGCAGCGTGACTGGTATTTTCGACAGTGCAGCCGACGCAGACCGCGCCGTGGCCCGCCTGCTGGCCGACGGCTTTGCGCAAGACCTCATCAGCCTCATCCTTCCCGGTGCGCAAACCGTGCGCCCCACCCCTTCGCACGTGGCCACCGACGGCAGCCAGCTTGCAGAGGGCGGCTTTACCGGGGCAGCCATCGGCAGCGCGCTCGGCGCGCTTCTGGCCAGCCTCACCGCTGTGGGCAGCCTCGTGCTTCCGGGCGGAAACATTCTCATGGCAGGCCCCATCGTGGCGGCGCTGTCAGGGGCCGGGGCAGGGGGCATTGTCGGCGGCCTGAGCGGCGTGCTGATCGGCGCAGGCTTTGCCATGGACGACGCACAGCGCTATGAGCAAGACCTCGAAGAAGGCAAATCCATCGTGGTGGTCACAGCCACCGACGAGATCAAGCAGGCCCGCGCCCGCATCGCCCTGCGCACCAATGGAGCCACCACCCGCGTCGCCTAACCCTCCTCATCGGAAAAGGGCAGCCAGAGCCGCCTTTTTATATGCAAAAAAACCCCCGTCCGGGGAGGGCGGGGGCAAAAATTCTGAAAGTAACCTTAGGAGTAATGAGAACAAGACTGCTCTTGTTAGCAAACACCCTAACATTTCACATATAAAAATTCCGTATTGAACGCTTCCCGGTAAATTATTTTTAGATAAACCGAGACTAAGTGCCTGAAAAAACAGGGCTGATATCGGTGAGAATGCGGAATTGGCCCGGCAGCAGATCGTCCGGCAGGTCCAGCCCGCCGATGCGGTCGCGGTGCAGCGCCGCCACATGGTTGCCCACCGCCGCGAACATGCGCCGCACCTGGTGGTAGCGGCCCTCCATCAGCGTCACCGTGGCGTGAAGCGGTGAAGACTGTGTCATCGCCACCGGCAGCAACGGCGTGGTCTCGCCCTCCAGCATCAGCGTGCCGCTGGCGAAAACTCCTTGCACCTTGGCATCCAGCGGCCGCGCCAGCGTCACCTGGTAGCGCTTGCTGACCTTGTTCTTGGGGGAAATAACGCGGTGCAGCAAGGCCCCGTCATCCGTCACCAGCAGCAGGCCGGAGGTTTCCTTGTCCAGCCGCCCGATGGTCGAAAGCGCCGGCTCGCGCAGCCGCCAGCGGTCGGGAAGTAAACTATACACCAGCGGCCCGGCTTCCTTGTGCGAGCAGGTTACCCCCAGCGGCTTATGCAGCATCAGCGCAAGGCCGGGCAGCGGGTCGAGCGCCTCGCCGTCCACCAGCAGCCTCTGCGGCAAATCCGCCGTAAGCGCGACCCGCTCATCGGCCTCCTTGAAAGGCGCGCCGTCCAGCGTGATCCGCGCGGCCTTCGCCAGCGCCTGTATTTCCTTGCGGCTGCCATAGCCCAAATTCGCAAGCAGGCGGTCCAGCCGCATCGCGGTCATGTCCGCGCCTCGAATAACTTAAAGCCCTCGGCCTCGTCCAGCAGCTTCACCTGCTTGAAAGCCTCTTTCAGCGTGGCCTCATAGGGCAGGTGGCGGTTGGCCACCATATAGCACACCCCGCCCGGGCGCAGCGCATCTGCCGCCGCCTGCACGAATTGCTGCCCCAGCGGCTGGTCTTCCATGCCCGCATCGTGGAAGGGCGGGTTCATGATAACGAAATCCAGCCCCGCCAATCCTGCCTCGCGCACATCCGCCCACAGGAATTGCGCCCTTGCATCGGCCACGTTGCGCCTGGCCGCCTCCACCGCGCGGCAGTCCACATCCACCAGCGTGATCTGCGAAAGGGAAGGGGAGGCAAGCGCCGCAAGCGTAAGGAACCCCACGCCCGCGCCAAGGTCTGCACCCCGTCCCGCCAACGGCGGCAGCATCTCCGCCAGAAGCGCGCTGCCGGTATCCAGCTTGTTCCAACTGAACACGCCCGCCTGCGACCACAGCCCCGTCTCGGCCACTTTTTGCAGCTGCCCCGCCTCCAGCGCTTCGGCCATGTTGAGCAATACCTGCGGCCTTTTGCATTCGCAGATGCGGTAATGCTGCCGCCCGTCGCCCAACGGCTCGCAGCCGAAATGCCGCAGCTCGTCCATCAGCCGCGTGCCGCCTTTTTTGTTGAGCGCCATCACCGTAAGGCTGGCCCCCGGCGCAAGCGCAAGCAAGGCGCAGGCCAGCGTGTAGCGCCGTTCCACCGTGCCCGGCGGCGCAAGCATCACCATGCCCGCAAGGCTGCCCGCAGCCGCAGTCTCCAGCGCCGCCGAGCCCGGCGCCAGCGGTGAAAACTGCACCGCCTCGCGGCTCACGGACACTAAACTCGAAGGTGGAAAACCAAACACGCCCTGCATGGTAAATCCTAGCGAAGGTAATGCTGCATCAGCACCGCGAGCTGCTCCAGCTCCATCGTGCCCTTGCCTTGCGCCAGCAGGCGCATCCGCCCGATGATATGCTCGATATGATCGGCATCCGCGCCCACCACGCCTTCTTCTTCCGCCTCGCGCAGCGCCCGCACCGCAAGCATGGTCGCCTCGAACAAATGCGGCGGCAGCTGCGCCCGGTCATAGGCGATCTTGAAGCCCGAAGCATCCTTGAGCAGGATATGCACGTTCTTCAGCGGCACGCGCAAAATGCGCGACAGGCTCACCTCGAACAATTGGAGGTTGCACATCGCCAGCGCCGAAAAAGGCGAGAGCTTCCCGTTTTTTTCCAGCTGGCGGATCAGGCGCATCAGCTCTTTGTCGCTGGAAGCAAAGCCCATCATTTTCATGCTGGCCATTTCCAGGCTCTGGTCCAGCGCCTTGCGCATCGCCTTCATCGCCGCGAGGTCGCCGTATTTCTTTTCCAGGTCCTTGCGCATGGTTTGCGAAAGGCTGGCCACCACCTTGTCAATGACGGCCACCGGTACGGTGCTGCGCTGGAAAATGGATTCCACCACGTCGGGGTTGTTTTTATGGTGCTGGATGATATCGGCGAAGGTCTGCTCGCTGATGCGCGCGCCTTCGTTCTGCACCAGCGTGGCCACCACTTGCTCAAGATTGGTGCTCACCAGCATGTCGGAAATGGTTTCCGACACTTCGTCCCGCCGCGCGATGGCCTGCAGCTTGGTGCTGTCCACCATCGAACTGATGATCTCGGTCAGGTCTTCTTCGTTCAGCACGTCGGAATATTGCAGCACCGGCCCTGCCACTTCGATATTGGCGTCATGGGCCATCTGCCGCGCGATGTCGGGCGGCAGCTTGTCGGTCTGGCTCAGGTTCATCGCAAGCATGGCCCGCACAATCATTTCGCCCCGCGTCATCAGCAGCCGGAAAATATCCTGCGCGATCACCTGCTGCTGCGGGTTAAGCCCCTTCGGGCCGTCGGTGGCGAACTGCTTGGTCAGCTTCGCGGCCACATCCACCTGCGCTTTGGTCGAGCGGTCGGCCAGCAGCCGGCTGATATCGTCCTTGGACAGTAGTGAGGAGTTGTCTTTATTTTCCATAGCCCTATGCTATTACAACTGGTAGGGGAGAATAATGCACATTAATTCTAAATACTTGATAAGCCGCCATAATGCCACCGATTAATTGCACAGGTTCATAAAGGATTGCCATGCGCACGCTTGCAAGCACCCTGAACCGCTATAAAGGGCAGGCCGCCGGTCTCGCAGCCGTGGTTTATCTGTGCCTGTGGGGCCTCTCCGTGCCCGTCACCGCCAATGTCGTGCTGCAATCGTTGCAGGCGCCGTTCGAAGCGCGGCTCATCACCCTGCCGTTCATGGAAACCTCGGAGGCCATACCCAAGCCGCCCTCAAACCATTACCACATCAAGGGCAAGCTTTCGCTGCTGCCCTTAAGCACCGCCGATACGCTGGTCATCACCAGCGACAACTGCCTGCAATCCGTGAAGGTCAACGACGCGGTTCCCGCAGGTATGCCCGACATGTCGGAATGGAAAGACTGCAATTTTGGAAACCGCCAGCTGGTCATGCCGCTGCCGCTTTCGGGCCTGCACCCCGGCACCAATGATTTCGACGTGGTCTTCAGCGACGAAGGCGGCGCATACGGCATCAACATTACCGTCAGATCCGTCTGGCTGAAAAAAAGCCTGATGCTGGTCGTGCCCGCTTTGTTCGTGATGCTGGCCTGCACCGCGCTGGGCGCCAGCCGCAAAACCCTGCGCTCGCGCGGCAACTGGATGGCCGCGGGCCTTCTGCTCATCGGCGTGTGCTCCATCGCCCTGACCTACGACACGCTGAGCCAGACCTATGACGAGTCCGCCCACATCCCCGCGGGTATGCAGTGGTGGGACAAGGGCGAATACACCTATGAATATATGCATATGCCGCTGGCGCGCATCGCGGGCGCAGCACTGCTATACCTGGCGGACATCACCCCGCAGGGCGATTACCACGGCTCCTTCATCGACCTCGGCAACCGCCTGCTGAATGCTGACGATGCCTATACCCGCAACCTTACCCTCGCCCGCATGGGCATCCTGCCTTTCTATGTGCTGGCGGGCTGCATGGTGTTCCTGTGGAGCCGCCGCCTCTACGGCGAAAAAACCGCGCTGCTCTCGCTGCTGCTCTACGTGGCCTCGCCCATGCTCGCAGGCCACGCCGGCCTTGCCACTACCGACTTCACCTACGGCGCCATGTTCGTAACCGCGCTCTTCGCCTTCATCCTCTGGCTGGACACGCCCGCCATCGCCATGAGCCTGTTCATGGGCGTATGCATGGCGCTGATGCTGCTCAGTAAAATTTCCGCCGTGGTGCAGTTCCCCGTGGCCGCTGCCATGGTGCTGGAATGGCATATCTATCACGGCATGGCCGCAAGCCGCAAAACGCCCGCTGCCTGCCGCCTGCACCTCACCCGCCTGCTGTTCGTGGCGCTGCCCGCCGCGCTCATCCTGCTAGACGCCTGCTACTTTTTCGACAACCTGCAGGGCCTGATCCATGCTGTGCAGGAGGCGGGCGAAAAGGATAAATCGCATCAGGCCATCTGGCTGTTCGGCCCGCTGAACAACCAGCCGGTATGGTATTATTTCCCCGTGGCCTTCCTGTTCAAAAACCCGCTGCCCTTTATGGCGCTGGCCGCCACCGGCATCGCCTGCAACATGCGCCGCCGTGCGGGGCTCCTCTACCAGCACCGCGCGCAGTTTCCAGCCATCGCCGCTTTCGCCGTCATCCTCGCCAGCACCATCTCGCATATCAATATCGGCAGCCGCCATGTGCTGCCTTCGTTCATGCTGCTCACCATTCCCGCGGGCTACGGCCTGTCGCGCCTGCTTGCGGCGGCGCGGCGCTATAAGCGGGTGATTGGTTATGCGCTGCTGCTGTGGCAGCTCACCGCCTTCCTGCGCATCGCGCCGGATTACATCGCCTATTTCAATGAGCTGGCCTCCACCGAAACACCCCCCCTGCTGGACACCGATTTTGACTGGGGGCAGGACCTGCTGCGCCTGAAGGCCGTGCTGCAGGACAAGCAGATCAGGGAAGTCACCATGTGCGTGTTCGGCGATGCCGACACCGCCCGCGTGCTGGGCGTCAAAGTGAACCCGTGCCCGCTGGGGCGCTTTAACGGAACCGCGCATGGCTGGCTGGCCGACAGCGCCTATTGGTATGAGCTATGGGACAAGGAACGCCTGAAAGGCAAGCCCTATGTCATGGTCGGCAAAACCATCCGCCTCTACGACCTGAGACCTTAGGAGAGCGTTGCCGCCCCGGCCATGGCCACCTGTTCATCTTCGTTCGACTTCACGCCAGATACGCCGATGCCGCCCACGCATTCGCCCTGGTACATCAGCGGCACGCCGCCCTGCACGGGAACGCGGTCGGGGAAGGTGAGCAGCGCCGGGCGCTCTTTCACCACATCTTCCTGCGCCTTGCTGGGGGTGCGGAAAATGGCCGAGGCCTTGGCCTTGCCGGTGGCGATATGCGGGCTGCCCAGCGGCGCGCCGTCGAGGCGTTCCAGCATCAGCAGGTAGCCGCCCTCATCCACGATGGAGATGGTCACGTTCCACTTGTTTTTGGCGGCTTCGGCCTTGGCTGCCGCCATGATGGTGGCGCAATCGGCCGCTGTTAAACTGTGTTTGCTGCGCATGGAATGCTCCTTCAGGTAAAAATGAATGCCCGTAGATATGCGGTTTTTTCTGAAAGAGTTCAATACCTTTCAAAAAGCCTTGCGAAGTTCCTGTAATTTATTAAGACATTGCGCCTAAACTAAACCCATAAAAAAATTAAAGAGTCGCAACGCCCATGCCCACCTCCCTGCAACGCCCAACGCAGATTGATATCTATACCGACGGCTCATGGCTGCACGCCGGTAAGCACAATTCCGGAAAAGCGGGCGGCTGGGGCGCGGTGGTGATCGAAACCTACCACGACGGCAAACAGGAAGCATGGGCCCCCTCCGGCCCCACGCCCGAACACGTGGCCTCCTCCATGGATGCCGAAATCTATGCTGCCACCGCGGGCCTGCGCGCGGTCAAAGACCGTGAAGAGCGGCGCCCCGGCGAAAGCGCCAAAAAGCCCGCCATTATCCTGCACACCGACCAGACCAGCTTCGGGCACTTCGTGAGCCGCTACCGCAAAAACCCGGCCCGCGAACCCAAAACCAGCACCGAAACCGCCATGGCTGAAATGGCAAAACTCCTGCTGGAAATGAACGGCACTGCGGTCTACACCAGCCACCACAAAGCCAGCGGCGCAGGCGCCAAAACCACCGACGACGTGGCCATGTCCATCCCCCACAACCTCGCCAGCCGCGAAGCCTACCGCACAAGGCTGGACGGGCAGGATGGCGAACTGCATTTCGGCCCCGACAAGATTGTGGCGCACAGCGGCGAAGAGCGCGACAGCCTTGTTGCGCGCATGTTCCCGGTGGATCTTTCTGTGTTAAACCAGCGCGGGCGCTGATTACATCGAAGCGATGAAGGCTTCCAGCGCCGCTTCCGCCGTGGCCAGCTCTTTTTCAAGCCCCGCCAGCGTGTCGTTCAGCCGCTTAAGCTGCTTGGCGTCTTCCTTGCCGTAGACGGTGGCGATCTCGTTTTCCACCGCATCCTTGCGGGCGGAAATATCGGCAATCGCGCGCTCAAGCTTTTCGGCTTCCTTCTCGGCCTTGTTTTTTTTCTTGTCGCCGGTCTCGGCCGTTTTCTTTTCTTTGCCGGAACCTTTTTTATTCGCATCGCGTTCTTTTTTGCGCTGCGCCACCACCAGCTCGCGGTAAGCCTCAAGGTCGTCGTCATACGGCTTGCAGGTGCCATCCGCCACCAGCCACAACCGGTCGCTCACATGCTCCACCAGATGCGGGTCATGGCTTACTAAAATCACCGCGCCGTTATAATTGTTCAGCGCCTGCGTCAGCGCCTCGCGCGCATCCATGTCCAGATGGTTGGTCGGTTCGTCCAGCAGCATGATGTGGGGTGCGTCAAGGCTCATCAGGCAAAACAGCAGCCGCGCTTTTTCCCCGCCGGAAAGCTCGCCCACCTTGGTGTCCGCCTTGTGCTTGTCGAAGCCGAACTTGCCCAGCGCCGCGCGCACCTTCGGCTCGCCGGAACCCTTCATCACGTCGCGCAAAATCTCATACGGGGTGAGCGCCACGTCCAGCTCGTCGGTCTGGAACTGCGCGAAATAGCCCACGCGCAGCTTGCCGGATTTATGGATCTCGCCCAAGAGCGGCGACAAGCGCCCGGAAATGATTTTCACCAGCGTTGACTTACCGTTGCCGTTCGCGCCCAAAAGCGCGATGCGGTCATCCGCGTCGATGCGCAGGTTGAGCTTTTTCAGCACCGGCTTGCCTGGCGCATAGCCCGCGTCCACATCCTCCAGCACGATCATCGGCGATTTTTCTTCATCCGGCTGCGGGAACTCAAAGGCTGTTACCCGGTCGGCGATCACCGCATCCACGATGTCCATTTTCTGGATCATCTTCAGGCGGCTCTGTGCCTGCCGCGCCTTGCTCGCCTTCGCGCCGAACTTGGTCACGAACTGCATCATGCGCTCTTTTTGCGCCACCTGCCGCTCATGCAGCGCCTGCTGGTTCATCATGCGCTCCGCGCGCCTGCGCTCGAACTGGTCATACGTGCCCGTGTAGGACACCAGCTTCTGGTTTTCGAGGTGCACGATATGCGTAACCGTCTTGTTCAAAATCTCGCGGTCATGGCTGATGATGACGAAGGTATGCTCATACCGCATCAGGAAATTTTCCAGCCACACGATGGCCTCGAAATCCAGATGGTTGGTCGGCTCGTCGAGCAGCAGCAGGTTCGGCTGGCGGAACAATGCGCCCGCAAGCGCAATACGCGCGCGCCACCCGCCGGAGAAGGAGGAGATGGGCGAATTCTGCGCCGTGTCGTTAAACCCCAGCCCAGATAAAATCGTGGCGGCCCGTGATGGCGCGTCATACGCGCCAATCTCGTCCAGCCGCTCATAAATATAGCCGATGCGGTCGGGGTCGGTGGCGGTTTCGGCTTCTTCAAACAGCGCTGCCCGCTCGGTATCGAACGAGAGCACCACGTCGATCACCGGGGTTTCATCGTCCGGCAAATCCTGCCGCACCATGCCGAGGGAAGCGCCCTTGATGAGGGAAATATCGCCCGTGTCCGGCGCAAGCTCGCCCGCGATCAGCTTGAACAGCGTGGATTTGCCCGTGCCGTTCGGCCCCACCAGCCCGATGCGGTGCCCCGCAGGCACGGTAAGTGACGCCTTGTCCAGAAGCGTGCGCCCGGCAACCCGGTAGGTCAGATCATTGATAAACAGCATAACAACAGGGCAGGGGGCTAAGAGGAAGGCGGCAACCTAATGATTCTTGAGCCTAAGGTCAATGCCCAACCATGCCCCTTGCACACCGTCTGCGAATGCCCAAGTATTGCAAGGGCTTATTTTTCGAGCCGGCAAGTTGAAAATAACCATGGAAAACGATACTATGAAGAAGGTTGAAAATATAAATAATAGTATATAGTTTGCAGAAAATATTGATAAATAATCATTTATGACAACCGCGCCACCCCTGCGATTAATTTTTTAAAACATTGTAATAGAATGCATATTTTAGTTGTTAAGGAATAAGATGGCGGTATATTCGCCAATATGAAAAAAAACTCATAAATCAGCGGTAAAAATCCCATATTTTAATCAAATGTTATGAAAGGCCCACTACCATTAAACGTATGAAACACGTCCCCACCTACCGCCATAACCGCCGCATCGAAAAGATGATAAACATCTCTCTCGTGCTGGTCGTGCTCATCTTCATGCTCCTGACCGGAACCATGGTCATGCACGGAATGCGCTAAGCTCCTTTCCCCCCGCCCTTGTATTGCCCCGGCTGAAACCTTATACATAGGAGGGTCGCGCACACACGAGGGGCATCATGGAAAACAGTATCCTGTTCAGTATTTTCGTCTTCCTGACGGCGGCCTGCATTATCGTGCCGCTGGCGGGGCGGCTGAAGCTGGGCTCCGTGCTGGGCTACCTCGTGGCAGGTGTGCTCATCGGCCCTTACGGCCTCGGCCTGATTGAAAACCCCGAATCCGTGATGCAGTTCGCCGAGTTCGGCGTGGTCATGATGCTCTTCATTATCGGCCTTGAGCTGGAGCCGGAAAAGCTCTGGTCCTTGCGCAAATCCATCATCGGCCTTGGCGGCCTGCAGCTGGTGCTCACCACCGCCGCCATCACCGCCATCGGGTTGGGGCTGGGCTATGCCTTCCAGCCCAGCCTCGCCTGCGGCATGGCGCTTTCGCTGTCTTCCACCGCGCTGGTGCTGCAGGTGCTTCAGGAAAAAAGCCTGCTCAACACCACCGCCGGGGAATCTTCTTTCGCGGTGCTGCTGTTTCAGGATATCGCCGTCATCCCTATCCTCGCCCTCATGCCGCTGCTGGCTTCCGGCGGCGCGCCGCTGCCCAG
>JANYCJ010000078.1 GCA_025360345.1 Alphaproteobacteria bacterium | reverse complement strand
GCCCTGCGCGAAGAGCGCGTTCATTCCCCACGCACCACCCGCCGCAGCGAGCTCACCCGGATATCCAGCGTAGCATCTTTGCCGCTCTCATAAGTCACCTTCGCATCCAGCCGCTGGTAGTCGCTCACCACGTCCTCCACCAGTCCGCGCATGGAAACCCGCACCGCTTCTTCGCGCCCTTCCCCGCGCGCGAAGTTGAGGTATTCCTCGATCATATGTTCCATCTGCTGCACGTCATCGCCCAGCTCGCGGATGGATTCACGCGTCTCCTCGCTGGCCGGCAGCATCGCCAGCTCCAGCTTCATCCGCGTCAGCGGCGTGCGCAAATCATGGCTGATCCCCGCCAGCATGTCGGTACGCGTGCGCAATTGCCGCTTGATGCGCTCCCGCATCACCATGAACGCCCGGGCCGCTTTCTTTACCTCCGAGGCTCCATGCGGCCTGAATCCCGGCATGTCCAGCCCCCGCCCAAAATTATCCGCCGCCTCTGCAAGCCTGCGGATCGGCCGTATCTGGTTGCGCAGGAACAACACAGCAATCAGCAGGAACAGAACCGACGTGACGAACATCCAGATCACAAAAATAATCGTCGTCCGGCTCTCCAGCCGCTTCACCGAAGTTTCGATTCGCAATATCCGGTCAGGCAGCATCACCCGGATCTCGATCGTGCTGCCATCCTGCGTTTTGCGCACCGTGAAGGGCTCTTGGATCACCACCTGCAGCCGCTGCTGCAGGTCGGGGAATTCGTCGCTGCCCTCTATTTTGGAAAACGTGTTCTTGTCGTCGAAATACACCTGGTTGCCAGTCGCCAGCACAAAATCGGAAAGCACGTCGTCCACCTCGTCTGGCGCGGCTTTTTTGAACCGTTGCAGGAAGAACGCCATTTCCCCCGCCATCGTGCTGGAAATATGCCGTGTCACCGTGTCCCAGTGCCGGTCAAAAAACGCATAGGCAACCACCAGCTGTATTAGCACCGTGGGCATGATGAGAATCATCAGCACGCGGCCAAACAGGCTTTTGGGCAGAAACCGCTTTAAGGTCATACGCCCCCCTTTTCCACATACAGCACATAGCCTGCACCACGCACCGTCTGCACATGCATCGGCCGGCCTTCGCTTTCTTCGATCTTCTTGCGCAGCCGCGTGATCTGTACATCCACCGCTCGCTCATTATTTGTGCCCGGCATCACCTTGGCCAGTTCCTCGCGTGCTACGGGCTTGCCCGCGTTTTCTGCCAGCAGCTTCAAAATCGCCATTTCGCTGGAAGTAAGATACACGTTCTCCCCTCCTCGCGTCAGCTGCGAGAGCGTAAAATCAAAATGGAAATCCCCGAACATGATAGAAACCGGTTTCGGTTTTTCCACCGCGTTGCGCCGTAAAATCGTGCGAATGCGCAGCACCAGCTCTTTAGGCTCAAACGGCTTCACCAGATAATCCTGCGCGCCGCCTTCCAGCCCCCGCACCCGGTCTTCGGCTTCCCCCATGGCCGAAAGCATCAGCACGTTACCCTTGTCTTTTTCAGGCAGCGACACCAGCAGGTCCACGCCAGATTCCCCCGGCATCATCACATCCAGCACCATAAGGTCGAAAGTGAACCACGCCATCTTCCGCCGCGCCTCCGCCGCATCAGCCGCACCCGTCACCATGAATCCCTGTTCGCGCAGGTATTTTTTCAGCAGCGTCCTCAACCGGTCGTCGTCGTCCACCACCAGAATATGGGCTTTATCCTCCATCACCGCTTCCGCCGCAAAAGAATATAATACGCACCCCCGCCGCCATGTTTCTGCTTGGCCACGTCACAGGCCAGCACCAGCGGCCGGAGTCCCGGCTCCGCCAGCCATTGCGGCAGCATCTCCCGCAAAACCCCCGGCTGCGCCTCTGCCTCTCCCGTCTTCTTCATCCCCTTGCCGGTAATGGCAAGCAGGCAGCGGCTGCCGCGCATGTAATGGTCGTGGATAAACGCGCTCACCCGCTGGTGCGCGCGCTCCCGGCTCATGCCGTGCAAGTCCACCGTACCCTCGATCGTAAGCTCCCCCTTGCGGAACCGGTCAGCGGTATTCCGGTCGATCCCCGCATAGCCGCCCAGCATCAGCGGCGAAAAATCATCCTTCCACACTGGCATCTGCGCCTGCGGCTGGCTCACATTCACCCGTATTGCGGCAAACGGTTTTTCTATGAACCGCTCGTTATCCAGCTTGCGGTCATGCTGTGTCACCGCCTGCCAAAGCTGCGCCTCATCGTCGGTCAGCACCCGCCGCCTCATGCTGCCCCCATGGCATAATCCGCCGCCAGCACCTTGATCTGCCGGTCACAGGGCGTCGTGGACTCCCATCTCATCCCCCCGATCAATCCCAGCATTTTCATGCGAAAAATCCTTATTCGGCTGTCGCCATCTGGTCCACGATTTCCTTCGGGATCAGCAGGCTATATACCCCGTGCCCCTTCATGAAACCGGCCAGGTATTCCGCGTTCGGCCCGCCGCCGAAAAACACGTCGCCGCGCACCGGCCCTTTAATCGCCCCGCCTGTGTCCTGCGCAATCAGCGTATGGTGGAACGGCAGCGTTACATTCCCCCCGCGCGTGTCCGGCAGCTCTGTTTCAAGGAACAGCGGCAGGCCATAAGGAATGTAGCGCGCATCCACCGCCATCGACCGCTGCGGCGTCAGTACCGTGCCCACCGCGCCCACCGGCCCCGTCGTATTCAGCTTTTTGAAAAACACGTAGGAAGGGTTCCGCTCCATCATCGGCAATGCCTGATCCGGGTGGTCATACAGCCACTGGCGCAGCGTGAAGAAATTCACCTGGTCCTTCGGCAGGTATCCCTCGTCGCCCATGATCTTGCCGAGCGACACATACCCGTAGCCGTTCTGCCCGCCATAGCCCACCAGCACCTCGCGGCCATCCACCATCCGCACCCGTCCGCTGCCTTGTATCTGCATGAAGAACAGCATCACCGGGTCATCCACCCACATCAGCTCCAGCCCCCGGTTGGCCAGCGCCCCGCGGTTGATTTCCGCATGGCTGTAATATTGGTTGCCTTTCCGCAAATCCGGCGGCGTCACGTAAAGCGGGTATTTATAATCTCCCTTCTTCACCGGCGAGCCGTAGAGTACCGGCTCATAATAGCCCGTGAAAAGCCCCTTGTCCTTGCCGTTGTTCAGCACTCGGTAGGGCTGGAATCGCCGCTCGAAAAACGACTCCGCCGCGCCGTTATCTCCCACGGGCACCGTCATCGCCTCGTTGCACAGCGACTGCCACACCTTTCCTGGCACCTGAATATTGCTGCCACTGGTGCGCGGGCGCGGGCTGCGTGCCAGTACCGGGCAGGAAGCAGTAAAAACCTGCAAGGCTTCAGCATGGTTTTCACTGTTCCAGCCGTCCAGCTGGTCATAGGTAAGCGGCGAGGATTCAAAATGGTCGGCCTTGCCGGCACATGCGGCACACCACAGGAGCAGGGCGACGGGTAGAAAACGGCGCATCAGGTTTCGACGACTTTCCAGTTGGGGTTTTTGGACGTCACATCACGCTCAAAACTCCAGTCGTCGTCAATCGAGTGGATCAGCGACGCGTCCCCGCCCACGATCTCGCCCTTGGCATCGCGCGTCACATGCACTTGTTCACTATGGATATGTACCGTAAGCCGCGCTACCGTCCCGGTCAGTTCCGCATGGGTGATGTCCTGCGCCTTGGCGGAAATCAGCGTGGTCTCGTTTTTGCCGTCCATTTTCTCAACTTCGCTCAGCGCATCGCTGAATTGCTGGAACACCCGGCTGTCGAGCAGGAATTTAAGCGTGTCCCGGTCGCCCCGTGAAAACGCGTCGAACACCATCTCATAGGCCCCCTTCGCCCCTTCCAGGAAATGGGTGGCGGTAAATTCCGGGTCGCGCAGCTTGATCGCCGCGATAACGCCGAGTATCTGCTCATCTTTCATGCCCGCCATATAGGGGTCGGGTTCCTGCTGCCGAAGCTTGGGCTTCAGCGTTTTGTCGTCCAGCTGCACAATAGTGTCTTTGCGCTCCGGCTGCACCGGCTTGTTGAAATAGCTCGGCTTATCGTTGCCGATCTTGTCGCCAAGCACGCTGCGCAGGCGCAAAAGGATAAATCCAGCAACCAGTGCCATGATAACAATATCGGCGTAGGGCATACCATCAGACATAATAAGGACGGGTTCCTGTGAGTTGCGGTTCCAAAAAATGATGGCCACGGCGCTTTTTTTGTATATGTTCCATGGTCAACGCACACACCATAATTAAATTTTTGACGCGAAGGAACAGAATAATGAGCACCAGCACGCAAAGCGCCGCCCCCGGTCACAGCTTTTCCGTCAAAGGCCAGTACATCAAGGATCTGTCCTTTGAGAACCCCCATGCGCCCGCCAGCCTCATGGCCGCCGCCAACACCTCCCGCCCCGGTATTGACGTAAATGTAGACCTGAAGGCGCAGAAACTGCAGGATAACACCTTTGAAATGGTGCTGCACATCGCCGCCCGCGCCACCGCCGAGGGTAACACCCTCTTCCTGGTAGACCTCGCCTATGCCGGCATTTTCCAGATTTCGAACATCCCCGCCGAGCATATCGAGCCGCTGATTATGATTGATTGCCCCTTCGTGCTTTTCCCCTTCGCGCGCCGCGTCATCGCCGATGTCACACGTGATGGCGGCTTCCCCCCCCTCATGCTCGACCCCATTGATTTTAACGCGCTCTACGCCCAGAACCGCCAGAAACTGGAAGCGGCCTCCGCCCAGGCTTAACACTTTTTAATGCCCTGCCGACACACGCAAACCACGCTGTGGCAATTGGGCATCACTTGTGTACTTTTATCATGTTTTTACCGGTTTTTAACGGGCATACCCCCCATAATGAATTGTAATTTAATGCGTAATTTGTATTATCTTGTCTGGTAACCACGAGACAAATATAAATTGCCTTCAATATCAATTTCACTTATTTTCCAAAATCAGCTTGTTACACCATAAGCAACTACTATTTTAACTAAGAAAAGGATTGCGCACATGATAAATTTGAAAAAAGTATCGCTGCTGGCTTCCGTCAGCGCGATGCTCGCCACCGCCGCTTTCGCAGGCGAAACCAATCACCACGACGTGGTGAAGGATACCGGTGGTAAAGTCGTCCACAGCACCAACGGTAACTGCGTTATCACCCGTTGGGAAAACGCTGTAAATGAATGCACCGGTCACCGCGACATCCGCTCGCGCCTCACCGTTGAACAGCGCACCGTATATTTCGACTTTAACAAGTCCACGCTGAACGCGCACGAAAAGAAAAAGCTCGATGAAGTATCCAAGATCATCATCGACTCCAAGGAAGTAGAAAGCGTTGATATCGTAGGCTACGCAGACATGATCGGCAAAGCCAGCTACAACCAGAAGCTCTCCACCAAGCGCGCGCAGACTGTGAAGTCTTACCTCGCCACCAAGGGCCTGAAAACCCGCAACGTGAACGTAAAAGGCCTCGGTGAAGCCAACTCCGTCACGCATTGCGATGAAAAGCTCGCCCGCGCCGACCTCATCAACTGCCTCGCAGCTGACCGTCGCGTGGAAATCGAACTGAACGTGAAAGAGTAGTCTTTCACCGAACGGATGAAAGGGCCCC
Organism: Alphaproteobacteria bacterium; assembly: GCA_025360345.1. Taxonomy (GTDB): domain Bacteria; phylum Pseudomonadota; class Alphaproteobacteria; order Rickettsiales; family SXRF01; genus JANYBV01. Next base: position 12,191 of record JANYCJ010000078.1, on the reverse strand, counting down.
TCCGGGGGCCCTTTTTTTTGGCTTAAGCCTCCAACGCATTTCTACATTTAGTGTTTCCAAAAGGAAAAACCTTTCCCGCACACAACTATTCGTGTTGTCGAAATTGTAAATTTCCGCTATAAAATCCGCGAAAGACCACTTCAACCAAGGACGTTATCAATGAAGATCAAACACCCCCTGCTCACCACCGTTGCAACGGCGCTGCTCGCAGTCTGCGCCTCAAACGCAGCTTACGCCTCCGGCAGTGACGACTATATCAGCCTCAACCTCGGCGAATACAATGCCCTGCGCAACAACCAGCAGGCCTTCCAATATGGCGGCGAATACCGCTTCGCTGAATGGGGTTACGGCGTGCGCCCCATCCTGGGCGCTTTCGGTGATACCAAGGGCGCTGCCTACGGTTACGGCGGTCTCAACTGGGACGTTGCCCTCATCCCAAACCAGCTCTATATCGTCCCCAACTTCGCAGTAGGCGCCTATCATGAGGGCGCAGGCAAAGACCTCGGCGGCGTTCTTGAATTCCGCTCAGGCATCGAATTGGACTACCAGTTCCAGAACCAGCATCAGCTCGGCATAGCCCTGAACCACCTCTCTAACGCAAGCATCTACAGCCACAATCCCGGTGAAGAATCCATCATCGTGACCTACTCAGTGCCTGTAAGCCAGGTTCGCACGCTGCTCCACTTCTAAAACATTCCGAAAAGAATAAAAAAAGCCCGGCTTTATCAAAAAGCCGGGCTTTTTTGTTACCCACGCCGCTTAATCAATCAGCGCATAACCCGGCAGTGTCAGGAATTCCACAAACGCTTTATCGGACACCAGCTGCGTCAGCAGCTCCGCCGCGCGCCCATAAGGCAATCCTGCGCCATGCTGCGCCGTAATCTTCTTCAGCTCTTCCGGCAGCAGCGCCCGATACAGCGCCAGCGTCACCAATCGCCCATCATCCAGCTTCGCCTCGTGGTTGATCCATTGCCAGATCTGCGAGCGCGAAATTTCCGCCGTCGCCGCATCTTCCATCAGGTTAAAAATCGGCACCGCGCCCGCCCCGTTCAGCCACGCCGCAATGTATTGCACCCCCACACTGATATTGTTTCGAAGCCCCGCCTCAGTAATCGTGCCTTCGGGAATATCCAGCAAATCGGCGGCTTTCACCCCGTCGTCGCGCTGCCGTGCCACTTGGTTGATCTCACCTTTCAGCATCCGCTCAAACACTTCCATCGCCACCGGCACCAGCCCGGGATGTGCAACCCATGTCCCATCATGCCCGTTGCCGCATTCGCGCTCCTTGTCCAGCCGCACTGCTTCAAATGCCTTTGCATTGGCCGCTTCGTCGCCCTTCACGGGGATAAAAGCGCTCATGCCCCCCATGGCGAATGCACCCCGCCTGTGGCACGTCTTAATCAGCAGCAGCGAATACGATTGCAGGAAATGCGATTTCATCGTCACCTGCGCGCGGTCAGGCATCACGAAATCTTTGCGCTTGCTGAACTTTTTGATAAAGCTGAAAATATAATCCCATCGCCCGCAATTCAGCGCCACGCAGTAATCTTTCAGCGCGTAAAGGATCTCATCCATCTCAAATGCCGCAAGAATGGTTTCGATCAGCACCGTCGCCTTGATCGTGCCCTTGGGCAGCCCCACCGCGTTTTCAGCATAGGCGAATACATCTGCCCATAGCTGCGCCTCTTCCATGCTTTCCAGCTTCGGCAGGTAGAAATAAGGCCCCACGCCGTTGTCCAGCAGCTTCTTGGCGTTCAGGTAAAAATATATCCCGAAATCCACCAACCCGCCCGGAACCGCCTTCCCCCCGATGGTGATATGCTTTTCATCAAGGTGCCAGCCTCGCGGCCGCACGATCAGCACGGCAATTTCCTTGTTCAGCACATAGCTTTTCCCTTCGGGGCTGACATAGGTAAGTGTGTCGTTGGCGTAGTCGCGCAGCGCCACCTGCCCTTCCATCACCGCCTCCCACGTCGGCGAAAGCGCATCTTCAAAATCCCCCATGAACACCTTCGCGCCGGAGTTCAGCGCGTTGATAATCATTTTACGCTCCACCGGCCCGGTGATTTCCACCCGGCGGTCCTGCAGCGCCGCGGGAACGGGCGCAACCTTCCAGTCACCTTCGCGGATAGACCGCGTGTCAGCGCGGAAATCCGGAAGCTCCCCACCGTCAATACGCCTCTGCCGCTCCGCGCGCTTTGCCAGCAGCGCATCGCGGCGGTTGGTAAACTGTTCCGCCAGCTGTTCGATAAAAGCGCACACATCCGGGTTCAGAATCGCCTCATAGGCGGGCTTCATCGAGCCTTTGATAGTAAGTTTGCTGGTTTGCGTGCGTGCAGCTTCAATCATCGTCTTGTCCTCATGCTAGGTGGCTAATGCCCCTGTAATACACGATGACAAAAAAAAGAGCCACCCGAAGGTGGCTCTAAATCTGTCTTTTTTACTTTTTGGTATGGATTAGTTGAAGCGGAACCGCACAGCGCATGAACCGTCAGCACCACCCGTGGCAAGCACACGGTTGTAAGTACTGGTGGTATCGGTGGCCGTGGTACCGTTGATACATTTGTTGTTAAGCGTACCGTTGTTAAAGCTCGGGTTCGCGTTTGGCAGCACACCAAGGCCCTTCGCCTGCACAATCCCGGTAACGGGCTGGCCGTCATCCAGTTTTGCATCCATGTTGAAGGCCTGGATCGGGGTCATACCCGTGGTACCGGCGGTGTAAGCACCACCCGTGATCCCGGTCAGCGGCATCAGCTCGTAGTAGTTAAGACCGTTTGCGGAAAAGACCACGAAAGAATTGGTAGGGGCCGTCCGCGAATCCGGCACTGACTGGTTGATAGTCGTAACCGCACCTGTAGGAGCACCTGTAAGCTGAACGAGCAAGCTGTTGCCCGTGCTGCCGAGCTGGCCGTCTACTAAGTTGGCGTCAGACATATGGCGCCAGAAAGCCAGCGTTTCACCCAGAGGTGCAACCGCACCTGCTAAGCCGCCTTCAATCAGGCCGTTACCGTCGCCAAAGCCCAGCGTCGTACCGTATGTGATCTGGAAAAGGCCGAAAGCCCCTGCCGTGGTCTGTGGGATATCGCCGGGAATACCGTTGTATTTGGTACGGAAGGTATTGACCGCAGAGTTGTATTTTTCAACCTGCCCCACCGTTGCCCGGATTTCCGACGCCTTAATAAGGTCTTGCCCTACAAGTACGCCACCCACGATCAGGCCGATAATGACCAGAACGATGGATAATTCGATAAGCGTAAAGCCCTGCTGCTTATTAGTACCCGATATTTGTGCCGCTATCATAAATTTACTCCTAGATACTTTTTTTGCTGACGATTTTCTGAGTAGTTCGCTTGTATTCACACTCCAATACTGTTCCTACCGTGCCTCGTCTGCTACTCATAACCGCATAATTATGAATTACACTATTATTTTCCGAAACTACCATCCAAAGATTACCAAAACATTACTTAAAAAAGCTAATCGAGTGTAATCTAAGTGTTAATATTCATTAAAAATAGTCATACCTGCCACCCAAATCACCTCAATCAACATTCTGATAAGTAATTATTTTGTGTAATTGTCAATATGATAGCACAAAATGAGCGCCCCCTCTGGATCATTGCCAAGGATTAAAGCTGTATTTGAGATATTTTTGATGCAAAAACGCTATTAGCGTCAGATGTTGCAATTAGGCAACAAAAATCACACTAAAAATAGCGCCTTAATAGATGATAAAAGCTTTTAGAATTACGCTTTAGCAGCAAGCGTATCCGCATCATCCGCACCGCTATTCGCACGGATGGAGGCCACGGCCGCGTCAAGATGGGTCTGGGTGCATAAACCCAGCAAAACCGGGTCACGCGGCTTGATATTGCTGCTATTCCAGTGGCTTTTACCCCGAACCGCGCTGATCGTGTTTTTGGTCGTACCCACCAGCTTGGAAACCTGCGCATCCGTCATAGTCGGGAAGTTCTTGATAAGCCACGCGATAGCGTCCGGCTTGTCCTGGCGGCGCGCCACTGGCGTGTAGCGGCTGCCCTTGGTTTTCTGGGAAATATACTGTTTCGCCGTACCCATGATGTCCAAGCGCTGCTTCGGATCAGCTTCGCAACGCTTGATTTCTTCCATGGTAAGCTGGCCACCGGCCACCGGGTCCAGCCCGCGGATACCGCCGGAAACCTCGCCATCGGCAATGCCCTGTACTTCCAGCGGGTGCATACCACAGAAATCAGCGATCTGTTCAAAGCTGAGCGCGGTGTTTTCAACCAGCCATACGGCGGTAGCCTTGGGCATTAAGGGCAAAGTCATGGGACGTCCTTATATATATGGAATATGTACGGAGGCTTTATTTAGTGCTTTTTGACTAATATTCAAGTATTTTCAACTTCCCGCCACTTCAAAAAACCGCCCAAACTGGCCTCTTTGCAGGAAATTTGCCCCTATCATGCGAATTATCAAGGAAATACCGGCCATCTATGAATAGCACCTACCAGACCCTCCTACCCGAGCCTGTAGTCGGTACCGCAGACCAGATCATCGTCCTGCGCTTAAACCGCCCGGCCAGCGCCAATGCGCTAAACACGATAATGGCCGAAGAATTACGCCATTTTTTCGCAGCGATTCCCCAGTCGCTGTGCCGTGTCATCATCCTCACCGGCAGCGGCAAACATTTTTGCGCCGGCGCAGATCTCAAAGACCGCAAGGATATGGATGAAACCGCATGGCACGCCCAGCACCATGCCTTTGAGCAAGCCCACCGCGCGCTGCTCGCCTGCCCCGTCCCCGTCATCGCAGCCGTGCGCGGCGCAGCCATGGGCGGCGGCTTAGAACTGGCCATGGCCTGTGATTTCATCTACGCCGCCGATAACGCCCGCTTCGCCCTGACCGAAACCACGCTTGGCATCATGCCCGGCCTCGGCGGCACACAACTCCTGCCGCGCAAAATCGGCGCCTCCCGCGCCGCCGAGCTGATCTATCTTGGCCGCGCTTTCCCCGCTGCCGAAGCCCATGCCATGGGGCTGGTAAACCGCCTCTTCCCGGAATCCGCGCTCGAAGAAAGCGCTGTTGCCACCGCGCAGCTCATTGCCGCAAACGCTCCCCTTGCCGTACAGGCCGTAAAACAAGCCATGCAGCAAGGTGCGGACAAGCCCCTCGCCGCCGCCCTCCAATGCGAGCTCGATTATTACGAAACCTTGTTGGCAACCAACGACCGCAAGGAAGGCATCACCGCTTTCAATGAAAAACGCAAAGCCACTTTCACCGGCAGCTAAGCCGTGATAAAATAAAAAAGAGGAGAACCACATGCCCGCATCCCCAAAGAAAATCGCACTCGCCCTTCAGGGCGGCGGCACCCACGCCGCCTTCACCTGGGGCGTGATCGACCAGCTCCTGCTCGATGGCCGCGTCGAGATAGATGCCATCTCCGCCACCTCCGGCGGCTCCATCCTCGCCGCAGTCATGGCACAGGGCCTGCATGACGGTGGCCCCGACGCCGCTCGCGAAGCCCTGAAGCAGTTCTGGAAAAAAGTAAGCCTCGCCTCCACCCTGCTTCCCCTGCGCATGAAAGTGGTGGACCAGTTCCTCGGCACCGTAGGCATAGACCTCACCCCGCAATCCATGGCGCTGGATTACATTACTCGCATCTTCTCCCCCTCCCAGTTCAACCTTTTCGACATCAACCCCCTGCGCGGCATCGTCGAAGACCTCGTGAATTTCGATATGCTGAACCGCGAAAGCCCCGTGAAACTTTTCATCAACGCCACCAATGCCCGCACCGGCAAGAGCAAGGTCTTCGAAGAAAGCAACCTCTCCCTCGATGCCGTCATGGCCTCTTCCTGCCTGCCCTTTGTATTTAAAACCGTGGAAATTGACGGCGAAGCCTATTGGGACGGCAGCTTCTCCGGCTCACCCGCCCTTTCGCCTTTGGCAAATATGGGCGCCACCGACATTGTGCTGGTGCAGGTACATCCCGGCTATGTCGAAGACGTGCCCACCACCGCCGCCGATATATTAGACCGCGCCACCGAGCTGAGCTTCCACGCTGTCCTCCTTCAGGAACTGAAAACCATCGACCTCTACAACCGCCTCATCGCCGCGGGCAAGCTCGATCAGGCCCCGGTATTTGTCCACACCATCGAGTCCGAGTCCATGCTCGGAAGCCTCGGCCGCTCCAGCAAGCTGAACGCAGACTGGGATTTCCTCGTCTATCTGCATGACCTCGGCGTACAGGCCGCCACCGACTGGCTGGAAAAAAACTATGCCGCCATCGGCCACAAACCCTCTGCCGCCAGCGCCGCTTAAGGTTAGCGCATAATAAACTGCTGCATCGCCTCGGGGTTGCCCTGTATCTTATAGGCCTCTTCAGGCTTCGGCACCGCCCGCAGGGAAATCTTGCAGCTCGCCGTGCTGATGGACGGCACCTTGCCCGGATACACCACATGCGCCGTGCACTCCGTGTCGGAGCTGAAACGCATTCCCACCGTCACTCCGGCGTAATGCCCCTTGCCATCTGCCCATTCGCTTGAGGTAAATACCACCTCCGCCGCATCCCTGTCGCTATTGACCTTGAAGTCCACCAGCTGCGGCGTGTATTCATAATGGTCCAGCGGATACAGCACGTTATCAATAAACGTCATGAATTCCTTCTTGGTGAAATCCTCCGCCACGGGCCGCTGGCCGTTTTGCGTCAGCGAAAAAAAGGTCACCTCAATATGGATCTTCGCATTATCCGTCAAATGCGCGTCCAGTGCTTCGGCCACCTTGGAGCGTTCCTGCGAGGCGATGGCCTGCGCGAATTCATCCAGCGCCTTTTCCGTATCCTCCCGCAGCAGGTTTGGCACGTAACCGAACTTGTAATACCCGCACGCAGCCACCAGCGCCACAAAAAGTATGCCCAGTGTCAGCCGGTTCATGCCCGCCCCCGCGCAGGCGCATCGGGAATCACCGTCCCCTCGAAGACATACGTGTCCATATTTTTCCTAAGCCCCTCCGGCTTGTAAGACCGCTCATGCATCACCGCCCGCACTCCAGGTTGCCAGCTATCCATATGGGTGAAAATATACTCCAGATTTTTGTATCCGTCAGATTCTTTTCCATTGGCCAGCGGCATCATTGCGCCCGTGAAAACCACGCGCTTGCCCCGCACCGCTTCCGCGCCGGAATATGCCTTGGCGAATGCGTCATCCAGCATATGCACGTCGCGCTTCAACAACATGCTTTCCAGCTGCCGCGCATGGTGCGGCATCGCATCCGTACCGTGGGTGATGATGATGTTTTTAGCTTGGCTGCTGCGGATGATCTTGGCAAGCTCCCGTATATCGGCCGTCAGGAAATCCTTGCTGTCGCGTGATTTCCATTCAAGGCAATCGCACCGCTCCCCGCCCTTCATGCCCGCCACCGTGATCGGTATAAGGCTTTTGTCCAGCATCGTCGCATTTTTCGGCGGGTGCTTGGGGTCGGGATAGGCTTCTGCGTCAATGGTTCCGCCCGTGATGATGATGAGCGTATCCTTGGCCACGCTACGCTCCGCTGAACGCCTGCAGGCCGGTGATTGCCCGCCCGATAATCAGCGCGTGGATGTCATGCGTGCCTTCATACGTGTTCACGCTTTCCAGGTTCATCACATGCCGTATCACGTGATACTCGTCCGAAACCCCGTTGCCGCCATGCATGTCGCGGCTCACCCGGGCAATGTCCAGCGCCTTGCCTGCAGAGTTGCGCTTAATGATGGAAATCAGCTCATGCGGGCAGCGCCCTTCGTCAATCAGCCGCCCCACCCGCAGGCACGCCTGCAAGCCCAGCGAAATCTCCACCAGCATATCGGTGAGCTTTTTCTGGATAAGCTGGTTGGCAGCCAAAGGCCGCCCGAACTGCTTGCGCTCCATGGTGTAATTTCGCGCGGCAGCATAGCAGAATTCCGCCGCCCCCAGCGCGCCCCAGCCAATGCCATACCGCGCCTTGTTCAGGCAGGAAAACGGCCCGCCCAGCCCGGAAGCTTTCGGCAGCATCGCGCTTTGCGGCACCACAACGTCTTCCATGGCGATCATGCCCGTCACGCTTGCGCGCAGGCTCATCTTGCCCTCAATCTTCGGCGCGGAAAGCCCCTTCATCCCCTTCTCAAGGATAAAGCCCTTGATTGTCCCATCCTTTACCCCCTCAAGCCCGTAGACCTTCGCCCACACCACGAATACATCCGCCACCGGCGAATTGGTAATCCAGTTCTTTGCGCCCGAAAGAATAAAGCCGTTTCCGCTGGTGGTAGCGCGCGTCACCATGCTTCCCGGGTCGGAACCGTGGTCGGGCTCGGTAAGCCCGAAACAGCCGATCAGCTCCCCCGTGGCTAGCTTCGGCAAATAGTTGTCCTTCTGCTCCTCGGAGCCGAAGGTATAAATCGGGTGCATCACCAGCGCCGACTGCACCGACAGCGCCGAGCGGTAGCCCGAATCCACCCACTCAATTTCCTTGCAGATCAGCCCCGAGGCCACATGGCTCACGCCCGCGCAGCCATACCCCTCAATGGTCGCGCCGAACAACCCCAGCTCGCCCATTTCGCGCATGATGGAAACGTCGAATTTCTCATGCCGGTTCGCTTCCAGCACCCGGCCCATCAGCCTGTCGCGCGCATAGCCCCGCGCCGTGGCCTGTATCAGCCGTTCATCGTCCGTCAGCTGCGCTTCCAGCTGGAAGGGGTCTTCCCAGTTCATCTCCATATATCAGGGGGCCTACACGTAAAGATTGATAATCGTGCCCCGGTCCCAGTACACTCCCCGGCGCATTGCTGCGATGGCACTGCTGATAAGTGTGGCAAGCGAAGCCGGCTCAGGAATATAGTTGACATCAGAGCGCCGTGGCGCTGTATAAAGGCTCTCATCGGCGTCCTGCTGCGGTTTGCGGTCCCCTGTCCGGCCCGTTTTGCCGGAAGACACGTTAATGCGGTTTGGATTGATGTTAATCACCATGGCAGCGCCCCCTTAAGCCCGGAATGAAGTAAGAAAATCATTATGTCGTTTGTCGTAGCTACATTCTACCATTTTTTTGATTTCAAGGAATTTGAGCAAAAAAAGCAGCTGCTTAAAGACCAGATGCTCGCTCGCGGCATCAAGGGCTCCATCCTCATCGCGCCCGAGGGCCTAAACGGCACCATCGGCGGAACCCGCGAAAAACTCGATGATTTCCTAAGCTACCTCCAGTCCGACATCATCCGCGCCCCCATGGGCCATAAGGAAAGCTACTGCGACACCCTCCCCTTCGGCCGCACCAAGGTCCGCCTCAAAACCGAAACCATCTCGCTGGGCGAACCCGTAGACCTCTCGCAGGTCGGCACCTATGTCGATCCCAAGGACTGGGACGCCCTCATCAGCGATCCCGACACCATTATACTAGACACCCGCAACGATTACGAAGTCCATCTCGGCACTTTCAAAGGCGCCATCGACCCCGATATCGAAACCTTCAAGCAGCTCCCCGCCTTCGTCCGTAAAACCCTTTCGGAAAACAAGAACGCCAAAATCGCCACCTTCTGCACCGGCGGCATACGCTGCGAGAAATTCACCGCATGGATGAAAACCGAGGGCTTCACCGATGTCTACCACCTCAAGGGCGGCATCCTCAAATATCTCGAAGAAATCCCCGAAGCCCAAAGCAGCTGGCAGGGCGAATGCTATGTGTTTGACGACCGCGTCGCCGTCACCCATGGCGTCCATGCCTCCACCACCTCCAGCAAGTGTGAAGCCTGTGGTTTTGCCCTGACCCCCGAGGATCGCGCCCACCCCTCTTATGTCCCCGATAAAGCCTGCGGATTCTGCAATCCTTTGAAATAATACAACTTTAATAGACATAAATTGGTAATGCTCCTCTGCTATAATGGAAGCATGAGCGAAACCTTGACCTATAGATGCGCCGTCTGCCCCGCCGAGCCTTATGTGCAAATGGCCAATGGCGAGCAGTTCAATCAGGTCACCACACTCAACCGCTCCACCCAAAACCCCCGCAATAGCATAAAAAGCATCCCCACCCACGAGCTCGCGCCGGAAAATAATGCCGAATTATTTCAGAAATACCGTGCCGGTCTGACCGCGCTACACAGCTTCGGTCAGGAAAAGTTCAACCGCGAGATCACCGCCCGCGCAGAGGCCGCGCCCGAAACCGGCCGCGCCATTCTCGACGCCCTGAAAGCGAAGTTGAAAAAAGAGGGTCATCTGGAAACCTACCACAAAATCACCGTGGAAGAATTCCGCAAAGAACGCAGCTTTCCCTCCATGATTTCCAGGGCCTACATGAAACTGCCCGAATTCAGCTCCGCCGAAGGCGGCGATCAGGCCTATTACCGTTTCGCGCATACCGCCTGCCTCGCAGCGCCCTCAGCACAGGACGCCTACATTGCCCTGCGCAACGAAGCACTGGCCAGTGAATGCACCAGGCTCTCCAGAACCGAAACCCACGATCATGACAATGCGCACCGACAGCGCAGCCATGCCTTGGCAAAGGCCCTCATTCTAGATCTCCACTCCGGCACAGTGGCCTTCGACCCGGAAAAATTCACTGCCGTCATCACCCCCGTCCTCGAAGAAAAGATGCAATGGTTCGAGCGCCGCACCAAAGACCTCCGCAAAAAAATGAGCCAGCGCGCCACCGTGATAGACGAGTTTTATAATGAAGACTACGATCCCTCCCTGCGCTCGCTTCGCACCGCCCTGCGCGTAGATAAAACCAGCCCCTTCGCACCGCCTTTGACACAGGAGGCCGCCGAAGCGGCATTCAAAAAAGCCCTCGCGGAATTCAGCCCCCCTCCCCTCGTGCGCCGTCTCGTCCAGATTGCCCTGAACGACAGTATGCTCACCGTCGCCATGTCGAACCAGCCCCACGCCGACCATATCAGCGAGCGCTCCCTCGACGAAAAGCGCGACAGCATAGTGATCGGCACCAGCCAGACCTTTGTCGTAAACCTCCCCACCCCGCCCGACACCCACACACTGACGGAAGAACTGGCCCATCACGCCTTCCGCCGCATGTTTTTCAACAGGGCAAAACCCTACTTCACCCCGGAAGACAAGCGCCGCACCCTGCTGGCCTCTTCCATCATGGAAGACATCAGGCGCAATACGCCCGCGCAATTCAAAAAAGATTTCGGGCTGCAGGCTTACGGCGTAAACGAGCTGGTGATCGAAGTACCCGCCAAGGTCATGGCCATGATGGCCACCGGCACATGGGATAAAATCAGCGGCAACTACCCCGTCATTTCGCGCTACATGGATGAAGTCGTGGCCAAAGACATCGCCACCTACGAAGAACATGGCCGCCTCGCCCCTTATGGCGCGCAGGTCGAAAAACTCGTCCGCCCCGCCATCGCCACGGCCCCGAGCCGCCGTATAGGCGGCACCCCTTCCGCCCTTTCCTGACGCGGGAAAATCTACGCCCGCCCCTGCGCTGCCCCATTGAGGAAGGGGCTGTGTTTCAGGTGCTCGATCCGCGCATTAATCATTTCCACGGCCTCTTCTTTGCGCAGGCTCACATCTTTAATATTAGTGATATAATCCGCCGCGCCCTCCACGGCTGCGCGCTTCGCTTCTGGCGGCACGGAACACAGCATGTTCGCCGCCACTGCAAGCACGTCATGCGTAAACGTCTTGGTGTCGGCCACATGCTCGTCGGAATGCTTGGTGCCGCTCATGCCGAACAGCCCGTTAGCCACCATGAACGAACATGCCGTAAGCACATTCCACCCATAGTCATACTGCTTCCGGGAATGATGCGCGATATCCGCCGCATTCCCCGAAGCCCGCGCCCCTGCAAGGTCGGCCCGGTAGCGCCTTGCTTCAAAGCCCGCCCCGATAATATTGGAGATATTGTTCCCCATGGAAAGCGGGCCTGCAATGCGCCCTCTTGGGTTTTCCTTAAACCACTCGGTCATCTTTTCGCCCGTGTTCTGGTCGCCCGCATCCACCCGTGGCTTGAAGGCATAGGGCGGCGCATGTGGCTTATCCAGCACAAAGGTCGAAAGCCAGCCCGTGGTGAGCATCATCCCCGCCGCCATCTTGCCCATGTTGAAGTTATCTTTTTTAAGCGCCGCCTTTATCATGAACAGCCCGCCCGCCGTCTCCGACAGGCACTTGATGGAAGTCACGTTATGTTTCAAAAAATCATGTGCTCCCGCAAAAAACCCACTATTATGAATGGCCTGCGGCGTCGCCCCC
>JANYCJ010000077.1 GCA_025360345.1 Alphaproteobacteria bacterium | reverse complement strand
TCAGCAGCACCACAACTCCCCGGAGCTAGTGGATTTTTTGGTGGTGTTAGAGCCACTACCCCAGCTTTTCAAAAAAATACGGTATAGGTACGGAATTGACCTATGGATGTGCCAGAATACAATCATTGTGGACAGAGTTTCTAAACAAAAACGCTCTGAGATAATGAGCAGTGTAAGGGGCTTTAACATCAAGCCTAAATATGGAGTTAGAAAATTATTACATGGCTTCCCGATGACATTGGCGGCGGGTGCGCCCATGTTCATTCCGATACTGGATAATTTAGGTGATCCTTGCAAACGCCCAGATTTGGGAATTCAAATTCAGATTTTTCCTGGGCTTTCAAAGAAAAGGTTTCTTTTCCGTTAACGAGGTCTTCCAGGTAAATTAACTGCTTATCAAAAGGGAAATTTGCAAAATGGAAGTGTTCTAACTCCCTGTTAGGCATCATACCAGCGTTCAAATCGAATATGCATAATGCAAAAAAAACTATCGTGTAATTATCGCTATATTTTACACGTGGCGTATGATGCAAAGCGGTTAAAAAACACACAAATGTAATAATTCCGCTCAAAGCAAAGAAACGATTGTCATCAAATGCAATGATGAGTGGAAGAATTGGCAGTAATGGCAAAGCCATTATGAATCCAATTATAGGGATACGGTAAGTTAATTTATCCCCGTGCATTTTTGGAAAGATGAGTAGAATGAGACAGTCATAAAAAATGATATTTGGTACATATAATAAGTTATCATTTCTCCAATATCTAAAAAGTCGCAGGAATAAATTATTACTTCCGCCGACATGCACCCAATTGTCATAGATATTTCTGGTTAAAATGCATAGATTCATACCGTTAGGGGAAAAATCTGAGTATAAAAACCTGTGCTCGACAAAATCCATGAATCGGGCATTCGACAACGGTAAAGAGCCTAAAAATACAAACAAACACACGCACAGATATAAAGATGTGCCGATAGAAATAAGTGTATTGCTGGAAAGATTGTTCTTTTCGCAAAGTTTCCACGTAAGAATTCCTCGTATTAATAGGACAGGACTAACTAAAACAAGGAAGATTTCATGTGTAAACATGCCTATCACACATAAAATGGGTATCGCTATATTTGAGCGGCGGTCGTTGAGTGGAAGTATGGCTACTATCAAGACAAGTAAAATGCATGGCTGCTCTAAATAACCAATCTTAGTGATGAAAAACAGAAACGGTGGGCTGAAAAAAAATAGGATTAACAGCAGTGAACCCGCGGCAATTTTTTTTTGGAGCATAAAACTCCATATAAACAAAATTCCAACGACTAGAAACAGGATGCTGTACGCAAACCTACAAAAGCTTTGATAGGTAAAGGTAACTGAAAATAATCTGAATATTGAACCGACCAGCCCGCGTTTGATCAGGCCATTATCGTAGTTCCAACTGGACTGAGTGGCAGCCCATAAGTCTGGCATATGTACACTGCGAAGCAGTGTTATTGAAACAACTGTAAGCCAAATGATTAAGTTTATAAAATTATAATACTTACGCACAATAGTTCTCTGGTGTTTGTTCTTGGGCTAGCCCCCTAAAAAGGCCGTTTTTGCGGATGAAAAACGGCCTTTTTCGGAGTGAGTAAGCTTATTTCGTCTTGGTTGAGATGAGGTTGCCGGTTTTGCCGACTTTGACGATCAGGTGACCGTTGTCTTTCTGGAGCACACAGGCTTCGTAGATGAGGGTGCCGTCTACGGTTTCTTTTTCGACTTTTTCGATCTTCTGGCCTGCGGCTTCCTTGGTGATGGTGGCGCGCACGGCTTTAGGCAGCTTGGCGAAAGACACTTTCACTTCCGGGGATTTCTTGATCACCTTGATCAGCTTGCCCTGATCGTCGACCTTGATCACGAGGTGCGAGCCATCTTTCTTCAGGGTTTTGGCTTCATAGATGGAGGTGCCGTTGGTGGTTTCTTTTTCGACCTTGTCAATTTTCTGCTGGCCTGCCTGGTCAGTTACGGTTTTCTGCACTGCTTCGGGCACGCTGCTCCAGGGCACGACGACTTCGCCATCGGGCTCAGGGGTGGTGCAGCACGCGGCACAGAGGAATAAGACGGAACAGGAAATGGTGGTGAGCAGGGAACGGGTTTTGATTGAGGTCATGGCAATATCATCCTTTATCTACCATCGGGTTAAACCGGTATTGGCTATATCATAATATGTAACTTATGTCGTTTTTTTTTGAGGGTGGCGGTGGGGGCAGTTTGCGGAGGCTTGCTGTTTTTCTGGCGGCGCGGGCTGGTCAAAATTATAGTGGCAATTAGGGGGGATATTTGCGTAAGCTGGTTCTTCTTTCAGCATGATGGAATATGAAACATTTTTTGAAGCAGATCGGGTTCGCACTATGTGTCATAGGGATCGTTTACGGCTCCCTTGAAGCTTCTTCCTATGGCTTGTATTATTTCCTTTACGGGGAGGCGTTTTCATTCGCGGAGGTGCGCAAGCAGCTAGGCGAGCAGACGAATTCCCCGTTGGTGCCGCGGCAAGCGATAGCTGAAACGGGTACTGTTTTAGCGCATCTGCATAACCACAATAATAACGAATATATTTTGAATCCCTATACCGGCTGGGTGCGCAGTGAGCAAGCCCTGCCTGACCCGCGCCTTCGCGAAAGAGGGGAAATAAACTACCAGATCTCTCCCTATGGCTACTGGGCGGAAGAAGACCCAATCGAGGCGAGTAAGGACAAGGGCAATGTTATTGTGGGCATAACAGGCGCATCGGTTGCGGAAAAATTATTTTTGAACCGCCCCGAACGCGAAGTGATACGCAGTTATGTGGCGAAGTTACCGGGTTATAAGGACAGGAAGATCATCTTTGCCATGTTATGCACCGGCACCTACAAGCAACCGCAGCAGGTGATGTCGATTGCGTATTACCTTGCGCAACATGGCAGGCTTGATGTGCTGATCAATATTGACGGCAAGAACGAGGCGACGGGGACGTATGTTAACCAGATAAACGAAGAGTATCCGCTGTATCCCAGCTTGTGGGATTCGTTTTTCCCTAGTTCATTCAATGCTGAGAAGCTGGCATTGCTAGGCGATATTACTATGTGGAAAAATATTCGCTTTTATACCGCCGACAGTTTTGTACACGTGGATTTTTCGGTGACGGCGCTTACGTTCTGGACGCTGGTCGACCACTATATCAACGTGAAGACTGTGAATGCGCAATCGAAGATCAGCAGCAATAAAAACAAGGGCTCTTCCTATTTTATCACCGGGCCGGATGTTTATAAAGATGCTTCGCCGGAGGCGTTCATGCACCTTCAGCTGCATGTGTGGGAAGACGGGGCGAAACAACTGCAGTACCTGGCCAATGGCAACCATTTCAAGTATTTCCAGTTCCTGCAGCCTACGCCGTATCGTTACAAGCCGCTGAGCTCTGAGGAGAAGGCAAAGATTTACGATGGCAACTCGATTGATGCCAGAACGGTGAAGATGTTCTATCCGCAAATGGAGGCGGAGGTGCCTAAATTGCGGGCGCAAGGTGTGAATGTTTATGATTTTACCAAGCTGTTCGAGAACAACAACGACACTATTTACCGTGATTCCTGCTGCCATTTGAACACGGCCGGGGAGGATATCCTGGCACATGCGATTGGCGAGAAATTATTGCTGCAGGACGCTCCCGGGATTGCCGCTGATGCGACAATCCCGGCGGAGGAAAAAGATGCGCCGGTTGCCAGCGATACGGCAACGGCACAATAATGAACGCCCGCATCACTGTTTTTCAGGATATGCGGGCGGTTTTGCGAGGGGATCATGCGGCGTTCTTTCAAATCCATCGGGTTGACGTTATGCGTGGCGGGGCTGGTTTACGGCACGCTTGAGGGGTTTTCCTACGGCGTTTTCTATGCGATGTACCGGGAGGAATTTTCTTTCGGGGCGGTGCAGAAGCAGCTGAACGCGCAAGCGCATGTGCAGGAAAACGCCAGCCCGGACGGCGATACCACCCGGACTTTTACCGGCTCTAAAAACCAGTATGTGGTGCACCCCTATACCGGATGGGTGCGCGGGCCGGGGCTGCAGATACGCGACTACCCCAATGTGGGCGAGGCGGATTATGTACTTACGCCTTTCGGCTTTCTCGCGGAGGAAGACCCGATCGAGGCCAGCAACGACGAGGGGGTCGTAATCGTGGGGATTACGGGCGCATCGGTGGCGGAGAGGCTGTTTCGCAATCACGAGGCGCGGGACATTTTGCGCCGGGCGATAGCGCAGAGGCCGGAATACCAAGGGAAGAAAATCATATTCGCGGCGCTGTGCACCGATAGTTTCAAGCAGCCGCAGCAGCTGATGGCGGTGAGCTATTACCTGGCGCAGCACGGGCGGCTGGATTTGCTGATCGACATTGACGGCAAGAACGAGGCGACGGGGTTTTACGTAGATTACAACCATGGGGTTTATCCCGCCTATCCGAGCCTGTGGGACGGGTTCTTCCCCGGGTTTTACGGGGGCGACACCATTACGGCGCTGGGGAATATCACGATGTGGCGCAATGTGCGCTATTACACGGCGGCGGCATTCAGCCGGGTGGATTTTTCAGTGACGGCGCTTACGTTCTGGACGCTGCTTGACCGCTATATTGAGACGCGCGCGTTCGAAAACGAGTCCGCGGTCAGCAACGCGGATGACACGGGCGCGCCCTATTTCATTACCGGGCCGGGGCTGTACCGCAACGCACCGCTGGAGGCGTTGGCCCGCTTCCAGCTTCAATTATGGGAGGATGGCGCGAGGCAGCTGCAGCGCCTTGCCGATGGGAACCATTTTGCCTTTTTCCAGTTTTTGCAGCCTACGCCTTACCGCCACAAGCCCCTCAGCGACGTGGAGAAGGCGCAGATTTATGACAGCAACTCCATCCATGCGCTCACGGTGAACATGTTTTATGCGCAGATGGAGGCGGCCGTGCCGGAATTGCAGGCGGAGGGGGTGAATGTCTATGATTTTTCGGGGATGTTCGAGCATACCAGCTCTACCGTTTACCAAGACTCGTGCTGCCACCTGAACCCGGCGGGGGAAAGTATGCTCGCCTATTCCATCGCGTGGCGCATTGCGCATTACGGAGCAGCCGGGCAGCCTTAACGCTCAGTGCTGGGCGGGAAGGCGAACTTTCCAGGCGAGGCCCATTTTTTCCAGCAGGTGGATCACGATATAGCTGAAATCAAACTGCCACCATTTCAGGCCGTGACGCGCGGAGACGGGGAAGGCATGGTGGTTGTTGTGCCAGCCTTCGCCGAGGGCGAGAATGCCGAACAGCCAGTTGTTGCGGCTTTTGTCGTCTGTTTCATAGGTGCGGCTGCCCCAGAGATGGCAGATGGAGTTGATGCTCCAGGTGACATGGTGGACGAGGAAAAGGCGCATCAGCCCGCCCCAGATGAAGCCGAGCAGGAAGCCGCTCCAGCCCCCGATCAGCGCCCAGCCAATAAGGGCGGGAAGCACAACGCCCATAACCGCCCAGAGGGTGAACTGGTCGCTTAATTTGCAGAGCATGGGGTCGCGGCGGAGGTCCTTGACGTAGCGGTAAAGGTCCTGTGGATCGGGATCGAAGAACCAGCCCATATGGGCGTACCACGCGCCTTTGACGGTGCCGGAAAGGGTGTCGCCCTGATTATGGGGGGAATGCACGTCGGACTCGGTGTCGCTGTGCTGGTGGTGGCAACGGTGGAGGGCCACCCATTTCAGCAGCGGGCCCTGCACGGCCATGGAGCCGAGAATGGCGAACACGGTTTGCACGGCGCGGTTGGTTTCAAAGGCGCGGTGGGTGAAGAGGCGGTGGAAGCCCACGGTGATGCCTAGCACGGTCAGGATATAAAAGGCAAGGAAAATGCCCACGGCAATGGGGTTGAAACCCCATACCGCGCCATGCACCATGGCGGCGATGAAGCCGGCAAAGGGAAGCAGGATAGCGGTCAGGTTTATGATTTTGACATGCTTGGCAGGCGTGTGGCCGGCATGGAGGAAGTCGGGCCGGGCAGCGCCGGACGTTTGCAGGCTTTCAGGGGTGTGTGTCGACAAAACCGATGCTCCGAAACGTGTTTATTGATTTATGCAGGCCTTATTTATACCGCAAGGCTGGTTTGAGAGAAAGGGTTTTTACCGTTTGATGGCGGCTATTGGTTAACGTTGTAACGGCCCGTGACGGTGGCAAGCAATTCGCCCAGCACGCGGAAATAGGCGCGGGGGCTGGTGATCTTGCTTTGCACGCGCACGCCGGTGCGGTATTTGCGGCTCACGGGAATTTCCATGATACGAAGGCCCAGCCGGGGGGCCATGTAGTTGAGATAATATTGCAGGTTATAGCCGCAGAACACCTCACGGAAGGGTTGCAGCCGGGGATGTGTGAGGAAGCCGCGGCTTACGCCTTTGAAGCCGTTCATGGCGTCGCTATAGCGGTGGCCGGTGGCCAGCCCCATCAGGGGGTTGAAGACGAAGCGAATGCCGAAGACGCGAAGGGGGGGCGTGTTTTCATGCTCGCCCCCGGGCAAAAAGCGGGAACCCTGCACGAAATGCGCGCCGCCGCTCAGGGCTTCGAGGAAGCGCGGGATGGCGGCGGGGCCGTCCTTGCCGTTGCCATCCATCATGATGATGGCGTCGTAGCCTTCGTTCAGGGCATGGGCGAGGCCGATGCGGTACTGGACGCTGAGGCCGCGCTGGGAACTGGTGTTTACCAGCAGGGTGCGGATTTTACCGGCAAGGGCCTCCGGCGAGGTTGCGCCATCGGTGCTGCCGCCATCTACGATGATGATATCCACCTGCTCCCGGTAGGGCTGGAGGGCGTCGAGCTGGCGGGTGAACTGCGCGCCTTCGTTTAGCACGCCGATGAGCAGTGCCACGGAGCAGTTATGCGGGTGGAGGGTGAGGGAGGTGTGGGCGGGCATTGGAAAAGTCATGGTTGTGCCTAAGGTTTAACAAGGGTGAGCAGGCCGTCTTGCTCCCTGTAGATGTGGCGGCCGGGATACATGGCGATCAGTTTCTGGTTGTCGGTTGGGGTCAGGGCCATGGCGAAAATGCGGTCATCCGAGGGGCTGGGCGGATAGGTGAAGCTGACGCGGCGGTATTGCAATGTCAGCATGTAATAGCTGGGGCTTTCCTGCTGGGTGTGGCCCATGAGGATGAGCGCGGGAGGCTCCGACTGGGCGAGGAGGCTTTGATAGAGGGCGGGGTCGTTGTCTAGGTAGCGGTTGGCGTAATAGCGGGTGGAAAGCGGGAGGCGGGTGGTGAGCGCAATGGCAAAGCAGAGCAGGCAGATGGCGCTGCACGCGGCGCGGAGCTGGGGCGCGGGCGGCGCGGAAGGCAGCGAGGACAGCAGCGCGGGCAGGCGCATGAAGCCCGCCGCGCTCAAGATGACGAGGGCGGTCATGACATCGCAGAGGTAGCGGGGGCCGAAGATGTAGCTCACGAACTGGTTGGCAAGGCCGGTGAGGGCGATGCTGGCGACGGAGGCGAGAAGGAGGCTGGCGTAAAGATTGCGGGCGGGGCGCAGCACATAGGCGAGGATGAGGATAAAGCAGGGGATGGGCCAGTCGAAGAGGCAGGTGTTGAGCATGGACCATTCGACCTGGCGCTTTTCCAGCACGCCCATGAGGCTGGGCGGGCCGCCATAGCCGAAGCCAAGGGCGCTTCCGAGCTGGTTGTTATGGTAGGCCATGGAGGGGAAGAGCAGCATGTTGCCGGTGAGCTGCAGGTTATACCATGCCTGGAAGGCGAGGCTTGCTGCCATGGGCGCCGCGCCGGAGACGAAGGGGTCGAGGTAGCTTTTGCGGTCATGGCAGAGGAGGTAAAGAGCATAGGCGATGAAGGGCAGGGAAAGGCCCATGGCGCTCAAGGGGCGGATGAGCATGGCGATGCCGAGACAGGCGCCGGTGGCCGCACCCAGCAGGCAGGCCTTGAGCTTCTGCCCCTGCCCTACCGCGTCGTTGGTGCGGATGAAGCCCAGCATGAACAGGGTCAGGAAGCACAGGCAGGCGGTGTGGTTCATGTATTCGGAGGCGAGGAAGAGCAGGAACTGGCTGCACAGCATGAAAAAAGCCGCCCACAGCGCGGTGGGCGTATCGAAGATGCGGCGGGCGAGCGCATAGGTTGCCCAGAGGGTGACGGCGGCGCATACCGGGTTTACCAGCCACGGGGCGTGCAGGGCGTGGCCCAGCCCGAGCAGGGCGATGTAGGCGGGCTGGTACTGGGCGAAGAATTTCGTGTCGTTGACCACCATCCACAGGGGGAAGGACATGTGGAGGGGATGGCCGGGGCCGTAGAGCATTCCGCGAGCCATGTATTTGGCGTGCACATACTGGGCGGTGGAGTCCACGACGGCGGGGAGGAAGCGGAAGCAGGCCCAGCCCAGCGCGAGGGACGCGGCCAGCATGGCAAGGCCCATGCCGAAAGCAAAAACACCGGGGCGGCGGCAGAGGCAGGAGGCGGCGTAGCTCATGCGCGTAAGCGCGCCGAGCGCGGCGGGCCAGTGCCACAGGCCCACGCCCAGCAAGGCAAGGCCGGTGATGCCGATGGCATGGGCCACGTGGTAAAGATTGGCATCGGCGGTGGAGGAGTAGAGGCTGGTGACGAAGAGGGCCGCGACCAGCCAGTTGCGGCCTCGCTGGGCGGGGGTGAAGCGGCTGTCCGAGGCGTAGATCAGCGCAGGGAACATCACAAGCGCGCAGGCCATGGCGAGCATACCACGGATGTCGGTGTTGCTGCCGCTGGGGGTTTTATAATAGGCGAGGCTTACCGGCCATGCCGCCGCCAGCAGCACGACCCCCAGCAGGCAGAGCACGGGCGCATAGCGGGTATAAGCGTGCGAGGGATGGGGCATTTTGGGGTCTGCAGGTGTATTTTGTTTATTTTATATATAAATCTAGCGGTTTGCACGACCAAAAGTTTGGGGCGGCGGGGCGGGAGGGCTTTCTTTTCCGCCGCCGGTCGCTTATATAGGGGCTATGCCTGTTTGCCCACTACCCTCACGCCAGATCATCCGCCTCAGTGGCGAGGACGCACTGCCCTTTTTGCAGGGGCTGGTGACGAATGACGTGATGCGCCTGCCTGCCGAGGGGGTGCAATATGCGGCGCTGCTTACGCCGCAGGGGAAGTTCTTGTTCGGGTTTTTCCTGTATTGGCTGGATGGCGCGGTGCTGCTGGACGTGCAGCGCGAGCGGGCGGAGGCGCTGATGCAGCGGCTGAAGCTGTACCGGCTGCGCTCCCGGGTGCAGATTGACGCTACAGAGCTTAGGGTTGCAGCGGCGTGGGGCGAGGCCCCTGCCCTGCCTGCGGGTGCGACCGCGTTTGCCGATCCGCGCAGCGGGCTGATGGGGATGCGGCTGGTGGGGGCGATGGAGGCGGGCGGGGATGCGGCTGCCTATGAGCGGATGCGGCTTGAGTTGGGGATGCCCGATGAAGGCTGCGACCTTACGCCAGATAAATCCTTCCCGCTGATGTTCGGGTTTGAGGCGATGGGGGCGGTGGATTTCCGCAAGGGCTGCTATGTGGGGCAGGAAGTGACGGCGCGCACCAAGCATCTTGGCCAGCTGCGCAAGTTTATTTACACGGTGCGGGGTGCTTTGCCCGCGCAGGGGGAAGCGGTTTTGCAGGGCGATACCCGTGTGGGGGACATGCTTTCCAGCATGGATGGCGTGGGGCTGGCTTTGCTGCAGGTGGAGGCGGCGGAACAGGGGCTTCAGTTTTCCTGTTTAGGCACGGACGGGAGTTTCTCGGCCTCGGTGCCGAGCTGGCTTAAGAACAGGCCGGAGGCCTGAGAGCGCGGCGGCAGAATGGTTTCGGCGCACCAGACGCCGAAGAAGCCGATGACGAAACCCGCCACCAGATCAATCAGGTAATGGCCGCCATGATAGGGGGTGGCGAGGATCATGCCGAGATTCACGGGCAGGGCCCAGAGGCGCATGAGCGGCAAAGGGATGCTGGCGTAAATTAAGATGATGGCCATGGTGGTGTGGAAGGAGGGGAAGGTAACAAGGCCCATGCCTGGATAGATCAGCACGTTGGTGGTGTGGTTGCGCATGGCCATGAGTTCGGGCGCGTGGAGGAGGGCGGCGGCGGGCTCGACATGGCCGAAGCTGGAGGGGTCAATGTTATAATGGATATACATGGCCTCGGCGGGGATGAGGGTGGCGATCACGGCGGTAATCATGCCGGTGATGTAGAAGGTCATGACGAAGCGCTGGCCCTGGTCGGAATGGCCGCGGATGAACAAGGCGGGGATGAGGATGATGGCCTGCATACCGTAAGACTGGTAGCAGAAGCGCAGGAAGCTGTTGAGCCAGTCGGGCTGTTCGTTGATCCAGCGGGCGTGGGCGTACCAGTCGAAGCCGAGGAAGTGGTCTATCCTGAGCAGGGTTTCATCGGCCAAGGGGAGGTTGGCGCGCGCGCCGATCAGGATGGAGATCATGATGACGAAGCTGGCGCAGATGGTTTGCGCCACGGTTTCGCCGAACAGGAACAAGGCTTTTTCCTGAATCACGAAACGGTAACACAGCGAGATGATGGCGCAGATGGCGAAGATATAGATGAAGACGGGCGCGTAGGCGATGACGATCTGAAGCTGGGCGAAGTTGATGATGGCCATGTCCAACCCTGCGGTGACCATGAGCACCAGCCAGATGAGGCGGTTTGCGGCCATCTGGCGCGGGGGGAAAATATCGGGCGAGCGGAAGGAGCTGAACATGGTAACAGATTATTTTCGAAGTATTAAATTAGCGTTTAGATTGGGCTTTAGTTTTGGGGGGGTGTTTTTTGCCACGGAATGCACTATACTATCATGATGCAGACACAACTTATATTGCCAAAAGACACCCAAGGCTCGCTGGCCGGGCATTTGCTGGTGGCGGCGCCGCAGGTGCAGGAATCCTGTTTCGCACGCTCGGTAATTTACATGTGCGCCCATAACGATACGGGGGCGATGGGGGTGATCGTGAATTACACCATTGATTCGATCGGCATTGGCGACGTGTTTGAGCAGCTGGATATTACCAGCGCTTTGCAGGCGGAGGATTTCCCGGTGCATTTCGGCGGGCCGGTGGAGGCCAACCGGGGGTTTGTGCTGCACAGCACGGATTATTCGAGCGGGGAAAGCCTGATCGAGGGCAACGGCATCGCGGTGACGGCGAGTATTGGCATTTTGCAGGAAATCGGCAAGGGCACGGGGCCGCAGCGCGGCATGTTGATGCTGGGCTATGCCGGGTGGTCTCCCGGGCAGCTGGAATCTGAAATTGAAAGCGGCAGCTGGATGGTGGTGCCGGCGAGCCCCAAACTGGTTTTTGATACGGATAACGACCTGAAATGGCATCTGGCCATGGGCACGCTCGGGATTGATATCGGGCATTATTCTTCTGATGTAGGCCACGCTTAGATAGCGGGTTTTTCAAAGCAGGGCGCGGGCTGGATGTGCAGCGCGGCTTCGAGTTTTTCCAGATAGGTTTCGCGGGGGATTTCCTGCACACCGAATTGTTTCAGGTGGTCGTTCACATATTGGGTGTCGAGCAGGGTGTAGCCTGCGCTGTTCAGCAGGTTTACGAGATGGACGAGGGCGCATTTGCTGGCGTTGGGCGCGCGGGAGAACATGCTCTCGCCGAAGAAGGCGCCGCGGATGGCCACACCGTAGAGGCCGCCCACCAATTCTTCCCGATGCCAGCATTCGATGCTATGGGCGAAGCCTTTGCGCCAGAGCTGGGTGTAGAGCTCGCGGATGGTGGGGTTGATCCAGCTTTCGGGGCGGCTGGGATGGGGTTCGGCGCAGGCAGCGATGACAGCGGGGAAAGCGCGGTTGGTGGTGAAGGTGAAGGGGGATTTGCGCAAGGTTTTGGAGAGGCTGGCGGGGATGTGGAAATTATCCAGCGGCAGCACGCCGCGGGCTTCGGGGTGGAACCAGAAAAGCTCCGGGCTGTCGCGGGTTTCGGCCATGGGGAAATAGCCGCTGGCATAGGCTTGCAGGAGGAGTTCGGGGGTGAGCGGCGGCTCTTTCATGGCCTCAGAGCAGGTCGGGGAAGTCGCTGAAAATGCCATCGACGCCGAGGCGGTGGGCTTTTTCGATATGCTCGGGGCGGTTCACGGTCCAGGTGAGGACTTTGAGGCCGCGGCGGTGGGCGTCGTCCACGAGGCGCTGGCTGATATGGTGGATGCAGGGGTTGATAGACCATGCGCCTGCATCTATGGCCATGGCGGCGAGGGTGACGGGGATGCCCGCGAAGAGGGCGCAGGTGCGGATGCGGGTGTTCATAGTGCGCACCGAAAGCAGCTGGAGATGGTCGAAGGAGCAGATGTAGAACTGGTCGTAATCCCAGCCCTGCTCAAGCACGCTATGGGTGATTTGTTCTACGACGGGGACGGTGGAGTGCTCGGCTTTCAGCTCGATGAAGAGGCGGCAGCGCTTGTTTACGAGGGCGATGACGTCTTTGAGGCTCGGGATGGTCTGGCCTTCGGCTTTGCCTTGCCCGGCATCGAATTTTTGCAGTTCGGCCATGGTGTAGTCGGCCACCAGGCCGGTGCCGCTGGTGGTGCGCTCCAGCGTGTCGTCGTGGATGACCATGGGCTCGCCGTCTTTACTGAGCTGGATGTCGAACTCAAAGCCGTCTACGCCGAAGGCCAGCGCCTTTTCGATGGAGGCGAGGGTGTTTTCCGGCGCGTGGCCGCACGCGCCGCGGTGACCGATGCGCCAGATGCTCATTTTTTGCCCTTCAGCTGTTCGGCCATGGCGGAGAGCGCCAAGAGGTAGCCTTGGGTTCCCAAGCCGCAGACGAGGCCGGTGGCGACCTTGGAGACATAGGACTCGTGGCGGAATTCTTCGCGGCGGAAGATGTTGGAGATATGCACCTCGATGATGGGCATTTTGAGCAGCAGGAGGGCATCCATGATGGCGATGGAGGTGTGGGTGTAGGCGCCGGGGTTGATGATGATGCCCGCGTATCCTTTTCTTGCCTTTTGAATTAGCTCCACAATTTCGCCTTCATGGTTAGACTGGACGCAGTCCAGCTCCAGTTTCAGGGTTTTGGCGTGGGCTTTGGCTTTGGCCTCGACCTGTGGCAGGGTTTCGCTACCGTAAAGCTCAGGCTCGCGGGTGCCGAGGGTGTTGAGGTTCGGGCCATTGACGAGCAATATCTTAGAGGGCATAATTAACGTCCTTTTATGAAAACCATCCTACGGTTATAGAATAATTTTTCATGCAGATCAAAGTGAATGGTGAGGCGCGGGCGTTTGATGCGCCGATGACGGTGGCGCAGCTGGCAGACCGGCTGGGGCTGAACCCGGCGCAGGTGGCGGTGGAAAAGAACCGCAGCATCGTGCCGCGGGCGACTTATGCGGATGCGGCGATCATGGAAGGCGACGAGATCGAGATCGTGCGCTTTATCGGGGGCGGGTGATGGAAGACGCGTTTATCCTTGCGGGGAAAAGCTATGCTTCGCGGCTGCTGGTGGGCACGGGCAAATATGCCAATTTGCAGCAGACCCGGGCGGTGATTGACGCGGCGGGGGCGGAGATCGTGACGGTGGCGCTGCGGCGCACCGATCTTGCGGCCACGGGGGAGGATTCTATCCAGCAGGCGGTGCCGCCT
>JANYCJ010000016.1 GCA_025360345.1 Alphaproteobacteria bacterium | reverse complement strand
ACGGATGGGCGGCGATACCGAGATCATTCAGGGCCAGAGTGCTCAGGAAGACATCCTTTCCTACGCCAACGCAAACGGCTTCACCAAGATCATCGTCGGCAAAACCCCCAAGCCCCGCTGGCGCGAGGTCATCTCCGGCACGCTGGCCGACCAGCTAATCCGCGGTTCGGAAAATATCGACGTATACGTGGTCACCGGCGATGTCGAAGACCGCAAATCCCTGCGCTCGCCTTTCTGGAAATCCAACACACCGTGGCAATATTACTTCGCAGCCCCCGTGGTCACGATCGTTACCACCGTATTGCTGATTCCTCTGCGCTCGCATATCGAGCCGGTAAACATGGTGATGGCCTATCTTATTGGCGTGGTGGGCATCGCTTTGCGCTACGGGCGCGGGCCCTCCTTCCTCACCACCGTGCTTTCCGCCCTCTGCCTGAACTTCTTCTTCGTCGCGCCTTATTATCATTTCAAAGTTTCCGAGCAGCAGCAGGTCATCACATTCTCTGTCCTCATGGTCACCGGCCTCATCATCGGCACGCAGAATTCCCGTCTGCGTATGCAGGCGCTTTCTGCCCGCAAGCGTGAAAAAAACACGTCGAGCCTCTTCGCCATGAGCCGAGAGCTATCCGCCTCCCGCGGTAAAATTCCCTTGGCGCAGATCGCCTCCCAGCACATGGCCGAAGTATTCGATTCCGATGTATTTCTCTGGCTGCCTGATAATTCCGGCCAGCTGCAAACCGTGGTGGCCGAAACAGATGTGGAGAACCGCGGCATTGATCCGGTACGCGAAGAAAGCGTCGCTAACTGGACCTTCACCCATCGGCAGAATGCCGGCCTCGGAACCGACACCCTGCCATCCGCCAAAGCACTTTACATCCCTCTGGTTGGCTCCGGTGGCGTGGTGGGCGTCATCGGCGTCATGCCCCATGATGCCGAAATGGTGTCCTACGCCACCGACAAGGTCGAACTGCTCGAAGCCTTCGCCAACATCACCGCCTCCGCGCTGGAGCGTGCGCTCGCCGCAGATTTGGTGGAAAAGACCATCGTCGAATCGGAAAGCGAAAAACTACGCAACATTCTCCTGTCTTCCGTATCGCACGACCTGCGCACCCCTCTGGCCGCAATCACCGGCGCCGCTTCCACCCTACTGCTCGAGGGCAGCAAAATCACCGAGGAGTTCAAAACCGAACTCTTGCGCTCCATTCACGAAGAAGGCGCCCGCCTCGCCCGCATGGTGACCAACCTGCTCGACGTGTCCAGCCTCGAATCAGGCTCGGTAAAACTCAACAAAGAACTTTACTTTATTGAAGAGCTGATCGGCTCCGCCCTGATGCGCGTGGAAGCCAAGCTCGCCAAGCACATTGTCCAGACTAGCATTGAGCACGGCCTGCCGCTCCTGCGCATGGATGGCCTGCTGATCGAGCAGGTGCTAATCAATCTGCTGGAAAACGTGGCGGAATACACGCCTCCCGGCACGGTGGTCACCATCTCCGCCATCACCGTGAAACCGGACGTCCACATCATCGTATCAGACAACGGCCCCGGCATCCCCAAAGGCGATGAAGAGCGCATCTTCGACAAATTCTACGCCAATACCCGCCAGGATCTCAAAGGCGGCGGCCTCGGCCTGGCCATATGCCGCGGTATTATCCACGCCCACGGCGGCAAAATCTGGGCAAAAAGCGGGCTGGAGGGCGGCGCCACCATTACCTTCACCCTGCCCATCAAAAATCAGGAAGCTGAATAACTGCTGTCTGGCCCTTCTGCTCCACGGGAAAAGACTGCTTGCAGGAAGCGAGTTGGAATTGTAATTTTCGATATTATAAATAATAGGATAATAGCCTCATGGCCCTCACCGCATCCCATATTCGTGCCAAAGCCATTCCCGGCGATGATGCCTTCATGCTCGAAGACGACAATGGCCTTTACCTCTTGGTAGAACCAAACGGAAACCGCAGCTGGCATCTGCATTTTGAATTAGAGGGCGCCCACAAGGAAATAGAGCTGGGTGCTTATCCTAAAATGTCGCTTGAAGATGCCCGCAAAAAATGCACGCCGCTTCAGCAAAAAATCGCAAAGGGCGTGGAGCCGGAAACTGCGAAGCAATACCAGCCGCCTAAGCAGAAATCGGCAGCAGCAGCCCAAGGAAAAAATGCCGCACCGTCTAAAACAGGCGTGGATAGCGAAGCTTTCTTTAAAGAAGAGCCCAACGCCCTTATCGCCTACCGCATTAACAAAGCCGAAGTGAAAATGCCATTGGTGCCAGGGCCCAAGGAACGCGACTGGATGGAGCAAACGCCTAACCGTTTCGCCTATCGCTGCCTTCCGATGCTCATGGCGAACCAATCCGGGTGGATGCTTTTAAGCAACCGGAAATACCTGGCCGTCTGGGACGGTCGCGGCGATATTGATGCCGTAAAAATAACCGTGCTGGATGGAGACTCTACCCAGGGCAACCTGATAAGCATATTTGGTTCCGGCATTATCACCTTTACGCTTCCCTATATTTTCCGCACGCCCCCGGGATATAACCTCATAGCACAGGGCCCCACCAACATGCCCAAGGACGGTATCTCCGCATTGTCAGGTGTGGTGGAAACCGACTGGGCGGAAGCCACCTTCACCATGAACTGGAAAATTACCCGCCCCCATCATTCCATCATTTTTGAAATAGGTGAGCCGGTATGCATGATCGTCCCGCAGCGCCGCTATGAGCTCGAAGAATTCCAGCCCGTCATCCGCGAGCTGACCGAGGATGCCGAATTGCACGATGCCTATTCCCAATGGGCCGAAAGCCGCCAGAAGTTTAACGATGACCTGAAAAATCCGGACTCAGAGGCAGTCAAGAAGGGCTGGCAGAAACATTATACCCAAGGCAAAACCGTTACCGAAAAACGTAGCACCTCGCATCAAAGCAAGCTGACCTTGAAAGCCACGCGCGACGATACGGAGTAAGCTGCCAGCATTAAAAAAGCCCGCTGAAAAGCGGGCTTTTTTAATGCAATAACCAGAAGGACTAATCTTCGGTTTCGATATTTTCTTCCGAGAAAGACATGCCGTCTTCATTATCCAGATCCTGCTTCACGCTGATATGCGCGGCGGCATCCTTGAATGCTTCTTCCACTTCCGCGGGAATTTCCTCACCCTTGGTCAGGAGTTTCTTGTCAGTGATGTCGGAGATAGGGCGCTTGAAGAAGCTCTGGATCAGGCCTTCTTCCAACTGGTCAAGATTGATGGTCTGGTCGGCAATCTCACGAAGCGAAACCACGCCGTCTTTATCATTGTCGCGGTCCACCGTCAGCGGGTTGCCCGAGGTGATCTGCTTTGCGCGCTGCGAAGCCAGCAGCACCAGTTCGAAACGGTTGGGGATATGGACGATGCAATCTTCAACGGTAACGCGGGCCATGGGCACTCCTGAAAATATGGTGATCCGGGCGCGAAGCCCGAAAAGAGCAGCACTATAGGCAAGGAATCCGCCAAACTCAAGCCTTTTTGCACATATCCCCAGCAAGGGGGGGCGCAAGTGTGCGAGTAACGCTAAATCAATGCCCTGCAATAACTTAGCCGGATTTCCCCTGCGGTCACGTGCAGGGCAGGGGCCGCAAACCCCGCACTGCAGCAAGCCTAAACCTATATTCGCCATTGCCTGAACCCCCCAAGAACGCTAAAACAAAGGAGAAAAATCATTATATCAAGAGCCATGGACACCACAGACCCGACGCCCGCCTCCGCCCCGGAACCCGGCAGCCGCAAAAAACCCGACTGGATCCGCGTCAAAGCCCCCGTATCGCGGGAATACCAGAACACCCGTGATATTATTCACAAGCTGAAGTTAAACACTGTCTGCGAAGAAGCTGCCTGCCCGAACATCGGCGAATGCTGGAGCCAAAAGCACGCTACCGTCATGATTATGGGCGACACCTGCACCCGCGCCTGCGCATTCTGCAATGTTAAAACCGGCGTTCCCGGGGCATTGAATCCCCATGAGCCGGAAAACCTCGCTCAGGCAGTCGCCCAGCTCAAGCTCAAGCATGTGGTCATCACATCGGTAGACCGTGACGACCTTGAAGACGGCGGCGCCCATCACTTTGCTGGATGCATCACCGCCATCCGCACCCGCTCGCCCGAAACCACCATCGAGGTGCTGACCCCCGATTTCCTGCGCAAGGAAAAATCCATCGGCATCGTCGTGGCCGCCCGGCCGGATGTATACAACCACAATATCGAAACCGTGCCCCGCCTTTATAAAACCATCCGCCCCGGCGCACGCTATTTCAATTCACTGCATCTCTTGAAAACCGTAAAAGAAATAGACCCCTCCATTTTCACCAAATCCGGCCTCATGGTCGGCCTGGGCGAGGAAAAGGACGAAGTACAGCAGGTGATGGACGACTTGCGGGCCGCCGAGGTGGATTTCATGACCATCGGCCAGTACCTGCAGCCCACCCCCAAACATGCCGCCGTGGATCGGTTCGTCACCCCGGAAGAATTCGCTACCTACGGCCGCCATGCCCGGGCAAAAGGCTTCCTGATGGTGGCCTCCTCACCGCTCACCCGCTCTTCCTACCACGCCGGCGACGATTTCGCCCAGATGAAAGCCGCCCGCGACGCGCAACTGGCCGCCGCTGCCGACACTAAGTCCGCCCCTGCGGCATGAAGCTCCGCCGCTTTTATGCCTTCGCCCTCTGGCTTCCTTTGATTTTGCTGGTGGCAGTAAGCATAGGTGAGGCAGCGCTACGGCAGTTGATGGCCCATGAAATGTCCGCCGCCACCGGATATGTCCTGCTTTTCGGTGTCATGGGCGGCATCCAGTATCTCCTCTTCACTGCCGCCGTAACCTGGCGTTTCGCCCGCATGGACGAGGCGTTTCTTAAGCGCATCAGCTGGGTCATGCCTATCATGTTCTTCCCGGTATGCATCGTTGGTTTGTGGATCTTTTTTGAGGTGGCGCTGCTCCATGCCAGCCAGGCGTTAACGGTAAGCCCCGAACGGGGTCAGCAGGATGTGCTTGCATTCTGCATCCGCTTAGGCATGTATGCTGTATTGGTGGGCTATGCCTATGTGGTATGCGTCCATGCAAGTGCGCGCGGTCTTCGCCATATGGGGCTGCTCGAAGAATAAACGGGGGGACGTTGCATGAATAAGAAATGGGCCTATTTCATGGCGGTGCTGTTTCTGCTCGTCGTTCGTTTCGGAGTGCTGGACACCAATTACGACGAATATCTCGCCTCATGGGGTTACCCCAATGTTTCCGGCTTCATTACCATGCTAAAGGAAAGCGCCGTATTCAACACGTTCGTCGGCAGCTGGTCGCTTGTCGTATTCGTTGTTGTAGTGGTTTGTTATTGGGGCGTGACGCAGGATGACGGGCTGATACCTATGCAGTTTCTCATTCTTCCCATCGCCTATATTCCCTTCAGCATCATCGGTGAGATTCTCAGCACCGCGCAGTTTCATTTCAGTTATCTCTGGGTACACCCGCTGATGGTGCTGCCCTTCGGCTATCTTTACGTGTCCTTCTGGACTATCTTCATCTGGCTGCTTGAAAAAATCCGTCTGATAAGCAATTAGCCATGCCCGCCCACAGCGAACGCCAGTTCATGCCCTATCCTACGCAGGCCCTGTTCGCCCTCGTGGCTGATATCGAGCAATACCCGCAGTTCCTCCCCTGGTGCCGCGCCGCCCGTGTTCTGGAGCGTAAGGAAAGCGAGTTTCTGGGCGAACTGGTTATCACCTTCCACCACCTCACCGAAAGCTACACCTCCCGGGTTATCCTGAACCCGGCCCCCACGCCCGAAGCCACCGCCGCCATTGACGTGACCATGGTCAAAGGCCCCTTTGAATACCTCACCAACCGCTGGCGATTCACGCCAGTGGAGGGCGGCACGCAGATAGATTTCGCGCTGGATTTCAAATTCCGCTCCCGCATCCTCGAAAAACTGATTGGCGGCCTCTTTGGCAAGGCCACCACCCGCATGGTCAGCGCCTTCAAGCAACGTGCAGACGAGCTATACGGCGCCGCGAAAGCCACCCCCCTTGGCTGAATTCCTGCTCATCGCAATTTTCATCACGGCAGCGCTGTCCCTGATGTCTTATGTATATTGCTGGCAGGACATCAAATCCGGTCGCCCGCACATCATCACCCTCCGCCAGATCACATCCATCATGGACCGTCACCGCCTGAATGCGATGTTCGGCCAACCCGCGCCGGGTTATTACTACCCAATCCCTTCCGAAAAACTGCTGCCTATGCTCAACCGCTATCGGGGCTTCTACATCCGCGAATGTGCCGCCGACTTAGTCTGTATGCTGGGCGCATGGCGCTATATCGCCTCCAGCACCAACCCCGGAACCCAAAGCCTTTTCATCCTTCTTGCTGGCACCTGCCAAGCCATAAATATATTATATTCCATCTGGTTAATAAGAAAATGGGCCGACCAGCTCCGCGAAGAGATGGAAAATTCCGGCGAATAAAACCTTGTCATATTGACATTCCCCCCCGGCTCTGGCATCTGTGCCTGTTCAAACGCCTGCCCGCGTAGGGTTTAGCGACAAGGAGGGGTGGCCGAGTGGTCTAAGGCGCACGCCTGGAAAGTGTGTACACGGTAACGTGTCGTGAGTTCGAATCTCATCCCCTCCTCCATTTCCCCGTTAATGGCTCCCTAAGAAAGAATGCGCGTATTCGCGCGGTCAATAGAGGTAAAGGCATCCGTATAAAGCGGATGGGCTGCCTTGAGGGTGTTTTTGCTCGCCTGTATTTCGGCAGCAGCGGCAAATGCGTAGCATGAAACCGGGTCGAACTGCATCAGCGGCACATCATTGGCGCAGGGTTTCGTGGCTAAGCTTTCCATGTCCGCGCGGCTACGCGGGCGGCCTATAGCATGTTTCAGCAGGCTGAGATAAGAAGGCAAGGCCACCTGCGTAATATGGTTTTGCCAGCGCGGCGGGAACTGGTCCAGCCTGGGGCATGGCTCATGCGGAGGGCTGATGCGGCTGCTGCTTAAGGCGCGGCCATGCATGTTGCGCGCATCTTCCTCATCGCCGATATCCTCAGCAAGTTTTGCAAGCGCTGCCGGATGCAGCTTGTCGGATATCGTCCCATCAAGTTTACATTCGCTGAACAATGTCTTAAGCGTCTGCACGGGATCAAGGCGAAGCAGTGTGGCATCCACCACCATCTGCGCCGGCCCCGGCTTGCCTTTCGATTTTTGCGTAAGCTTTGCCATATTGAACCAGCCCGTGACGCTGGTTTCCATCAAGCTCCGCAATATCGGCCCCGCAAGGGGATCGGCCATTGTCAGACTTCTGCCCGCCACCGTTTTTTTCAACTGTGCCCAGTCATCCTGGCCTACACCGCGAGCATAGGCATTCAGGCTGGCATACCCGGCATCTTGCGCTACGCTATCGGTCAGCGCATTCACATATTCCTGTAAGCGGCCCGGCAGCTTCGTATTTAAATCATAGGCCAGCCCCAGCCCTTGTAAAACCCCGTCTTGCTCCAGAAGCCGAAACTCCCCTGTGCGGTCAATCCGCTTTTTTAACCCGCGCCATGCTTCTTGCGCCGCCAGCCCCTGTCCGCAATCATTTGCTGCCGCGAGTGCATTCATAGCGCTGCAATCGAATAGACCTTCGCGCAGGGGAGATAACTCCAGCAACAGTTTTTTAATCGAGGAATCCGTGGACAGCACCGGGTTGCGGATCAGTAAAATTTCTTTATCCAGCAACGCCTGATAGCGCTCATACATATCGCTAAAACCGAGGTTGCGCGTCATTTCTTTAACAACCAGCACTACTGCGCCATCTTTTTTGGCAGGGTGCTCCGCGCAGATTTTGTGGTAACGCTCAAGAATCTTCTGATACACCAGCCCCTCCCGGTCGGCAGGTGGATGATAAGGGTCTTCGGCATTGGGCCTCCGCCCGTCGGGATGGTAATACGATAACCCGAAAGGCTGGTTCACCAGCCCGTCCACCGATACATTTCCGGCCAGCGCCACCTCCAGCGTTGTGGATGCGCAGCGCGCCGGCGAGGTAATGCCTATCAGGCGCAGTTTACCGCTTCTGCATAAACCGCCCACCTGTTCATAAGCTCCCTCCATAGTCACCCCTTATTCATGGCGCTGGCTTTCGCCTGGTGCGGGCCTTCCATCATCCGGTATACCACGGCAAACTCCGGGTGCTGGCTGCGTATGGCATTCATGCGTATGATCGGCGGGTGGGCTTCCGCCGCGGCCTGCGCAAACAAGGTGGTCGGGTAAAAATCCATCAGGCGTTCGTTCTTGCCCCCTTGTTTTCCTGCGATCATGCGCGTCAGCGGCTCTGAAGATAGTTCAGGCGGGACGAAACGGTGGGGATTTTTAAGCAGGTCGGTGTAGATTTTATAATCGTCTTTTATGCGCGCCTGCACAAAGCCCGGCAGCTTTTCCAGCGGCAGCGCCGCTTTAGCTGAGGGCGGGTCTATCTCATCCTTCGCATCCACGTTTTGGAAAAAAGCATGGTGCACTGGCCCTCGTTTTTTCGAATCAAAACCAATATCAAATGCCTCTTTCTGATGCGCCGTAGGTGTCTGCCAGTCAAGGCCGAAACGCTTGCCGATTTCGTCAAGGCAGGTTTTGGGAGCCTGCTGGAAATCAAGGCTGTCGATAACAATATAGGAAATTTTTGCCTCATCAAGCACACCCACCATTTCCTTAACCGCCTCCCACCCGGAGCGGCGAAGCGCCAGCGGCTCGCGCAGCGGCGCGGGCAGGGTATGGAAATCCGCCGCCATCACCTCGGCATGGCGGTCGGTCATGGTCTTCCAATCGGCAAACCCACAGGCCTTTGCATCGGCGTCACATTGCGCCAGCCCCTTATCTTTAACCACTTCGGCCCATGCCGCACGCTTAAGGGCAGGGTCGTTCATCACCGGAACATTCCCGAAATAGCGGACAAAACCATCGCCCAGCAGGCTATAATCGCGTTGTTTGCTCGTGGTCTCCACCAGTGCGCCCAGCAGCGGCGTAGCCCAGCTTTTTTGCCCCGGCACAACCACTTCCCGGGCACCGAGTTGCGGATGATGCACAGAGGTGATTTCCAACATGCTCTTAAGCACCGATTCCCATGTGCGCAGCGGGTCGCGCACCATCACCACTTGGCCCTTGATAAGGGGCTTAAGCATTTTGCGCTCATCGGGCGTAACCTGGTAGGATTGCAGCTTGGTAACCACCACAATCGGATGTTTGCGCATATCAATGCCATCGCGCTGCGCATCACTCTCCTTGCGCTCCACGTCGGCAAGGATTTTTTCCAATGCTCCGACCAGGCGTTTGGACTGGTCGGCAGTGGGGGCATTATAACCAAGGCAGACATTGGGTTGGTTTGCCAGGTATTTGGTCGTGGCGGTAGTCATCCCGCGCACCACTCCGCCCGTCGCAAGAATGTGAAGCGTGCCATCATCCACGCGTTTTTTAAGCGCTTTAAACGCGCCGGATTCTTGCAGGTCCATAAAGA
>JANYCJ010000073.1 GCA_025360345.1 Alphaproteobacteria bacterium | reverse complement strand
GCGGCTACTGCCTTGGAGCCTTCGGTGAAAATGGCCTGTGCCAGTACGGTTGCGGTGGTGGTGCCGTCGCCAGCGAGGTCTGCCGATTTGGTGGCCACTTCGCGCAGCATCATGGCGCCCATGTTCTGGAACTTGTTGCTCAGGCTGATTTCCTTGGCTACCGATACACCGTCCTTGGTGATGCGGGGAGCGCCATAGGCTTTTTCGATCACGACGTTACGGCCACGGGGCCCAAGCGTCACTTTAACGGCGTTTGCAAGTTTCTGAGCGCCAAGCTGGATTTGCTCGCGGGCGTCAGAACCGTATTTGAGTTCTTTTGCGGACATATTAAGTCTCCTGTTTGCGGTTTAATTAAGCGGCTTTTTTGCCGGAATTGGTGTTCTCGATGATGCCAATGACATCGGATTCCTTGAGAACGAGAAGGTCTTTGCCTTCTACTTTCACTTCGTTGCCAGCCCACTGGGTGAACAGCACGATGTCGCCAACATTGACATCCATGGGGATGCGCTTGCCGTTTTCGTCTTTTGCACCGGGGCCTACGGCCAGTACTTTAGCCTGCTTAGGCTTTTCCTTCGCGGTGTCGGGGATGATGATGCCGCCGGTGGTTTTGGTTTCCTGTTCCAGGCGCTCAACAACAAGGCGGTCGCCAAGTGGCTTAATGTTCATATCGTAGACTCCTACTATTGGTTTCAACATTTCCGGGGCCCAATACTGTCATGGGGCCAGCCGGTAAATTGGTGTACCCTGATATAGGCGGGTGTTATAACCTTTCAAGCCCTAATTGCATTATTAACTAAAAAAATGTAATAAAAGGGCGGTTTTCCACGTTATCTGAGGGTTTATGAGCCTTTGCCGCGCCAATGCCAAGCCCAACCCTGCCACCGGACAGCCCGGAGCGGACTGCCCGTTATGCCCCCGGCTGGTTGCTTTCAGGGAGCAAAACAGGGTGGACTACCCGACCTTTTTCAATGCGCCGGTTCCTTCTTTCGGGGGGATTGACGCGGAGCTGTTGATTGTGGGGCTGGCGCCGGGCTTGCAGGGGGCGAACGCTACAGGACGGCCTTTTACGGGGGATTATGCGGGTGACATTTTATATGCTTCATTGCTGCGCAATGGGTTTGCCACGGGCAGCTATAGCAGTCCTAGGGGAGAGGCGATTTCGGGGGAATTCAAAGATAATTTGCAGCTGGTGAACTGCCGGATTTCCAACGCAGTGCGCTGCCTGCCGCCGGAAAATAAGCCGGAGACCAGCGAGATCAAGACCTGCAACAGCTTCCTGGTGCGGGAAATGGCGGCGATGCCGCAGCTTAAAACAGTTTTGTCCTTGGGGCTGGTATCGCATAACGCGGTGCTGATGGCCGCGGGGCATAAGGCGGGATATGCTAAATTTGCGCATGGCGCGGTGCATCAGCTCAACAACGGGCTGGAGCTGGTGAACAGTTATCATTGCTCGCGATACAATATTAATACGAACCGGCTGACAGCTGCCATGTTTGACGAGGTGGTGGCGAAGATTGCGCTGAGTTTACGCGTAACTAGTGGGAAACTTGCCGCTCGGCCATAATCATGGGCTTGTTTTTTTCTTCGACATAGGCCTGTTCGAATTTTCCGGCGCTGTGCATTTTTTCCATTTTCGCGCCGACCTGCACGCCCTGTGCGAAAGAGATTTTGGCAACGTTGATGATGTCCTTGGCGGAGGCCTGTTCGGGCTCGCGGCTGCGGACCACGCCGGTGATGAGGCCTGCCAGCGCGCCAAGGGGGGCAAGGATGGCTGCGCCCATGACTGCACCGCTGACAGTGGAGCTGGCAACGGCGGCCAATGCAAGGCCGATGGTGGACGCGCCGCCCGTGGCGAGGGCCAGACCGCCGAGGGCTGCCCCCACGATTGCACCGCCCACGCCGCCTGCGATGCCGGCGGCAATGGCACCTTTGATATAGCCGCCGACGCCGCTTAGCACGGAGCTGACGAAGGAGGGCTTGTTTTTAATCATCGGGTTCAGTTCAGGCATAGATGCTCCATCAGACTCTGACGCGCTGCGAGTCGCGGCTATTGGGGGTTGGGGGGACCATGACATGATCTACGCCGTGGTCTTTGGCGGGGGATTTGCCACCAAGGTTGCGGGTTTTTAAAGGCGTGTCGGCGGCTGCCACAAGGGCGTCGGGCTTGCTGAACTCGGCCAGCAGATTCATGCCGCCGCCCACGCCCGCACCGATGAACATGCTGCCCATGACGCGGGTGACGAGCATGGTGGTGGTGGCGGCGCTTACATTCAGGGGGTCTATGCCGGTGGCGGCGGCCATGGCGGCTGACGCGCCGAAAGCGGCGGTGGAATAAAGCAACGTCATGGGGGCGGATTTGGTGGCGCCTTCGAAGAAGCTTTTTACCAGACGTTTCGTTTTTGCGATAATGCCTTCAGACATGGATTATACCGTGACTGTTTCAATGCGGGTTTCGCGCTCGGTGCGGCGTTTCAGCTCGGCGGCGCAGAATTTTTCGTTCTTTATCACGCTGCCTTTCACGTAGATACCGTTTTCATCGAGGCCGCCATGCGCTTTGACGGGAGCGGGAGCTGGCTGCCTGGTTTCCTTCCGGGATTCGTGCCGGGTTTCAGTGCGTGTTTCGCGGGTGGAAGAGGTTTCGCGCTGCTTGCTGCGGTCTTTGCCTTCCTGCCGGGCGCGCTCATATTCCAGCGCGAGGCGCTCGGATTCAAGGGCTGCCTGCATTTTCTGGTTCTGGATGATGTCTGAGGCGAGGAAGCCTGCGCCGCCGGCTGCCATGGTGGCCAGCCCTAAGCTGCTGCTCAGGAACTCGACGGCTTTGCTGATAAATGCGCCTGCGCCTTCTTCGAAGGTGGTGACAAGGGAATGGCCAACTTCCAGTGATCCGGTGGCGCCCATATACCCGCCTACCAGCAAGCTTACGCCGATGACGGCAACGGCTGTGACGACCGCGCCTTTGAAAAAGCTGCCCGCGCCGAATTCCCGCACGCGTTTCCATGCGGCGCGCATACCGGTGGCCATGCCTTTGTCAACGTTGTTTTTAACAACGTCGCCGTAGGTGACTTCTGGTGGGGCTTGATGTTTCTTCGGCACTTAGCAACCTATGCATACAGAACGGTTTTCTATTCTACCGAGTGTAGCAGATGCTTGAAAGCTGTAATGTTAATATTTTATGACAACGACTATGACAGGTCAGTGCGGAATTTGCTTGGTATGATCCATACTTAGCAGCGCGAGCCGGGCAGAGGCGAGGCGGTCGCGGGCTATGGTGTCGGAGGTGGGAGTATTGGTCTGGGTGTCGTAAGTAATGGTGGTTACAGTAGGGTATTGTTTTTCAAAAGATGGTGTTATGGTCAAAACCTAAGTATTAGGTGACAGGGGTATTTATAGCATATTTTCTATTAAAGGTAAAGCTTTTAGAGTGAGCACAGGATGCTCTTGCAGACTGCTTGTTTTTCAGTTATAAACAGAGAAGAAAGGTTCACTATGGAGGGATTGTGGTCAAAAAAAT
>JANYCJ010000207.1 GCA_025360345.1 Alphaproteobacteria bacterium | reverse complement strand
TTCCCAGCAGGTCGAGCGTGATATCGCCCATTACCTCTTCACCATTTCCAGCATGAACGCCGCCGTGGGCATCGTCACCGCCCTCGTCGCCTATTTCACCGGCCTGGGCGACCCCATGCTCTGGGGCACGCTGGCTTTCCTTATGAATTATATCCCTATTGCCGGTCCCCTTGTCATGGGCGCCACCCTCTTCATAGCCAGCATGATCGCCCTGACCGACGGCAATGTCTTCCTCCCCCTGATTTGCTATTATGTGACCCACGCGGCGGAATCCACCTTCATCACCCCCATGCTACTCGCCCAGCGCTTCACGTTAAACCCCGTGCTCGTCATCCTCGCCCTCATTTTCTGGTACTGGATGTGGGGCTTTCCCGGCGCCATTCTCGCCACCCCCATGCTCGCCATCCTGAAAATCATCTGCGACCGCATCCACCGGCTTAAAGCCTTCGGCCATTTCCTCGAAGGAAACCCGCCGGCCACCAACAATTAAGCCAGCGTCACCAGCAACGCCGCATGGTCGGAATAAGGCTGCGCGATCACGCGCAAATCCACCTGCGGGGCAATCCCCGGTGTGCAGATGCAGATATCCAGCAATTTCTGCGTCCGCCCGAAACGGAACGTCGCCTGGTCTTCCTTGTTCATCAGCACCAGACGGTCATGCAGTAGCGGCGTCAGCTCGCTCAATCCGTCAAGAATATTGAAATCGCCGAGGAAGATTACCTCCCCCGGCGTATCGCGAATCATCTGCCGTATCTGCGCCAGCTGCAGCACCCGCACATTTCGCTTCAGCGAAAAATGCGCGAAGAACAGTGTAAGCCCCTCCGCCAGCTGCAGCTTATATATCAGCCGCTTCGTCCCATTCGCAAAACTTAAGCGCTCAAAAGGTAATTCCACACGCGAAATAAACGCGTTGCTCTTGCCCCGCGTCAGCGAAAAATTCCGCAAGGCGCTTCCCGCGCCATATTTATTCTCAATGTCGAAAAACCGGTACTGCTCGTTGAGCATATGCTCCAGCTGGTTCAAATGCGCCGAATGCCCCGACCCCTGGTCAATCTCCACGAAGCAGCACACATCCGGGTCTTCCTGCTGGATAATCGCCTTCAACTGCCCAATCGCCTTGGCCTGCGCCGCCGCCGAGCAATAAAAATGCCGGTGCGCATAGGCAATGTGATGCGCAATGCTTCCGTTGATCCCCCGCAAATACCCCAAATTCCCCATTAAAATCCGCAAAATCGGCAATCCTTATCGTTGTGGCGCAATTCCACCTATATTCTTTATTGCTAACCACGCTAGCATCTTCATCGTAAAATTATCATATAGACTTGCCCGGAATCCCGATGCCGCACAGCAAAGCCAGCCAGCTCCTAACAGATATCAACCTTCGCCTGAAGGAAGAGGCAATCACAGTTCGCGATTTCATCACCCTTCTTGGCGACCGTTCTTTCGCCCTGTGCATCCTCATCTTCTCCCTGCCGAATTCCCTTCCCCTTCCCGGCATTCCCGGCCTGTCCACCCTCACCGGCATCCCCATTCTCATCATCTCACTGCAAATGGTCTGGGGCAAAGAAAGCATCTGGCTCCCCAAAAAAGTCGCACATAAGGAAATATCGCAGGGCCTGCTCAGCAAGATCATCGGCAAATCCATCCCCTATGTTGCCCGCCTTGAAAAATTCCTCCACCCCCGCCTCGGCCTCTTCTGCAGCAATGGCGGCGAGCGCCTCATCGGCGTCATCATCGCCATCATGGCGTTTATCCTCTCGCTGCCCATTGTCGGCGGCAATTTCCTCCCCGGCTTCTCCATCTCCCTCCTCGCCATCGCCATGCTGGAGCGCGACGGCCTTTTCGCCTTGCTGGCCATCATATTCAGCCTCGTCAGCCTCGCTTTGATGTACCATCTGCTGGAATGGGTATTTCTCCACACCCTCCATTTCTTCGGCTTCTGAAATCACGCTTTTTCAGCCACTTGCTAGTAAAAAAGCCCATACACCCCCTGCTTAATATATGTTAAAGTATTGCTGCTACCCTGAGAGCTGCTGAATCTGCGGGAAATGGTGATGAAAGAAGATGATATCCTGGCACTGCTGTCCGAGCCCTCACCGCGCCCCGCCATCCTCGCGCCGCTGGCCTCCAACTCCCCCGCCTTTTATATGGATAAGGCCCTGCTCGAATCCGAGCATGACCGCCTCCTCGCGAAACTGAAAACCAAAGGCATCACCGATATCCGCAACGGCCTCGAAATCGAGATCGTCCTCCACGAATTCCCCCTCCCCGGCGCCCCCCACGATAAGCATGGCAAGCTTTACTGGGAACGCCAGAAAGAAAAAGGCCTCGCCGCCTTTGACAGGCGCATTGAAGAAGCCGAAGACGGCATGAGCCGCATGGCGCTC
Source organism: Alphaproteobacteria bacterium (assembly GCA_025360345.1). Taxonomy (GTDB): domain Bacteria; phylum Pseudomonadota; class Alphaproteobacteria; order Rickettsiales; family SXRF01; genus JANYBV01. The sequence continues at coordinate 8,891 of JANYCJ010000207.1, read as the reverse complement.
GTGGAGCAGCGTAAAATATACAGCAAGCTCAACGCCCGCGAAGTGTTGTTCCACGAACTCGTAAACGACAAGGATATCGTCCCCCTCATCCAGCCCCATCCCCTGAAATATTATCCGGAGCGCGAAGCCCTTTCTTATTACGACAATCCCGATGTCTTCGAAGTCAAAACTCACACCCACGACGCGCGCGAAACCGCCGCCATCAATGCCAAAATCATTCACAAGGTCGAATCCCTCATGGCCGATTACGACCTCGGCCGCGCTTCCGAATATTGTTACCATTATAATTTCAGCCTGTGGAAAGACGGCAGGAACATCACCAATCCCGCAGAGCCGGAATTCAAAACCACCGGCCGCGATAGCCTGCAGGGCGTGGCACAAGCCCTCCGCCAGTCCCCGCCCGTTCTTTTCGGCAAAAAAGACCTTGAGCGCCCCCGCCTGCCCAATGTCAGCGTCGGCCCCGCCCGCACCATGTCCCTGCGCATCGCCGGCAATGGCGAGGAAGGCCACGTCGAATTACCCCTCGTGCTAGACGACAACCTCCACAACATGACCCTGCTCGGAAACATTATCGCCGCCGGCGCCCTGCATGGTCTGGAAAATCCCCAAGCCCGCCATGAATCGGAAGCCATGGAGGTCAAACGCCGCGTCTTCACCCAGCCCAAAGGCTACGACCCGTGGTACGTCACCCATGTGTTAAACGGCCTCACCGTGGAAAAAGACGGCAGCGTAAAACTCTGGGAGCCCTACACCCGCAAAAACACCAACATCCTCGCCCCCATCATGGGCCTGCCCCCCATCAAGGCCACCGGCACCCGCGCCACCGACATGCGCCAGAAACAGGAAGAAACCCTCGTAGATTTTTTCAAAAATGTAAAAATCACCGAAGACGCAGGCCACATCCACATTGCTTACCCGCATGGCAAAGGCATCTCCGACGATAAAATCGCATGGCTGGAAAAAAACATCACCGCCGTAGACCTCGTCCCAACCTACTCGCTAGACCCCGGCCTCGTCGGCCTCGCCATCTCCCCCACCCCGCGTGACCGCAAGGGCGAATACATCGCCCGTATGCAGGAAAGCCCCGTGCTGAGTGGCCAGTTCTCCCCGCATTTCATGGAAGAACTCCGCGGCGCGCTTTCCGCCGTGCATGAGCCGCCTTCCGAACTTGCCCTCGCCAACGCCCGCAAAACCGCCAGCGCCCCGCCACTTCCCGCCACCGCCTCAGGCAGCGGGCGTTCTTAAATACATGGCCTAATCACTTCACCGTGAATTGCACCTTGTCCGAAGACAGCATCATGCCGTCATCGCCCAGCTCATGCACCTCCAGCCGCTGCGCCCCCCGCGCCAGCGGCCATAAATAATGCCCCCCCTCCGTCACCGCCTTCACCTCCCCGTTCACCCGCCACTCCACCCTGTGCCCCTCCGGCACCTCCGCCACGAACTCAAACGCCTGCGCCTGCGCCGGCACCCTTGGGTCATACGCCATCAGCAGCCCTTCCGAAGGCCGCACCAGCGCCACCTTCCCCACCGCCTTCACTTCCACCGGCGCAGCCTCCGTGCCAGCCTTGAAAAATTCCGTATGCGTAAAACATTCCTTGCCTTGCGCGCACACATCCCGCGCCTCCAGCGCCGGGCTTAAATACAGCGGCCTTGAAACACCGCGCTGCTCCAGCTCCGCGAAAATCGCCCTGAGTACCAGCGCCGGGCCGATAGAGCCTGTCACCCCGTCCATCGGCGCGTTGTCGAGGTTGCCCATCCACACCCCCACCGTGTAATGCGCGTTAAACCCCATCACCCACGCGTCGTGGTAATCATTGGATGTGCCCGTTTTCACCGCCGTCTGCACCGGCAGGTTCAGCACGCTCCCCCCGCCGAATTCTTTCCGCCGCGCAAACGGGTCTGACAAAATATTGCCGATCAGCGAGCTCGCCTCATCCGAATACACCCGCCGCTCCTCCCGCATGTAAGGCGGCTGCGCCAGCGCCGTAAGCTCGCGGAACACACCGTGATGCGCCAGAGCCGCATAGCCCTGCACCATCTCCAGAAGGCTCACCTCGCCATTCCCTAATGCCAGCCCCTCGCGGTAAAAATCCGCACTCTGCGTCAGGCTTTTGAACCCCAGCGCATGGAGCGTGTTAAGGTAATGTTCCGGCCCCACAAACGCCACCGTCTTCAGCGCCGGAATATTAAGCGAATTGCCCAGCGCCTCGCGCAATGTCACGGCCCCGTAAAACTGGTGGCTGTAATTATGGAAATCATGCAGCCCCGTGCCAATCGCTTCCGAGAGCGGCGCATCGTCCAGCATTGTCGCCGCCGTCCATCCCAAATCCAGCGCCAGCGCATAAAGGAATGGCTTCATCGAAGACCCCGGCTGCCTTGGGCTCCGCACCGCGTCAATCGCCGCGCCCGCTTTGTCGCTGCCCGCGCCCGCCACCACCCATGCCAGTATCTCCCCGCTGCCATGGTCTGCCACCAGCACCGCGCCGTTATGCACGTTCTTTTTCGCCAGCGCCTCAACCCGCTCATCCAGCAAATGCTGCGCGGTGCGTTGCAGCCCCGCATCCAGCGTCGTCACCAGCACACCCTTGTCGCTCAAGCGGTACGGCACCGTGCCCCGCACATAGGCGATGAAATGCGAAGCCTCCACCAGCCCCTCCGCCGGCTCCAGCACCAGCGCCTCTTCCTTCAGCTGCGCATAGCTGTCATCGGAAAGTTCCCCCCGCGCCTTCATCGCATCGGCAAGCCGCATCACCGCCGGCATCACCAGCGCCGCGTCACGGTATAAGTCCAGCACCCCCGGTGCGCGCGGCAGCACCGCCAGCGCCAGCATTTCCTTCGGCGTCAGCGTGTCCACATCACGGTTGAAATAATACCGTGCCGCCTGCACCACACCCCGCCGCTGCGCGGCATAAGGTACTTGGTTCAGGTAAAACTCCAGAATCTCGCCCTTGCTGCTATGCGCCTCCAGCCACATCGCCTCCCACCCCTCCAGCCAGCGCGACCACAGCGTGCGCGGCCTTGGCCTGAGAATTCGCACCACCTGCTCGGTAATCGTGCTCGCGCCCCGCACCTCCTTTCCCGCGCGGATATTCTGCCACACCGCGCTGAACCGCGCCGGCCAGTCCACCCCGCCATGCGCAAAAAACTGCTTATCCTCGGAAGTCACCATCGCCTGCCGCAGCAGCTCCGGCAGCGCATGTAGCGGCACATTGCCCAGAACATTAAACCGCGACTGGTAAGAAACCGCCAGCGGCGTCCCCTCGCGTGAAAGCACCTGAAAACGCGTGTCCTCCGCGTTCGCCAGTTCCAGTTCTGGCCGGTGCAGCTGGCAAACCGTTACCACGGCAAGCCCCACCGCCCCACATACCATTGCGGTCGAAAACCGCCGGACTGCACCGCCCGTTTTCACGGCGAGCTCGCTTCACCCACATTGAGCTTCAGCCCCGCCCCTTTTCCGTATACATCGGGGTCATACATTTCCTGCGCCAGTGTCGGCAGCGCCGCGAAATGCCCCGTGGCAATCGCCTGCGCCGCGTAAGACAGATGATAATGCCCCGCGGGCAGATAATCCGAATAGAAGCGCACACTATCGTGCCTCAATTCCTGGTGGTAGAAATTCCAGCGGCTCACGCCAAACTGCTGCCAGTCCGTATACTTAAACCACAGCGATCCCCCCGCCGCCTCGAAGTCTCCCTTCGCCGCATCCACCGTGGAAGTTGTGGCCAGCTCCCGGTTCACCGGCTCCAGCCCGCCCGGCACCGCGTCGTCCACCACCACAAAATTCCGCGCCGCAGGCACCGAGAGATACAGATCTACCCGCACCAGCTCCCCGCGCGCAATCGAAGTCTCACCTTCCGCCCCCGCCGGCAGCTGCCATTTCCCATCGCGCTGCACGCTATATTCGCGTGAAATTTCGATGCCCGCATTCGCAGCCTTGCTCTGCTCCACCGGCATCGCGTAAGCCAGCCTCGTGGCATAATACAGCCTGCCCGTGCCCTCGCGTGCAATCTCCACCGTGGCATGTTTGCCCGCATCCCCTGCCTGCACTGGCCTGCTCATCGTCACCGCCTTGTCGCGAATATCCCTGAACGCCGCTTCGCCGAAATCCGTTCCGTCCAGCGCCGCTGTTACCTTCATCGCGGGCTTATCCTTCTCATACACCTTCGCGTAATCAATCAGCGCCTGCATACAGAAAATATTCTCCTGCGTGTTCGCCCAGAAATCGCGCCCGCCCCGCGTCTGCGTAATGCTGCGCACTAACTTGAACGGCACGTCGCCCACCAGTGCCTCGCCTTCGTCGCGCCCCGCCAGCTTCACAAATGCGTCAAGCACCGTGCAGTTATCCCGCATCGGCGTGGCCAGTATCCGCGAATAGCTATCGTCCCATGTTTCATTGAAGGTGAATTTCCCCCCCGTCTCGTTCGACTGCGCAAGGATCATCTTCGCCCCCGCATCAAGGTATTTATCCCCCCCCTTCACCGCCATCGCCGCCTGCAGGAAATAGCTTTTCCCCATCAAGGACATGTCGTGCACATGCGGCCAGTACCGCTCAAGGTCTGCCAGCCCCACCTTCTGCTGTTCCGCCAGCGCCGCCAGCGCCACCGCCCGCACCGTCGATGTCATGCCCTCGGAATAGAACTCCGGCACCGCGTCATTCTTCAAAAGCCCGCTTAAATACGTATGCAACTTTGTCTCCACCTGCTCCGGCACGGCATACCCCGCCTCCCGCATCCAGTGAAACGCAATCGCCGTATACGCGCTTAAATAAGGGTCTACGTAAATATCCTGGGCGATAAAATACGACATCCCCCCATTGGGCGCCTGGAACGCCACCGCCTCGTCCAGCGTCGCCTGCGGCAAATCTTCCGCCTTGTCCCACACCACCGATTCCGGCAAATAGGCCTTCAGCTTGCCATAATGGGAGGCCATCACCGCCTTGCTAAGCTTCTGCTCCCAGCAAATATACGGATAGTCGCGCATATATTTGAACGCCCCCGCCACATTGCCGATCACCGAAGGCGTCGCCACCACGCTGATATCCCCCACATCCTCCAGCATCCCTGGTGGGAACAGCACGCTCTCTGTCGCCTTCTTTTCCGTTGTCGTACCGTAATTCGCGGCCACCTCAAGGCTGCGCCGCTTCTTCACCGGCACATCCAGCACCGTGGCATCCCCATCCGTATCGTCCTGCGCGCTCACCGTGAAATGCAGCTTTCCTTCCGCATCTTCCGCCGCCACCGTCCGCGTCGCAACCGGCATCTGCACCACCTCGCGCTTATACGGCGCAAGCGTGATTTCCTTCTCCAGTACCGGCGCGGACGCCCCCACATTCCCCTCCACCACCACCTTCACCTTCAGCGTGCGCGTGGCATCCGTGCGGTTCATCACGCTGAAGCCCGCGTCGAATGTATCGCCCTCCATCACCTGGTTGGGCATCACCCCGCGCACTTCCGTGGGCCGGTTCACCTTGAAATTCGCCTCACCCAAACCAAACCGGTCTGTCGGCGTCGTGGCAATCGCCAGCACCCGCCACCCTGTCAGATTATCCGGCGCTTCAAAGCTCACCGTCGCATCGCCGTTCTTATCCGTCACCAGCGAAGCATTCCAGTAACTCACAAATTTAAACAGCGAACGCATGTTCAAATCCGCGCCCCCGTCGCCGCCCGGATTCGCGCCCTTCTTCTCGAACTTCTGCCGCCCCACCAACCGCGACAGCAAGCTGTAATTCCGCAAATCCAGCCCGTCCAGCTTGTAAAAACCCGCATAGGGGTCAAACGCCGTTTTCCCCCCCGCAATCAAATCGAATACCGACTCATCCAGCACCGCTACGGCGATTTCCGTTTTCTCATTCTTGGAAGATTGCTTCGGCTCCGCGTGCAAATGCACCGTCACCGTTTCACGCGGCTTATACACCTCTTTGTCCGCCTTCGCCGTCACCGCCATTTCCTTGAACGGGTCTTTCACCTGCATCGTCACATAGCCCATGCGCATCGCGGGCTTGCCAAGGTCCACCTGCCCTTCGCCCAGCGGCTTTTCCACCCGCGGCGACATTACCGCCACCGAAAGATAAAACCCCGGCAGGTAATCCGGCGTGATCGGCAGTTCCACCACCGGCGTGCTGCTATCAAAAATCTGCGTAAAATGGTCGATCACCCCGTACCGCTCCACCGTCACCAGCGCCCGTGCACCCGGATAGGGGTTTTTCACCAAAAACCGCGCCGTGTCCCCCACCTTATAATCCGCCTTCTCCGGCACAATGCTCAACCCCGTGTCGCCATCATCGTCCCAAGACACATAATCCTTCCCCGTGGCATACAGGTTCAGCGTAGTGCTGTGGTCATGCCCCTGGCTGTCCTTGATCGAGGCCACCACCCGGTAAGAGCCCGCCACAGCAGGCGTGAACCCGCATTCCAGCGGCGCATTCTTCGAGTTGCCCGCGCATCCGCCGGCATTTTCCCACTCCATGTGATACTCCGTCAGATACGCATTGCCCGCGCCCTTCACCCGCGCCGACTTGCTCACCTCATGCTCCACCGCAATGGAAACATCCGTCCCCGCCACCGGGTTGCCGTCGTCACCCACGACCACATACTGCACGTCGCGGGCTTGCCCACCTCATACAGCCACTGGGTGGATTTAAGCCCTACCAGCCGGTCCACGCCGGTGTAGTCCACCCGGCTCTGCGTGCTCACATATTTGCCCCGGTCGTCCGCAACCGCGCTTTCCACCGTCAGCGTGCCAAACACCACATTCGGGCTGCCCATGGCAAATCCCAGCGCCAGCTCGCCCTTGTCATCCACCTTGCTTATTTTCTGGAAAACCTGCTGCGAAGGCGTTTCACCCGCATAACTATCGAACTGGAAATCCTTCACCGCCGTGTTCTTGGAAACAAACATGGCGCTGTCCAGCACCGCCGTCACCCGTGCCGCTGCATCCGTATACACCCCGCCGGAATGCAGCTCGGCATTGGTCTTCACCTCCACCATCTGCCCGGCCTTGAAATGGTCGCCGTTCAGCTGGTTGCGCACCTTGAACGGCACCGGCGTGAAATCGCTCACCAGCACTCGCATCGGCAGCAGGCTGGCGTTGCCCGCATCACCGTCATCGGCCAGTGCATCCTCGCGCCCATCCGGCCCCAAATCTTCGCGCTCCTCGCTCACATCCACATCCGAGTCGGACTTCTTCGCAAAATGCGCCACCAGCTTGAACTGGTACCAGCCCACTGCTGCACCCTTGGGCACCGCGAATTCCCCCGCAAACCCGCCAAATGGCGAAAGCGCCACCTTCTTCACCTCGTGCACCACCTTGCCCATCGGGTCGATCACCTTCAGGCTGTAGCCCTTGCCCGGCGGCGGCACGAACCCGTCGTCATTCTGGTTGCGCACATACAGCTTATACTGGATCGTGTCGCCCGCACGGTAAATTCCCTGCGCCGTCATCCCCCACGTATGCATATGCCCATAACGCTGCTTGTTGGACGGATACACCGAATCGCTGCCCGAAGCGCGGTAATTATTGACCATGAAATTATAGCTCAGCGGCACCAGCGCCATCTCGTTGCCCTTGGACACTTTCACGAAGAAATGCGTTTCATCGTCGCGGTAATGCGCCATCACCGATAAATCCGCATCCAGCGTTTCCGTGCCCGGCAGCACCGCCACGCCGTCCTCGTCCGTCACCGCCTGCGCGTCATAATGCTCCGGCTTGTGCAGCTCGGTGAATGCCTGCGTGAACAGCCCCACCTTCGCCCCTGCCACCGGCTCGCCGGTTTTCAGGTTCGTCACCCACACCAGCGAACTGAAATGCCCCAGCTTCACCTGCGCCTGATAGGGGCTCACCTCCGCGAAAAGCCGCTGCGGCTCATGCACATAAGGCGTGGTGGAAACCATGCCATACACCGCTCCGCTCCTGCCTTTCAAAATATCGCGCAATCCGAATTTCACCGCGAACTGCACGTCCTTCACCTCCGGCACATCCCGGCTTAAGCTGCGCGAATCGCCGATATAGCCGTCCATGAACGAGCGGTAGCTGAACTGGTAGCTCTGCAAATTATTCACATAAAGCGGTAGCTCGCTATCCACGTTGCTTTCCAGCACCGCATCGGAATAATCCAGCACATAATTCGGGTTGCGGTGCCCGGTTTCAAACTGCGCCGAAAGCGGCGTTCTCAGCTCTCGCCCGAAAATATCGCGCGGCTCCACCGGTTCCACCGGCCCGACCCACGAGCGCAGCCACCGCCACAGCCGCTCCCACCAATGCATCGTCTCCACCCGCGACGTTGCCGAATACAGCTGCGCCGCCTTCAGCCCGCTGGGCAGCGATAGCTGGTACGTATTACCCTTCACATGCGGCGCGCGGTACTGGTAGCCCACCCGCCCCTCGGCGCTGGAATCGTCCATCGCCTCGTCATCGTCCACCGCGTTGCTCCACCCGCCCACCAGCGGCGTAAAGCTCAGCATTTTCGCGGCATGAGCCCGGTCCACCGGCGCGCTGAACGAAAACTGCACGCCTCGCATCGGGTTGCACTTGGCTTCCGGCTTTTGCCCCGCCGGAATCCAGATGGGCGCATCTTCGTTATCCGTGCACTTCACCCCCAGAAAGCTAAAAGCCGGATACGTATCGAACGCAACCTCATCGCGCGCCTCCACGCTCGGCTGCTCACCCAGCGCTGAAACCAGCCCCGGCTCCAGCTTCAGCACCACATGCGTATCGGCGGGCAATTCCTTCGCCGGTTCCACCAGCCAGATGCGCCGCGCTTCCCGCCCATTTTTCACTGTTGTCTGGTCATCACTTTTGCGCTTCTTCTCGCCCTTCAGTACAATGGCCGCTTTTTCCCCCGGGATCGGCAGGAATTCCGGCAGCGCCTCATCTAGCGGGTCTGGCCTCAC
>JANYCJ010000204.1 GCA_025360345.1 Alphaproteobacteria bacterium | reverse complement strand
ACATGAAGCCGGAGTCGAACGTGAAGGTGCCGGTTTCTGCATAAAGCTTGGAGATGTCGAACACACTCGGGCCTTCCACGCCATCGGAGATGGGGAATTCCACGGTTTTGCCGTCGATGGTGAGGGTGGCCATTTTATGGGGGGCGGCTGGTTTTTTATCGGGGGCGGCCATGGGGTATACTCCTTGGTAGAAATGAAGATAATTCGACGTTTAGCACCATGTCATGGAATGGTAAACAAAACATTGATAGCGCGAAATTTGGGTGGCATTGAAGCGGATAATACTATTAAAAATCTATTATGTTTGTCTTTGTCCGCGACTATTTTAAGACTGAGAAGGCCAGCAGCGTGGTGCTGGCCGTTATGGCGGTGCTGGGGATGGCGGCGGCTAACAGCCCGGTTTGCGCTTATTATAACCAGCTGCACGGGCATGGGGTGGCGGTGGTTGTTAACGATGGGTTAATGACGCTGTTTTTTTGGGTGATCGGGATTGAGCTGAAGCGCGAAATCCGGGAGGGGGAGCTTTCCAGCTGGGGGCAGGCGCTGCTGCCGGTGGCGGCGGCGTGCGGGGGCGTGGTGTGCCCGGCGCTGATTTACACACTGTATAATGGCGGCACGGAGGCGATGCGGGGATGGGCGGTGCCGATGGCCACGGATATAGCGTTTGCGCTGGGGGTGGTGGGCATGTTCGGCACGAGGCTGCCTGCGAGCCTGCGGATTTTCCTGATGGCGCTGGCGGTGATTGATGATTTGATGGCGATTGCGGTGATCGCGCTTTTTTATACTTCCGGGCTTTCGGTGCAGGCGCTATGCATGGCGGCGGGGCTGATGGCGGTGCTGGTGGCCTATACGCGCAGCGTGGGGGTGATGACGCCGTTTTTGCTGGCGGGGGCGGCGTTGTGGGTGGCGATGTTTTCTTCGGGAGTGCACCCGACGCTTGCGGGCGTGGCGCTGGGGATGGTGATGCCGCTGCCAATGGGCAAGGCGGTGCTGCACCGGCTGCACGGGTTTGTGGTGTTCGTGGTGACGCCGCTTTTTGTATTTGTGAATGCGGGGGTGCCGCTGGCGGGGCTTGACCTTGCGGCGTTGCGGCAGCCGGTTTCAGAGGGGATTATGATAGGGCTTTTCGCGGGCAAGCAATTCGGGATTTTCGGGGCGGCGGCGGTGATGATCGCGCTTAGGGCGGCGAAGCTGCCACAGGGGGCGAGCTGGGGGCAATTTTACGGGGTGTGCATGGTGGCGGGTATCGGGTTTACGATGAGCCTGTTCATCGGGACGCTGGCTTTTGGCGGGGGAGAAGCGATGACGGCGACGCGGCTGGGGGTGCTGCTGGGTTCGCTTGCATCTGCCGTGTGCGGGGGTATACTGCTGGCGCTTACGTTACCTGCGAAGGGCAGCCGCTTATGAAAAATTCCACTCTTTTGCTGTGCATGGGTTTGCTCATGCTGGGCGCCTGCGCTAAAGAAGGCGGGGATGTGTGGTCCGACATTGATTATGCGCGCATTGCGCGGGACAATTACCGCAAGGAAAATGACAGCTATTATATTCCGCCGCCTACGGTGAACGGCTGCACGGACGACGACCTGTATAATTGCAGGACGCGGGGCGGAACCTACTAACTAACGCTTAAGATCCGCTGCGAGGCCAAGCTGGGTTTTGCCATTGAGGGCGCGGAAGACCTGCAGGTTTTCCAGCACGCGCTGGATGTAGTTGCGGGTTTCGGAGAAGGGGACTTTTTCAATCCAGTTCACGGCTTTGTCCACGTCGTTATCCGGCGTGCCGAAGGACTGCATCCATTTGCGGACGTTGCCGGGGCCGGCGTTGTATGCGCCGATGGCGAGGACGTAGGAGCCGTCGTAGCTGTCTATGAGGCGCTTGAGGTAGTGGCTGCCGAGGGTCATGTTGTATTGGGGCTCATTCAATTTGGCGAGGGAATAGGGGAGGTCGTTTTTCCGGGCGACTTCCTTGGCGGTGCCGGGGAGGAGCTGCATCATGCCGAGGGCGCCGGAGGGGCTTTCGGCGCTGGGGTTGAACTCGCTTTCCTGACGGGTAATGGCCAGCGTGAGGTCGCGCTCAAGGGGGTTGTCTTTCGGGGTGGCGATGAGGGGGTAGCCCGCGCCGATGAGCACCACGTTCTGCTGGAGGGATTTCTTGGCGGCGCGGACGCTTAAGTAAGGGTATCCGGCCTTGGTGCCGAGGTCGGCGAGCTGAGCCATCTGGGCTTCATCGTCGCCGTTTTCGATCATGTCGGCGAGGATGCGGTTGGCGAGGGCGAAGCTGTCATACTGCATGGCGAGGCGGATGGCTTTCACGACATCGTCACGCTCGAATTCGCGCTTGTCCTCGCTGCTGATCTGGGGTGCGGAGGGGAAGGCCAGCGGGGTATTGCCGCCGAGTTTTACCAGCGCGAGCTGGCCGTAGAAGGTGGTGGAATAGGTGGCGGCGTGGCCGTACCAGATGTTGGCTGCGCTGTTGTCACCGCTGCGCATGGCAGCGCGGGCGGCCCAGTAGGCGGCACGGGAGCGGCTTACGGGGTAGTGCACTTTTTCATACAGGCCCGCAAAATCTTCGTAGGCGGATTTGGCGCGGTCCTGAAATTCGCACTTGATCCAGCCTTGCAGCCAGACGGCATCGGCGAGGCTGGCGCCTTCGAGGTCGCCGTGCTTGGACAGGAGTTTAAGGGCATCGGCGTATTTCTTTTCGGCGATGGATTCGCGCACCTGAATTTCGCGGTAGCGCCACCATTTTTCGGGGTAGGGCGGAGAGGCGGGGGCGAGGCTGAGCATTTCGCGCACGCCCTTGTCATCATCCTTGCGTGCGCGGTAGCGCATACGGTCGTAGAGGAGGCCGGGGTTGTTTTTCAGGGCGGAGGAGACGAGGGCGACCTGCACGTTGGCGAGCTTGCTGTTGCTCATGAGCGCCATGCGGGCCTTGAACATCTTGGCGTAGTTATCCGGCACGTGGGCGAGGTTGCGCTTGGCGGGGCCGGTTTTTTCTTCCCAGAGCATACGGTCTACGCGGGCGATGTTGTCGGCATCGGTGAAGAGGCGGCCATAATTGCCGTAGATGATTTTTTCCTGCGCTTCGTCGAAGTCCCCGGTGCGCCAGGCGTCGCGGATGATTTCGTTCAGCTTGTCCTGCGTGGCGAGCTTGCCACGGCGCAGCGCCTCGGCGAGGGCCATTTTGCCGACGCCGGTGAGGGGTTTTTCGTCGCCGAACCAGGCGATGATGTCGTGGTCGGGGACGGTGTCGTCGCGCAGGGCCTGTTCGGCGCGGATGTGGAGGCGCTTCTGCTCGGGCCATTTTGGGTTGTCGTCGATGAAGCGGACGATTTCGGGGAAGGTGGCGCCGGAGTTGTTATCTAAGATGTATTCCCAGGTGATGAGCTTTACCAAGGCCGTGTCGCCGCTGGCGCGGGCGTGGCCAAGCGCATTCGGCCAGTCCTGCTTATCAGCGAAAAGGAAGGCTGAGCGGGCATGGGTGTCGTCGGCGGCGAAGGCCGGGGTAGTGACGAGCAACAGCAGGCTTATGAATAAAAGTCGTAACACCACTTGATTCCAATAGATAATGCGGCTTATCTTTGTGTCAGGATAATGCGCAAAGTCAATAGATCATGTTCGCTCCCGATATTGTGACGCTACGCCAGTTTTATGCCACGCGGTTCGGGCAGGATATCTGCCGGTTTATCGGCAGGCGCATCCACGCGCTGTGGCCGGGAGCGAAGGGCGACGTGGTGCTGGGAATCGGGTATTGCACGCCGTATCTTGAGCATTATTTGCCGGAAGCGGCGGTGGTGAGCGTGTGTATGCCCGCCGAGCAGGGGGCTGCGTACTGGCCGCCGCAAGACGGGAATGTGGTGTTCCTTGGCCATGAGTCTGAGCTGCCGTTCCGGGAGAACAGCATCAACCGGATCATGGCGCTGCATAGTTTTGAAAACACGGAGCAGCTTTCGTGGATGATCGAGGAGATGTGGAGGGTGCTGACGCCGGGGGGGCGGGTGCTTATTATCGTGCCGAACAGGGCGGGGTTCTGGTGCCGCAACTCGCGCACGCCATTTGGGTATGGGCGGCCATTCAGCATGGCGCAGATGCGGCATGTGCTCAGTGAGCACCAGTTTACCGTGACGGAATCTTCTTCGGCGCTGTTCATGCCGCCGATACAGTTGCGGTTTTTATGGCGAGCGGCGGCCAAGTGTGAAAAGATCGGGCGGCTGATATGCCCCTTTTTAGGCGGGGTGCTGCTGATGGAAGCGGAAAAGCAGATTTATGCCTCTATCAAACAACCGGCACATGCGCGAGCCAATTATATGCCGCCCATGCGCGCGGAAAACCCGGCGCTGGGGCTGGAAAGTTAACAGGAAGGTTTTTTAATGTTTGTTTTACGCAAGGATGATTCGCACGAGGATATTTCGTTCAAGCGGATCCAGCAGGCGCATATATAAGGGCAGAAGAATGTATCGCGGGGGATTCGTTTCACGGTGATGGACGAGGCGGGCGAAATGCTGACGGGCGTGGGTGGAAAAGGCCTGATTCCGCCGCCACAGAGCTTTTAACAGCCCAGGGGACAGGGCGGGTTTGCAATTCGCTTAAGATTTATTTGCAAGTGGCGATGCTTGGTTTTATAGTACAGGCCTCAATTAATTAAGGTATTCATAATTATATGCAATTTGTAATCGAGCGCGCGAATCTCATCAAGAGCCTTGGGCATGTGCAGTCCGTTGTTGAAAAACGCGGCACTATCGCGGTGTTGTCTAACGTGAAGATTGACGCCAAGGGGGACACGGTGTCGCTTACGGCCACCGACATGGACCTGGCCATCGTGGAGAAAACCAAGGCGGCGGTGAGCAAGCCGGGGTCGCTTACGCTGGCGGCGCACACGTTTTATGACATCGTGCGCAAGCTGCCGGAAGGCGCGCAGGTGGAAATTACGGAAAGCGACGACGGCAGCAAGGTGAGCATCCGCAGCGGGCAGTCGCGGTTCTCGCTGGCGTGCTTGCCGGTGGAGGATTTCCCGGTGATGGCGGAAGGCGAGCTTTCGCATAATTTCACGCTGAAGTCGGCGGAGTGCCTTTCGCTGGTGGATAAGCCGAGCTTCGCGGTTTCCACGGAGGAAACGCGGTATTACCTGAATGGTATTTATTTGCACCCGGCAGGCTCGGGCGATGCGCGGGTGCTGCGCTCGGTTGCGACCGACGGGCACCGGCTGGCGCGGATTGAAGTGGCGCTGCCTGCAGGCGCGGAGAACATGCCCGGCGTGATCGTGCCGCGCAAATGTATCCATGAGCTGCGCAAGCTGCTGGAAGAAGGCGATGGCGATGTGGCCGTTTCGCTTTCCGACACCAAGATCCGGTTTGTGTATAACAACGCGGTGCTGGTTTCCAAGCTGATCGACGGGAATTTCCCGGATTATGAGCGGGTGATACCGGTGAACAATGACAAGATCATGGAAGTGGACTGCAAGGCTTTCCGGCAGGCGGTTGACCGTGTTTCGGTGATTTCCACCGAGAAATCGCGGGCGGTGAAGTTCCAGATCGATTCGGGCAAGCTTACGCT
>JANYCJ010000203.1 GCA_025360345.1 Alphaproteobacteria bacterium | reverse complement strand
CCAGCGGTAGCACCAGCAGCAGCTCTGGCAACAGCGGAAGCGGGAAGGGTGGCGGGGGCAGAAAAGCGGGCACAACCAGCAGCGGCGAAGGAGCGGCAAGCAGCGGCTCCGGCAGCGGAGTTGTGGGCGGCACTAGTAGCGGAGTTGTGGGCGGCAGTACGGGTGGCACAAGCTCTGGCGGTTTTGTGGGCAGCAGCACCGGCGGAACTACGTCGGGTGGCTTTGTGGGCGGCGGGACTACGGGCGGCACCGGGTTTGGCGGTACGGGGGCGAGCAGTTCCGGCAGTACGGGCGCCAGCGGCGGCGCAAATCTTGGCAGCAGTACTTCGGGCTCTGGTGGCGGCAAGGGTTCAGGCCTGGCTGCGAACGGCGGTAATTCAGGCGGTAAAGGTAAACGGCGTGGCGGTTAATGCAGGCAGTTTTACTTTCCCGTTACGTTTTTATGTTATGCTTTAAACCATAATCCGGAAGTGTTGGTTTAAGCATGAGCCATTTAGGCAAGATTTTATCCTCTATCGAGGCGGCAGAAAGGGTTTCAGGCCCAAACCGCCAGCGAGCAAAACAGTTTGACGCGGATGCGCCGCTGCTGGCACATGGCTACCTGCCGACCGGAGAGGTGGATAATGTGTATGCCATTCAACGGCACGACCTTACCTGGGAAGAGCTGAAATGGAAAGACAAGGGCAAGCTCAGCAGGAAACTGGTGGATGCCAAAATATTTAACGCCACCCGGATTGCTGACGGCGTGGAGCAGGGCGATGAGGTGCGCGCCATTTCGGGGATGTTTACACGTGATATGAGGGCAATCGGCTGCACGGCGAGGGTGATTGCGGAAATGGTACCGCTGGCTGATGAACAGTTTGGCTATAAGGCTTTTGTTGCCTTTCCGGTGCTGAGGCCTGTCAACAGTGAAAACGGGCCGGTCATTGTCCAGGAAAATGCTTCGCTGGCCAAGGCGAGCGCATACCTGCTGTCACGCAAGGCAGGGGTGCGGGGAAAAGAGGACAAGCCGCTGGCACGCCTGAAAGAGGTGGTGGATTGTTTCGGCATGAACGCGGTGATGGACGGCCTGAGCGCCGAGAATACGCGGCTGTTCCAGGAAAAGCTGAAAGTGGATACAAAGGAAATGTTCAAAGTGCAGGCTGCGGCGGATGTGGAGACGGGTTCGCGTATGCTGACTTATATGATGGCGCATAAGCGGGTGACACCGGAAGAGGTGGAGCGCGAACATGGCCACGGGATGCTGATGCAGGTTTGCTCCAAGGAAAACGTGGAGTGGCTGAGAGGATTGCGGGCGCTGCCGCCGGGCACGCTGCAGGACGAGCTGCCCATGGCGGCGGCCTATCTGCGCGAGCGTGAAGGCCGGGTGGTTGAGCCCAAAGCGCATAACGGCGAGGCGGGGCTGGGCCATTTCAATGGTGACGCCCACAGTTTTAATGGCAATGGGAATGGCCCGCATGGCGCGAAGGCCCCTCATGAGCGAGTTGGGCAGGCAAAACCCACGTTCCAGATCACATGACGCGCATTCTTACCAGCGACATTTTGATTGCCGATGTAATTGCGCCCGTGCAGGGACATGCCGCGCTGGGAGCACTGGTGGAGGCCTATCATTTGCGGCCGGGGGGCAAGGCGCAGCTGAATGAAGAACAGGCCACGGCGTTTGCCGAGGCGTTTGCACAGGTGGATTACGAAGTGGTGCCGGGAGGGTCGTCGGCCAATATGCTTACGACGCTTTCCAAGCTGATGCCGCACAAGGTGGATGTGCGCTTTGTGGGGATCGCGGGGGAGGGGGAGCACAGCAAGATCATCCGCGAGGCGATGGCGCAGGCGCATGTGGCGCTGGTGCCGGAACATATGCCGGTGGGAGTGCAGGCGCGGGCGGCCATGTCGTATGTGCTGGTGTTTCCCGAGGGGCAATGCACGATTGCGACCGTGGCGGGAAATGCGCGGGAGTTGCTGAAGCCCGCTGTGTTTGCCGAACATGTGGTGAAAAACGCGGATGTGCTGCTGGCGCAGGGGTCATTGTGGCATAAGTTCCATGAGGAATTTGCTGACAGGCTGTATGCGCTGTGCATGAAACATGGGCGGCAATTCTGGCTGACCCTGCCGACGCAGGCGAAACCGACGGCGGGGGAATGCGCAAAAATCATTGAGATGCTTCCCGATGCCACGCTGGTGCTCGGCAACGAGGCGGAAATGCTGCGGCTGTTCCCCGGGGCGCTGCCGGATGCGGCGAAAAAATTGCAGCGTTTGCTGCAGATGGAAGGGCGGCCGCCGGTGAAACCGGAACGCAATGACAAGATTGCCTTTATCACGCTGGGAGAGCGCGGCTGCGTGCTGATTACGCAGGATAAGATCGAGCAGATAGCGGCCCCTTATATTGCCGCGGGAGATATTGTGAACACTATCGGCGCGGGCGACACGGCGTATGCGGGCTTTGCGGCGGGCTACCTTAAGGGGCTGCCCGCACGGGAGGCGGCGCAGCTAGGCATGGCGCTGGCGGGGGAGAAGCTGCGCATTAACGCGCCGAGGCTGCCCGACCCGAAGGCCACGCTGGAGGCAAAAATACCGCCGCTGGCAGCGCTTCTTGCGGAATAACCGCGCTTTTTTTCATCTGATGGCTTGCACATGGGGGGGATATTAGTGAATATGCGCTATCATGCATCCTTGGTGAGGCCATGCGGTATTTATGAGCGGTAAGACGGACCATTCGGGTGTATTTGAACGGATCAACAGCTTGCGGTTGTTGCTGATCCTGGGGATCATGGTGATCCATATTCCTTTTGACGACAGCACCGCGCCATATGGGACGAATAGTTTTATCAACTGGCTGCGGATTGTGCTGGGCGACCTGATGTTCCAGGCGGGTGTGCCGTGCTTCAGCGCGATTTCAGGATTTTTACTGTTCCGCAACGGGCCGGACGTGGATTTCAGAAAAATGCTGCGCAGCAAATGGCGCTCCATCGTGGTTCCTTTCCTGATCTGGAATCTCGGGTTTTACGCATGTGTGTATTTGGCGCAGGCGCATGGGGCCGGATATGGCTACCTGACGGATTTGCATACGGCGGGGCCTGCGGTGCAGGCGAACATGCTTTTTGCGGTTGCGGGCAAACCGATTAACCTGCCGCTGTATTTCCTGAGGGATTTATTTGTGTGCATGTTGATTTCGCCGCTGATTGCAAAAGCCGTGTTGCGTGCGCCGGCGTTTACGCTCGCGGTGTTGTTCGCATTGTCGCAGTTGTTTGGAAATCTTGGGCTGGTGCTGCGCGCGGATGTGCTATTTGCTTTTGCGCTGGGGGCGGCGGTTGCGCTGCGGGGGTGGGATGCAAAGGCGCTGGACCGGTTCAACTGGATTATCCTGCCGGTGTTCGTGGCGGCGGCATCGGGCATTGCGGTGCAGGTGATGCAGAAGCTGCCGGAGAGCGAAGCACTGCTGGGGCCGGAGCGGAAGCTGCTGCTCATCATTGGGATGGTTGCGTTCTGGACGGGGGGCGCGCTGATTACGGGCCCGCGCCTTAAGGAAAAGCTGGCGGTGGGGAGCCGCTACAGTTTCTGGCTGTATTGCGCGCATTGCCCGGTGTTCATTGTGTTGTGGATGGTGTGGAACCGATTTTTGGTGCACCATAACTACTTATGGTTTTATGCGGGCGCCTACCTGATTACCGTGGCGGCGCTTATCGCGGTTTATACGATTGGTTACAGAATTGCGCCCAAGCTTATCCTGATGTTAAGCGGTGGGCGGTAAGGAGCATGATGGATTACGTTCGAAAAATACTGGATGCGCGGGTGTATGACGTGGCGGTGCGCACGCCGCTGGACGGCATGGTGCGCATGAGTGCGCGGCTGGGGGCGGAGGTGCTGCTCAAGCGCGAGGATCTGCAGCCGGTGTTTTCGTTTAAAATCCGGGGGGCGTATAACAAGATTGCGCAGCTTTCGGCGGCATCGAGGGCGGCGGGGGTGATCTGCGCCTCGGCGGGCAACCATGCGCAGGGGGTGGCACTGTCTGCCAAGAAGCTGGGCATACGCGCGACCATAGTAATGCCGGTGACGACGCCGCCGATCAAGGTGGAGGCGGTGCGATACTGGGGCGGGCAGGTGGTGCTGTATGGCGACACGTTTGACGAGGCTTATGGCCATGCCAAGGTTTTGGAAAAAGAGCAGGGGCTGGTATTTATCCACCCTTATGACGATGCGGAGGTGATTGCAGGGCAGGGCACGATCGGGATGGAGATACTGCAGCAATATGCCGGGGCGATTGAAGCGGTGTTCGTGCCGATTGGCGGGGGCGGGCTTGCGGCGGGGGTTGCGTCTTACATCAAGTTTTTGCGGCCGGGCACGAAGGTGATCGGCGTGGAGCCGGTGGATGCTGCGTGCATGAAGGCGGCCATTGACGCGGGTGAGCGGGTAGTGCTCGACCGGGTGGGGCTGTTTGCCGACGGGGTGGCGGTGAGGCAGGCGGGAGAGGAGACGTTCCGCGTGTGCCGGGAACTGCTGGACGGGGTGCTGGTGGCCAACACCGATGAGATGTGCGCGGCGGTGAAAGATATATTTGAGGATATGCGCGTGATTGCGGAGCCGGCGGGGGCATTGTCCCTTGCGGGGCTTAAAAAATATGTGGCGGAAAACCCGGTGCGCACTGGCGCGCTGGTGGCCATTAATTCAGGCGCGAATATGAATTTCGACCGGCTGCGGCATGTGGCGGAGCGGGCGGAAATCGGCGAGGCGCGGGAGATTTTGCTGGGGGTTACCATTCCCGAGGAACCGGGGAGTTACCGCAGGTTTATCCAGGTGCTGGGCAGCAGGAATATTACGGAGTTCAATTACCGCTATTCCGGGCAGGCCAGCGCGCATGTGTTCGTGGGGCTTAAGCTGGCGGATGCGAGCCGGGAGAAAATCGCGGTGATTTCGCAGCTGACGGAGCGCGGGTACAAGGTGCTGGATATCAGCGCAGATGAGACGGCCAAATCGCATATCCGCCATATGGTGGGTGGGCGCGCGCCGCTGCATGAGGTGATTTTGCGGTTTGAATTTCCAGAGAGGCCGGGGGCGCTGATGCGCTTTCTCGACAGTGTGGGCGAGGATTGGAACATTACGCTGTTCCACTACCGCAACCACGGGGCGGATTACGGGCGGGTGCTGGTGGGAGTGGAAGTGGAAGAGGCGGAGCGAACCAAATTCATTGAACGTCTGGCGCTGCTGGGGTATCCGTATGAGGAGGAGACGGATAATCCGGCTTATGCAATGTTTTTACGGAACTAACCAGTAATTTTTTTCAGGATGGGTTTATGCGGGGGTTATGGCTGGGATTTGCGGCGTTTGTGCTAACGGCGCAGGGCGCATGGGCGGATGAGGCGCCGAATTGCGGGCTGGTGTTTACCGAGGAATGCGCGAAGGCGTCGCTGGCGGAGGCGGATAAAAACCTCAACGGGGTGTATGCGGATGCGATGTCTTGTTTGATTCCCGAGCAGCAAAACCTGCTGAAAACGGCGCAGCGGGCATGGTGGAATTTCCGTGAAGCGCAGGCGCAGTTCAGCGGGGCGACACCCTGGGCGGAGCGGGGAACTTATACCATGGCGATGGATATGATGACGCGGACGCGCATTGACGAGGTGGGTGCGATTGCCCGCGATTGCCATAAATCGAACCCCAACCAGAAGCCGCTGCCGCCCGTGCCTTAAGCGGCAGGGGTGTTGGCTTTATTCAGCTCTCCTAAAGGAATGAGCGGGGAGCGTTTGTCGAAACGCTGGGGCGAAACCGGGCACATGGCGCAGATGGATTCGGTGCGGGTGGTGAAAAACTTCAGGGTTTGCATCTGGGTGGCGCTGGGGTCCAGCGGTTCATAGGTTAGGTAGGGGTCCCACTCGGAAGAGATATTGGGGAATTTCTCTTTTTGCAGGTTTATATAAGTGATGGGCGGGCATTTCCAGATTTTGCCGCGGAAGAGCTGGTGGCAGCGGCGGCAGGCGCACTTCTTGAAGGCTTTTTTGGGATCGCCATCATTGAAAGGCATGACGCCCGCGCCTTCGCCTTTATGGCGGCGCGACCAGCGTTTGTAAGAGATTTCAAGATTGAGGCTGAAATTGTGTTTTGCCTTGCCTGCTAGGACGGCTTGTTTGAAGACGTTGTATTTTTCGTCATATTCGGGGGTGAAGTCGTGCTTGGTGAGGGTCAACTCGCCGCCGATTTTGCCGAGCACCTCATAAATGCCGGGGTGGCGGTCCAGGAAAAAGCCATTGGTGGTGAGGCAGATTTTGGAGTTGGGCCAGAGCTCATGGGCGCGAAGGAGCATTGCTGTAAGCTGGGGATTGATGGTGGGTTCACCGCCGAGAAGGCGGAAATGTTTCGGGGTGATTTTGCCTGTCCACGGCGCGCACCATTTTTCAAACTCTTCGAGGCTCAGGACGCCTTTGTGGCCATTGTTGGAAAAATGGGAGCAGGACTCACAGGTGAGGTTGCAGGCGTTTGCAACGTGGATCTCAAGGGTATGGATGGGGATTTTCAGGTGCATACCCTATTATTGGCATTTTCCTGCTGTTTTGTAAAATTAAAATCCTGATTTGCGTTGCAGCATACAGTTATAGTAAAAAGGGGCATGTCCTTGCGCTTGCTTCTCCCTTTACTGGCGGTTTTGACGCTTTCGGCCTGCAACGACGTGCCGGTGCTGCATTCGGCTGTGCCGGAAGCTGCCAGCGCAGATGCGGTGGTGGAAGGGTTTGACGGCGATATACGCTTCTGGGCCGATGAGGCCCCTAAGGACTTCGATAAGGTGGTGGCGGCGCGGCTGGAGCAATATACCAAAGTATATGCCGGGTATTATGATCAGCACCATGAATATCCGCCGCTGAGCTACCTTGCAATTTCAGGGGGCGCGTATGACGGGGCCTTTGGCGCGGGCCTGCTTTCGGGCTGGACCGAGCATGGGGACAGGCCGGATTTCGCGCTGGTGACGGGGGTGAGCACGGGGGCGCTGATTGCGCCGTTTGCGTTTATCGGGCCGAAATATGATGGGGAGCTGAAGACGTTCTTCACCAAAACACGCTCCGACAATATTTTTGCGTGGAGCGTGTGGAAAGTGGTGGCGGGGCTTTCAGGAGGGCTGGCGGTCACGGATAATTCGCCGCTGGCCAAGCGCATTGAACAAGTTATTACGCCGCAGGTGCTGGCGGAAATCGCGGAGCAGAACAAGCGCGGCAAGCAACTGCTGATCGGCACGACCAATGTGGAGGCGCAGCGGGGGGTAATCTGGGATATTGGCAAAATTGCCTCGAGCGGCAACCCGGGGGCGCTGAAGCTGGTGCACCAGATTATGCTGGCCTCGGCCTCGGTGCCGGGATTGTTCAAGCCGGTGTTTATCCATGTGACGGCGGGCGGGGTGCGCTATGACGAGATTCATGCCGACGGGGGGATTACGTCGCAGGTGTTCGCCTATCCGATGAAGCTGAACCGCAGCATCGTGGAGGGAATGAAAAGGCTGCATTTGCAGCGCGACCTTTATATTGTGCGAAACAGCAAAATCACGCCGGAATACCAGGCGATGCAGCCGGGAATTTTCTCGCTTACGGCAAGGTCGGTGGAGACGCTGATAAAATACCAGGGGCTGGGTGACCTTTACCGGCTGTATGTGAGCACGCAGCGCGACGGGGTGGGGTATCATTTAGCCACGATCCCGGCTTCGTTCCATTCCGAATCCAAGGAGCTTTTTGACCCCGACTACATGGGGGCGCTTTTTGACGTGGGATACCGGATGGGGGGCGAGCCGCGGGCATGGGCGCAGAACCCGCCGGGCGTGGTGTATATGGATGTGCCGGCGAAGGACGCGAAGCCGCAAAAAACAGTGGGAAAATGAACTTCAGTTTGTGGCGGATCATAATTACGGTGACAGTGGCCTGCGGATTTGCGCAAGACGCGGCGGCCACGATGGTTCAAAAAAAATACGGCAACGTGGAAGCGGCGATATGGTTGCCTCTGAGCCAGCCGGGGCGGCCTTCGCCACTGCTGATTATATCGCACGGGCTTAACGGTTGCTATAACAATAGCTTCAACGATTTTGCGGAGGTGCTGACCGAGCATAACTATATCGTGGCCGCGCCGAAGCATGAGGACGGCAAATGCTCTAAGGATGAAACGGAGATGCCTAAAGCGGATAATTTCTTCAGGCCGGAAACGTGGACAGCGCAAAATTTCAAGGGGCGGGCAGAGGATGTGCGCACCGTGCTTAAGGGCATGAAGACCGATATTGACCTGCAATGGCGGGTGAATTTCAAGCATGTGGGGCTGGTGGGGCTTTCAATGGGCGGGTATACTGCCATCGGCATTGGTGAAAAGCGCTGGGGATGGAGCCTGCCGGGGTTGAAAGCCATCGTGGGGGTTTCGCCGCATTGCACGCCTTACAGCAGCCAGCACCTGATGGGAAAGCTACATGTGCCCATTTTATTCGCGCAAGGGGCGCATGACGCGATTTCCACGCCCTATGTGGAGGAGTTGAACGGCTGCTATGCGCAGGCTAACGCCCCTAAATACCTGGTGGAGATCCGCGATGCGGGGCACTCGCCGTGGAGCGGGAAAGACGGTGAGCAGGTGAGCCTGCTGATGGAATATTACGTGATTGCTTTCCTTGATGCGGAGGTCAAAGGCAAGGAAGATAAGCTGGAGCAGCTTATTCAGGCTAAGGAGGGGGTGACGGAGCTTTGGTATGATTCCGGGACGAGCAGCGATCACTTCTCTTCGGTGGAGCTGCCAGTTAAAAAGGCTACTGGCAAGATGAGGAAAGCAAAAGCAGACCAGCCGAAAGGTTAGTGCTGTATTATTGCCACAGTTGGGCGGAATGTTGCCGTAAACAAGGGGCGTATTCCGGTTTGCGATTGCGTGAGCGGTAGTTTCTATAAAAAATCCATTATGATTTTTAGATAGACCGGGGATAACCCGGCGATTGTCTCGCAGGGCGTCTGAACCCGTTTATTCTTAGAGGATGCCATATGAAGAATTTCCTGATTAGCAGCACTATCCTGATGAGCGTGGCTTGTGCCGCGCACGCCTTCGCCGCGGATGATAAGGCTGCGCCAAAGACGCCCGCAAGCTGGGCGGACGGTATTACCTTTACCGGGGTTGCTGACGCTGGGGGCACGTGGAACTCCGGTGACCAGAAGGACAACCATAATTTCGGCCGCCTGACGGACGATAAGCCCGGTGTGCAGCTTAACCAGATACTGCTTACCGCTGCGCGCCCGATTGACCCGACGCTCAAAGATTATGATTAAGGCTTCAAGCTGCAAGGGCTTTACGGCTCCGATGCGCGCATTTCACGCACCATCGGCCTGCTGGAAAAGACTGCCGGGCATAATATAAACCAGCTTGATATCACCGAGGCCAATTTGCAGGCGCATACGCCATGGCTTACGGCTGGCGGTATTGATTTCAAGATCGGGAAATACGCTTCCAGCGAAAGCGCTGAGACGGTGGACGCTTCGGGCAACTTCTTCTATTCGCATTCCTATATCTTTAACTTCGGCGACCCGTTTTACCATACCGGCGTGAATGCAGTGCTGCATCTTTGCCCGATGTGGGATTTGTATGCGGGCGTGGACACGGGCGTGAACACCAATATCGGCGGGCATGACAATAACGACCGGCTGGCTTTTGAAGGCGGCATCGGCTTTAATTCGCCAGACGGTAAGGTGACCTCGCTGCTTACCACGCATGTGGGGCCGGAAATTGCCGAGAAGGCAATTATCAACGGCCTGTTGCCCGCGACGGTGAACGCGAACACAACGACCCGCGCGCTTTCGACATTGACCACGGTATGGAAGCTTAGCGACAAGTGGACGATCACGAATGACCTGAACTGGATTTACGACAGTGACATTCAGAATGGGCACCGCGCTGATGCGTTTGGCATTGCGCAGTATGCCACGTATAAGATCAACGATATGTATTCGGTGGGCGTGCGTGGTGAATTGTTCCGCGACCCCGACGGCGCGTTCGTTGCTCAGTTCGTGGATAATTATGACTTTACCCGCGCACAGCAGGGGCTGCCCCTGCTCAGCAGCCGTTCGGTCGGCGGCGGCAAGACCACTTATGGCATGATTACGGCGGGTGTGAACATCACGCCTGACCTTGGCGTGAAATACCTGAAGGGCATCCGCTTCCGTCCTGAAGTGCGCTATGATGATTCTTTCCAGACCCGGCCATTTAATGATTCGTCCGACAAGGATCAGGTCACGGTGGGCATGGACGTGGTGCTTACGTTCTAAGGCACGACGCAGACAAAGGAAAAGGGCCGGTTTTTTTACCGGCCCTTTTTTTATGGATTATTGAAACCGGGGGAGGGGGACGGGCTTGCGGTCTTCGCCGATGGCGACGAAGACAAAGCTGCCTTCGGTGACCAGCTCTACCTCGCGGGAGATTTTGCGCTCGACCATGGCGGTGATTTTGATGGTGAGGCTGGTGCGGCCAATTTTTTCGATGACGGCGTAGCAGGTCAGGCAGTCTCCCACGAAGACTGGTTTCTGGAAGGAGAGGTTGTCTATGGCCACTGTAACCAGGCGTTCGGGCGTGAGGTTGCGCACATGGATGTAGGCGGCCAAATCCATCTGGCTTACGATCCAGCCGCCGAACATATCACCATCGGGATTGGTGTCGCTGGGCATGGCGACGACCTTGATGACGAGCTGAGGCTCTTTTTGCGGTTGCGTCACTAGGCGGATTTCTTCATGGCGTCGAAAGAGGCCCAGACGCCGCCTTCACCGTGCCAGTCGCCACGGGTGGCGCCTTTCGAATATTCGGTGGAGCGGGCTTCGAAGAAGTTAGCGTGTTCGACGCCGTTTAGCATGGCGGACAGCCAGGGGAGGGGGTGCTCACGGGTTTGCTTGTATTCGCCGGCGGTGCCGGTGAAGAAGCCGTATTGGGGGGTGAGCTTGAGCTGGGTTAAGCGCCAATCGCAGATGTAGCGGATATAGGCCTTGATGTCGTCGGGGGTCATGCCTTCGACTTGACCGAGTTCGAAGGCGAGTTCGATGAATTTGTCTTCGAGGCCGACCATGGTTTTACCTACGTCGATGATGTCGTCGGCCACGGATTTGGTGACGGAGCCGGTTTCGGCTTCCCATTCATGGTAGAGGCGGATGATGGATTCGCAGTGCAAAGACTCGTCGCGCACCGACCAGGTGACGATCTGGCCCATGCCTTTCATTTTGTTGAAGCGGGGGAAGTTCATGAGCATGGCGAAGGAGGCAAACAGGGCCATGCCCTCTGTGAAGGCGCCGAACATGGCCAGCGTGCGGGCCACGTCGCCACAGGTTTTGGTGCCGAAGGAGTGCATATAATCTGCCTTGGCGCGCATGGAGGAATAATCCTTGAAGGCGGCGAATTCGGTTTTTGGCATACCGAGGGTTTTGAGCAGCAGGGCGTAAGCATCAATATGGATGGTTTCCATGTTGGTGAAGGCGGCCATCATCATCTGGATTTCAAGCGGCTGGAAGATGGGGATGTAGCGCTTGAAATAATTGTCCGACACTTCCACATCGGACTGGGTGAAGAAGCGGAAAATCTGGGTGAGGAGGTTTTTCTCACTGGCGGTGATGCGGCTACCCTGCCAGTCTTTCACGTCTTCGCCCATGGGAACTTCCTCGCCCATCCAGTGGATTTGCTGCTGGCGCTTCCATGCGTCGTAGGCCCAGGGGTAGCGGTCTACGTCGTAAGACCCGGTTTGTTCCAGGAGGGAGATGATGCCTTTGCCCTGAAGGTCGAAGGGATTGGTGTTGCTGTAGTCGGTCATAGGAACCCCATTTGCTTTTTTCAATTTCTAAATACACAGGTCGAGGCGGCGTTGGCGGCATCCCTTGAAGCGTTTGTGGCGCTGGCGGATGCTTCCGAGGCGGTGCGCTTGGCTTCGTTTGCAGAGGCTTTGGCATCTTCGGCGGCGCTTCCGGCATCTTTGGCGGCGGACTCGGCATCGCGCGAGGTGAAGGCGGCTTCTGCTGCGGATTGCTTCGCGGCGAGGGCAGTTTCGTATGTCTGGTAGACGAGGATGGTCTGCACTGACGTTAGCGCGAAAATGCCGATGAGTACAATATCTTTCCAGTGGTTGAGAATTTTAGAGGCAGTGAGTGAGGGCTTGGCAGGCTTTTCGAATTTGGGAAATTCGGGTTTTACTGGCAAGCCAAACACTCTTCATAGTCGGTGCGCTTACCGGTTTCCACGGCTTCGGCCTTGCCTTTGCCGCCGGCGTATTCGGCGCGCTGGATGGATTTAGAGCGGCAATAATACAGGCTTTTGACACCTTTTTGCCATGCCTGCCAGTGCAGCATCAGCAAGTCCCATTTATCTATATCGGCGGGGAGGAAAAGGTTGATGGACTGGCCCTGGCAGATGAAGGGGGCACGATCCCCGGCGAGTTCGATGACCCAACGCTGGTCTATTTCAAAGGCGGTTTTGAAGGTGTCTTTTTCATCGACGGTGAGGAAGTCCAGATGTTGCACGGAGCCTTCATTTTCAACGATGGTCTGCCAGGTGGCATCGTCGTTTTTGCCCTTTGTTTCCAGCACGCTGGTGAGATAGGGGTTTTTGACCGCGAAGTTACCTGAGAGGGTTTTGTGGGTGTAGATGTTGGCCGGGATCGGCTCGATGCAGGCGGAGGTGCCGCCGGCGATGATGCTGATGCTGGCGGTGGGGGCGATGGCGATTTTGTGGCTGAAGCGCGCCTTGATGCCGCGTTCTTCTGCATCGGGGCAGGCGCCGCGCTCTTCGGCGAGGGTGACGGAGGCGGCATCGGAGGCGCGGCGGATGTGGCGGAACATTTTCATGTTCCAGCTTTTGGCCATGGCGGATTCGAAGGGCACGCCCATGCTTTGCAGGAAGGAATGGAAGCCCATGAGGCCGAGGCCGACGGAACGTTCGCGCATGGCGGAGTATTTGGCGCGGGCCATGCCGTCCGGCGCGGTGTCGATGAATTCCTGAAGCACGTTATCGAGGAAGCGGAGGATGTCCTCGATAATCATGGGGTCTTTATTCCATTCTTCCCATGTGACGGCGTTGAGCGAGCTTAAGCAGCATACGGCGGTGCGGTCTTTGCCCAAGTGGTCGGGGCCGGTGGGGAGGAGGATTTCAGAGCAGAGGTTGGACATGCGCACTTTGAGGCCCAG
>JANYCJ010000161.1 GCA_025360345.1 Alphaproteobacteria bacterium | reverse complement strand
GAGTTCGATAAGGGTAAAGCCGCCCTCAGTGTTATATTGGTTCGTTTCTAATTTTTTTATCATTTTTTTGAACCCGTTACCTGCCCCGCAAAAAGCGGGGCAGAGGTTTTGCTTGGGGCAAGACCGTTTCATTCAATTGTGTCGTCTGAAACAATCTTTGCATAACGTCTTTTATGTTGTTGGCATAATGCATGCCTACGTGCGCGCCGGTCTACTAGTTAAACCGGAAACGGCCGATACAGGCTGGCGTAGAGCCACCGAGTGTCAGCGAACGGTTGTAGGTATCGGTTGCCGTACCAGCGCCCAAGTCACAGGCACCAACGGTTGCCGTGGCGTTTAACGAAGGAAGATCGGTCAACAGCGTAGCAGAAGAACCAGCCGCGCCGCGTGCCTGCACGATACCCGTAAGGGGGATGCCGTCATCAAGCTTGTTGTCCATGTTGAACAGTTCGGTAGGGGTCAGGTTCGTGGTTACGGTCATAGCGCCGGTCGCAGCGGCCGTGCTGGTGATACCGGTAATCGTGTAATAGTTCAGGCCACCCGTCGAACCCACATGCACCATGTTGCCACGTGCGATACGTGCAGCAGGGAACTGGGTAACAACGCCTGCAGCAGCAATAGCCGCAACCGCAGCACCATCAGCCGCCGAGGTGAACTGGCCGTCAACAAGGTTGGCTTTGGTCAAATCATCCCAGAAGAAACCGCTTTCCTGCGTAAATACTATGTTTGTGCTGGCACCTGCGTTGACACCGTCAACCAGGCCGTTATTATCGCCGCGTCCTGCCGAACCTGCGCGGGTGATAAACCCGAATGCCGTTGCGTTGGCTGCCGAGATATCGCCTGGGATACCGTTATACTTAGTACGGAAGGTATTGACCGAAGAATTGTACTTTTCGATCTGGCCGACCGTTGCGCGAATTTCCGCCGCGTGGATCAGGTCTTGCCCTACTAGAACACCGCCTACGATCAGGCCGATGATAACAAGCACGATGGATAATTCGATGAGGGTAAAGCCATGCTTCCGTGCATCGCCTGGACACATGGCCTCTGGCCGTATTGTGGTGAGAGTGTTCATAAGTATTCTCCTAGGTATGGTTTTATTCTTTTTGTAGTGTTCACGTCTTTAGCGTCTATACATAATGGCACTTAAAGCATCCCTTGAGCCACTCATCTTCACCAAACAACAAAATACGCATTCTATTTCAGAGGCTAACAGCCAAAGGTTACCAAATAATTACCATGGGCCTCATAGTGAATGTCTTTGAATGGCTTAGAAAAAGTGGATTCCTTAAAAAATGCTCCTCAAATTATACGAAATAAAAAATGATAACCCATTATTTTGTGTATCACATGATTTGATACAGCAATATACGGGGTGGCTTTAATAAAAACAAATAAAAATTACGTCGAATCCTTAAATATTGAGCATGCAAATAGTGCTGTACCCGTCAAATAATGCAATAATCACTTTAAGTTGTTGTAATATAGCAATTATAAATTCGATGTATCAATAATGACACAGCCAGCAGCTATATTTTAGGAAAGGGCAGGAGAATCAATTTCTTACCCCAAAAACGCGAAATTGCCCCGGTGCCTCCTCCCGTAAAGCGATACCACTAGATATAGAATTCCAACCTTCGACCCATCCCCGAACGCGTCAGCCAAAATTGCTCAAAATAACTTTTCCCAAGCCCTCACGTTGCAAAAATGTTGAGTAGAAACCCCAAAAACACGCACCCGCAAAATCCCACCAGCCGGACTGCGAAATCACATAAAAAAATCTTGGCTAAAATCGCGTTACATGGTCTTCTGACCGGCATAAATAAAAGCGCTGTCAAAATCATTGAGCCAAGTTGAAAACAGAAACAAAAAAAGAAAATCTTCGTGAGTGGTGCTCCAGCATTGTGCTGCTGGCATTGATCGGCATCTGCTGGTATTTCCTGAACGACCGTATCATAGACACTTCTTCCATTTCCTTCGTCTACAAGGATTTCTAGCACATGGAAGTATGGCTGAATTACGCGGCAATCTACGTTGCCCTCACCTATGTCATGATGCTGTTTCGCCCGTCGCCCAAGCTGCGCGAAGCATGGCTGGCCGTAAGCGGCGTCATCGTTGTCTATATCTGTTTTTTCTACGGCGGCACCTCGGAACAGCAGTCCGGCTTCATCCTGACCATCGTGCTATCGCTGTGGTTTTACCTCATGCTCGTCGTCTATCGCGACTTCCCAAACACACTCACCGCCATCGCAGCCATCGGCGGCCCCATGTTCCTTCTCGCCTTCGCCAAGCTCGGCCATATCAACGTTATCGTGGGCTTTTCCTATCTCACCTTCCGCGTGGCGTATCTTGCGTATGAAATCCACACCGGCCGCACGAAACTTCCCGGCTTCATCCGTTATGTGGGTTTTGTGTTCTTCCCCCTCACCTTTCTCATCGGCCCCATCAGCCCCTACCGCTATTACAGCGAGTCGCTGGATACCCCCCAGCCCCCGCTGCATTCGCGCTGCCTTAGCCGCATACTGGTCGGCATCCTGAAATGCTACATCTTCGCCCAGCTCTTCAAAACCATGAGTTTCTCCAGCTATTGGCTGCCCTATTACCAGCATAATTTCAGCGATTTCACCATCAGCTGCATTTGCACCACTCTATATATCTATTTCAATTTCTCCGGCGCCTGCGACATGATGATCGGCGCCGCCGCACTGCTGGGCATCCGCGTACAGGAGAACTTCAACAACCCCTTCTTCTCGCGTAACCTCGCCGAATACTGGACCCGCAACCACATCACCCTCGCCCAGGTTGTGCGCGACATCATCTTCACCCCCTCGGTGCTAATGTGCGCCCGCGCCACCCGTGGCCGCTACATGCTGGCCATCACTTCCGCGCTCTCCATGGTCGCATTCCTGATTGTGGGTGTTTGGCATGGCAACCAGATGGGCTTCGCGCTTTTCGGTCTGGCCCATGGCGCAGGCGTAGTACTCGTAAACCTCTACGGCGTCATATTGCGCTACCTGCCCGCCCGCTTCCAGCATTTCACAGCCACGCGCTCTGGCCGCGCCTTAAGCGTTTTCGTCACGTTTATGTTTGTGGCATACACTAGCGTCTTCTTCAGCAACGACAGCGCCCAATTAGCCCTGATCTGGCAAAAGCTGGTCTTTTAGAAGTTCCCGCCACCCTCGTCTTCTTCGCGCTGCGGGAATTCAGGCAGCTTGTCTTCGTCCACCTGCTTCGGCTTTTTAATGCTATCCACATAGGAATCCATGTAGCTCCTCATGTAATAATTCCCCATCTCGTCCATGCTCGGCGGTGGCTGAATGCCCCCCGCCAGCGTCTGTTCATACAGCCGGATAATGGCGGGAAGCACAATGCGCGTATAATAATTCGTTGCGTTATAAAGCATATGCGTGCCGTCCGTCTGGTAGAAGCCACCATTTTTGATGCCCTGGTCCAGCTGCACTTCCTTGCGCGTCGCCCCGATAATAGGCACATTCCAGCCGCGGCTGCCCGACTCGATCTCCTGAATCGGAATCACTTTAGAAGGCCCCCCAACCATGGGCGTAATCATAAACGCCACCTGCACCCCGTTATCCTGCGCCAGCTTCAGCACCTGCTCATAAAACAGCCCGTCGGTCCTGCGGTAATGGTAGCGCGGGCTTAAATACGTCACATCGTCACGGAAATGCAGGATCTGGTTCATATCCAGCATCGGCGGCGGCGGGTATTCTTTCTTCAGCTGGTTCGCTTCTTTGCGCAGGCATGCCCCCAGGTAATAGGGCTTGTCGCACATAAACTCCCCCTCCGGCTCTGGAATAGACTTCCCATGGTCCAGTACCGGGCTAAGTATCAGCTTCAGCCCCGTCATCACGCTATATAGGTAAATGGTGGTGCGCCGCTTGGGCGTAATATCCAGCAAATCCTCATGCAGCCGCATATCCCACAAATAGGATGTCGCATAATGGTTGATCGGCGCATTCAGGTCCGGCATGCGCAGCGCATCCCAGATCAGCAGCTTCACCTTCTTCTTCGCCAGCACATCTTTCAAAATCACGTAATCGAGGTCAAACCCCGCATTGGGGTGAAACATCACCGCGACATTGCTTTCTTTCCCCGTCGTAGCCCTGAGCGCCGCGCGAATGATCAGCGGGTTCAGTCCCGACCCCAGCGAAGAAGACCCCAGCACCAGCACGTCAATATCCCCCGGCGCATCGAGAATATTCGTATAAATATTGCTCATATGCTTTTTGCTGAACGCAAAGTGGTACAGCATCGCCCGGTCCATCCAGCCCGGCTTGGGCAAATACGGCAGCGCCAGAAAGAACACGAGGGTGATGCAGAACAACCATTTCTGCCAGCGATACGCAAATACAGGTGCGATCATGCCGCCCCCTTACCCATCTCAAGCGCCAGTTCCGCCTTCAGCGCCCGCTTATCAATTTTCCCCACCACATTCATGGGAAACGCCTGCCGCACGCGCAGCTCTGCGGGCACTTTCTGCGCCGTCAAATGCTGCCTGCAAAACGCAATCGCATCCTCCGGCACAAGCACTTTCCCCGGCTGCACCGTCACAAACGCAATAATCCGCTCACCGTAAAACTCATCCGGCACTCCAACCACCGCCGCTTCCTTCACGCTTTCCAGCCGCGCAAGCGTCGCCTCGATCTCCACCGGGGCCACATTCAGCCCCCCGCATTTAATCATGTCTTTAATGCGCCCGGTAATAAACACATTGCCCTCTGCGTCAATCCGCCCAAGGTCCCCGGTCTTGAAATACCCGTTCGCATCAAAACTCATCGCCGTAATCTCCGGCTGGTTCCAGTATTCCGGCAGCACCCACTTACCCCCAACGCGTATTTCGCCTTCTTTCCCGGAAGCCACGCGCTGCTCGTCCCCATCCACCAGAATCACCTCAACCCCCGGCAATGGCCGCCCCACGGACTCCACAGGCGTTCCCATCCGGTCGTTCCAGTGGCAGCACAAAAGCGTCTCCGTAATCCCAAACGACTTTTGCAGCATCACCCCGAACACCTGTTCAAAGCGCCGCTTCACATCGGTCGCAATCGGCCCCATGGCAATCACCACACGCTTCACCTGTGCCGCAATCAAAGGCCGCGTCGCCACTTCTTCCAGCCCAATAGCCAGCAGCGCCGAAGCCATGGTCGGCGTAAGCCACAACGTCTCCGCCTGCCGCGCCAGCACCGTCTCCCAATAACGGTAGCTGCTTCGCGCCGAAAACGCCTCATCCAGAATAAACACGCTCCCCGACGAGAAATAACAAAGCAAAAGCTGTATCCCGCCGATATACGACATCGGCAGCACATTGTAATACCGTCCCCGCGTGCCAAACAGCGACGTGCCCATCAGCGCCACCACATGCCCCATCAAACAGGAAAACAGCACCGGAATCGCTTTCGGCACGCCCGTGCTTCCACTCGTAAACATAATCAGCGCCAGGTAATCGCTATGCAGCGCTCCAAAACATTCTGGCGCAAGCCGCGCCTCCGGCAGCGTATCCACCGAATACGTATCTTCCGCCCCCTTGCCAAACAGCACACAGCGCGTACCCTCAGGCAGCTTGACCTTCAGCGCGCTATTGGTA
>JANYCJ010000100.1 GCA_025360345.1 Alphaproteobacteria bacterium | reverse complement strand
CTCACATCACCTTCCCCGAAGCAGATGCTGTCCCCCGCCAGAACGAAAGCCTTCGCGCCCTTGGCGGCCACATCGCCAATAATCGCCGTGGGCCGGATGCAATTGACCGTGGAAGACTGCCCAATCACACCGCTCATCGTCGAATCCGTGCCGTTGGCATTGCCGTCCGTAGTGGCAAGTACGGTGGCGGTAGCTGGCAAAGTGCATATCGGCACATTGGTATTCGGGTCCGCGTTTGGCAGCATATACGTGCGCACCCAGAACTGCGCCCCCGCCGGAATTGTGATGCTGGCCGGGTCCGAGGCAATAAGCCCGCCATTGGCCAGCGTGCCAGACGCCGATCCGCCAAATAGCACCTGCCTGAACACGCCCGCCGGATATTCCACCGAAGCTTTTATGGTAATGGAGTTTCCCGTAGCCAGCTCCGCGCCGGAACTATCGTAGCACCAATTCGCCCAGATCATTTTCAGGTTTGAAATCGCCCCCGCGGGATGCGCATAATGCATGGCCCGGCTTGTCTGCCCGGAAGCCTGCGCCACGAGGGTTTGTGGCAATATCAGCCTCTGCGCGGCGAGAATGCCCCGTGTCACGCCCGCGCCCAATGCAGAAATATTTTTATGCATAAATTAATCCTGTAAAATGCCCACATTCACCACCAGCGCCGATGTCGAAGACAGCGTCTCCCCGCCGCGAATCACCGCCACGGCAAATAAACTCGTCCCCGTCGCTAGCTTGAACGGCAGCGCCAAACTACCAGCCTGCAGCGTCTTCGGCGTACCGTTATCCACCAGATCCGTGCAATGCACCACCCCTACGAGATAGGGCAAATCCGCCACATTCAGCGCCAGCGCAGCATTATCCGTAAACGTGCTGTTAGTCGGGTCGGTCTGGAAAAAATACACGTCGTAAGGCGCTGTAAGCGCAGTCTTCTTTGTCACGCTTACATATTGTATTATACCGCTCCCGCCAGAAGCCCGCCCCGCGCCTGTAAGCGTAAGCTTACCCCCAGCCACCATGCCCGTGGTATAAGCCCCCGCCGTCACTGTGGGAGTAATGCTGAGGCTCACACTACCCGCCCCCGTATTGGCGATAATCGTGTCAAATTTGCCATTGGCCGACGTTTGATTCGATGATGTCGCCAGCCCTGCAGTGTTCGTGGCAATCGTCGCCAGCGAGCTATTGCCCGTGGTCTGGCTCGATGCCGTCGCCAGCCCTGCAGTGTTCGTAGCAATCGTCGCCAGCGAACTATTGGCCGTGGTCTGGCTCGATGCTGTCGCCAGCCCTGTGGTGTTCGTAGCAATCGTCGCCAGCGAGCTATTGGCCGTGGTCTGGCTCGATGCCGTCGCCAGCCCTGCGGTGTTCGTAGCAATCGTCGCCAGCGAGCTATTGCCCGTGGTCTGGTTCGCCGCCGTGGCGGGGCTAATGATGGTTCCGGTATTATCCAGCAGCGGGTGCGCGAATGCCGAACTCGTGCCATCATTATACGCGATGATGGATTTATCCGCCGCTGCGCTGTCCTTAACCGTAATCGGTGTCGAAGTGAAAGTCATATTACATTACCCCCAGTAAGCCGGAATTCCCGGCGATTGAAAAATTAAGCTTGCCCGCCGCCCTTCCGCCACCCGTATAGGCGATGCAGTCTGACACCGTCGCAAGGTGAATACTTCCCCCCCTGATAATGGGGATAGTGTCCGTGCCCAGCACCGGCGAAAGCAAGGGCGCGCCCAGAATAGCGTTTCCGCCGCTCACCACCCACGCGCTCCCGTTAAAGCTGTAAAGCTGCGCCGCATCCGCCACCCAGAGTGTCATCCCGTTGCGCGGCACCACGAAGCGCCACAGCTGGTCGAAATAAGCGACATTGCCCGCCTGCCCCACCCACGCACCAGTCGGGCTTACGCCAACAATATATAAATCTCCCGCTGCCGGAGTGCCGGGCGGCGTGTTGAGCGTCAGGCTCGCCGCCCCCGTATTCAGCAATGCATCAATCCGTGACAGCGCCTGGTTCACGGTGATTTCCTTCTGCGCCTGCGATTGCTCGACCAGCGTCAGCCCCAGATGTGGCGTAAGTGCCATAAAGACTCCGAATAATACAAAAAATGAAAAAACTTTATTTATTGGTGCGCAAAGACTAGAATTGCAGCCAATTAGAAATCAGGAAGCCAGCTCACATGCCCACGCAAGAAGAAGTAAATCGCCAGATTTCCCAGATCCGTAAGCCCTATATTTTCTGGACCCGCAAAGAAATCAAAGCCCTTCCCGAAATTCTCAATGAAGGCGAGCACATCAAAGCCCTCACCTCCGGCATGATCGACAACAGCACCTGGCTGATGGTCACCACAGACCGCCGCCTTATCTTCCTCAATTGCGGCATGGTGCTGGGCGTGCAGCAAATTCAGATGCCGCTGGACCGCATCCAGTCCATCGACCATCAGTTCATGCTCTTTTTCGGCAGCATAAAGGTTTATGACGGCGTAAACGTCACCACCGTCGGCATGATCCTCAAACCCGCCATCCTCCCCTTCGTCAAAGCCACGCAGGAAGCGA
>JANYCJ010000086.1 GCA_025360345.1 Alphaproteobacteria bacterium | reverse complement strand
TTTCCGCTGTCTGGACCATAACCTTAGTGACTTCACCGGCGGTGTAGGCCAGCTCGGTGGAGGCGGAGGCGACGGCACTGACGATGCCTTTTACTTTTGATTCGAAGTTGGACGTGATTTTCTGGATCAGTTCCGCACGCTTTTTCTCGTTTTCATTGCGGATCTGCTCGGCTTTCCGGGCTTTCTCGCGCTCCACGGCGGATTCGTGAAACGCATTTAACGACAGGGTGAGCGCACCGATTTCATCGCGGCGGTCGGTTTTGGGGATTTCCATGTCAAGTTCACCGTGGGTGAGCCTGCCCATGAGGTTGGTGATGAGGGAGATGGGTTTGGTGATGGAACGGATAATAATCCAGAAGATGGCGGCGCCCGTCAGCACTGCGGCCATGGCAATGCCGAGGCGGGTGATGAGCACTTTATAGAAGCCCGCGTCGCGTGCATTCAGCAGGCGTTCCATTTCATCGTTAGACTTGGCGATAAAGCCGTGCATTTTCTGCATCAGGTCTTTGGCGGTAGCGGCTAAAGCGCCGCGATCCGGCGTTTTAGCGGCGGCGTTCAGTTTTGCGGCGGCGGTAGCGATGGCGGCGCCATCGGCTTCGAGGGATTGCTTCAGGGAGCCGTCTGCGTTGCCCTTGATGGCCTTGCCAAGGTCTGTGGCGAGATTACCTGCGCTGGTGGCCACCGCATCGCGGGCTTCGGCGAAGGCGATTTTATGGTCGTCGTTGTTGTCTGCATCCACATCATGCGCGGCGGCAAGAAGGTTGCTCACCTGCGAAAGCACGCCCGGGGCCTGATTTACGATAATGTCGCCAATGAAGTAGGCATCTCCATCGGGATCGAGGGTGATGTTGGAATTATCGGAAATGGTTGAGATCAGGTCGGTGCTTTTGCCTGCCGCGCCTGCTGTTTTGCCGGGAGCGGCGCTTTTCAGGTCGGTGGCAAGCTCGGCGGATTTTTTGGTTACATCGAGCGCGCCGCGGTCTTCTTCTTCGGCCTTTGCCAGATGGTCGGCGGCTTTTGCGAGCGTATCCTTTGTCGCGCCGGAGGTGGCGGCGGCGAGCGCATCATGGGCGGCGCGGAGGTAGTGCACCCCGGCAATCTCCTGTTTGGTGAAATTAATGAGGTCTTCCTTCTCCGTTACAAGGAAATAGCCCAAAAGCAGGATGGGCATTATAAACACGGCGATGGCACATGATATTTTGGTCCCGATTGGGAGATTTGCAAATTTTGTCATGCAGGTGCAGTCCTCTGTATACGGATTTTGTTCCGTGAACTTTACGCTCCAATGATTAAAATATGGTTTTTTTATTTTTGATAGCTATCCGCAATGGCGGAACTCTTAAGTGCATTTTTGATACATTAATGCGTATTCATAATTAAATGCTGTTGTTTTCCAACCATTGGTTTTTAATCGTTAATTATTCCGCCCGTGGCATAAGCCAGAATGGCGCGCTGAATCAGATATTCGTATCTGGCGTTGGCGGTGGTGATTTCAGCGCTGGTTTCGTTGAGCTGGGCTTGCGCCAAATCAACGATGGAGCTTTTGCCGAGATCATAGCGGGCCTGAATGAGATCAAGGGCTTCACGGGTATTGCTTAAGATATCCTTGCTGACACCGATATTTTCATAGGCGGTGCGGGTGTTGTTCCACGCCATGCGGATGTCACGCGCAAGGGTGTGTGCACGGGTGTCCAGTTCCTGTTTGGCGGTGTCGGCCTCATAAGAGGCTTTTTTATGCTGGGCGGTGAGCTTGCCGCCGGTGAAGATGGGCAGGCTCAGGTTTACGCCGCCGGCGGCATAGGTGCGGTTCACGCTGGCGGGACTGCCGTAGTAGGGCGTGTCACCGGCATAGCCGAGGGCGCTGATGGTGGGGTATTCGGATTTTTCGTCTGCCCTGGCTTCCTTGCGGGCGGCCTGCCAGCTGGCGGTGAGGGCCTTGATTTCCGGGTTATCATGCAGGGCGCGGTCCAGCAGGGGCTGGAGCTCTTCGGGATAAGGCTTCATGGACGATTCCGCAGCGAGGTCGAAATGCTGCACTTCGCCCAGGCCAAGCGCCTCGGCGAAAGCGCTATTAGCGTCTTCCAGCCCGCTTTCGGCGCGGAGGCGGAGGAGCTTGGCTTCCTGCACTCCTTGCCGCGCGAGATTCAGGTCGAGGTTGGATTTGAGGCGGGCATCTTTCAGGGAGGACATTTGCTCCTGAAAGGTGGCGCGGGCGTGCTGGGTGCTTTTGGCCACTTCGAGAAGCGCCTGCGAGCGCAGCACATTATAATAAGCGCGGGTGACGTTAAGGAGCACGGTTTCACGGGTGAGTTCGCTGCGGGATTTGGCGGCGTCCACCTGCAGTTTCGAGGCATCGACCAGATCATTGGTGCGGCCAAAGTCGGTAAGGAGCTGGCTGAAGGACACGCCGTAGGCCCCGCGGTCGAGCACGGTGGAGTTGGTGAGGCTGCCGGAGGGCATGATTCGGGTGTTGTCGTCGGCGGTGGCGCGCACGGCATTGGCGGTGGCCTGCGGCAAAAGGCCGGAGCGGGCGATGGCGATATCCTGCTTGGCGGCCTTGACCTTCAAATCACCGGCCAGTACCTGAGGGTGGTTTTTCAGCGCCATGGCCTGCGCCTGTGCGAGGGTGAGCTTTTCTGCCGGGGCGGCCAAGACAGGGCTGGCGAGGAGGCAGCAAAGGATTGCGAGGGCGTTTTTTTTCATGCGGTGAGGCCTTTGGGCAGGGCTTGCGTGCGGGTGCGGTATAACAGCAGGTAAGCGGCGGGCACGATGAAGACGGTGACCAGCACCGAAACGCTCAGCCCGCCGATGATGACGCGGGCCAGCGAGGCATAGGCCTCGGAGCCTGCGCCGAGGGCGAGGGCCATGGGGATGAGGCCGAAAATAGTGGCCAGCGAAGTCATGAGGATGGGGCGCAGGCGCACGCGGCAGGAAGTGGCCACGGCTTCCTGCACGCCATATCCTTCCTCGCGCAGGCGGTGGGCGAATTCGACGATGAGGATGGAGTTGGAAACGACGATGCCCACCATCATAACGATGCCCATGAGGGACATGACATTCAGCGAGGTGCCGGTAAGGAAGAGGATGGCCACCGCGCCCGCAAGGCCGGGGGGAACCGCGAGCAGGATCATCAGCGGGTCGAGGAAGGATTTGAACTGGGCGACCAGCACCAGATAGACCAGCAGCACGGCAAGCAGGAGGCCAAGGCCGAAGCTGCTAAAGGAGGTGTGCATGGCCTCGACGGAGCCGCGGATGGTGATTTTCGCGCCTTCAGGCAGCGGGGTTTTGGCGGCGAGCTCTTCGATTTTCGCGGCG
This sequence comes from Alphaproteobacteria bacterium, assembly GCA_025360345.1. GTDB lineage: Bacteria > Pseudomonadota > Alphaproteobacteria > Rickettsiales > SXRF01 > JANYBV01. The sequence goes on along the minus strand of JANYCJ010000086.1, from coordinate 9,335 downwards.
ATTGCGCCTAAATCTTCTTCTTTTGGGGCAACGTAGATGTCTATGACGCGTTTGAGCTGGTAGTGGTTTACCACCGAAGGGGCGAGCATGGGGCGGATATTGCTGATGGCATCCAGCCGGGAGGCATTCTGCTGGTGGGCGGCGCGCACTGCGATGGCTTTCACATCGTCAAGCGACTCCACCTTGCCTTCGGGGTATTGCACGGTGAGCATGTAGTCGTTGCCGCTTTTGGGATCTACCCAGTAACTCGGGGCGATCATCTGGTTTGAGCTGAGGGCGGTGATGATGTTGCTGACCACCTCCTTCTGGGAAAGGCCCATGTCGCTGGCGTATTGGCGGTTTACGTCGACGCTGAGCGAGGGGGAGTCCATGTCCTGAGGCACGAAAACGTCGCTTACGCCGGGGAGGCTGGCGATCTCGCGGGAGAGGCGGGTGGCGGCTTCATAGGTTTTTTCGAGGTTGGAGCCGCTGACCTGAAGGTTGATAGGGGCAGGCATACCCATGTTCAGCACGGCATCCATCAGCCCGCCGGACTGGAAATAGGTGGTGAGCTGGGGCAGTTCCTTGCCTAAACGGGCGCGTACCTTGTCCATGTATTCATAGCTGCCGGTTTTATGGCCTTCTTTGAGGCTTACCTGCACGAAGGCGGTGTGGGAGGCGGTATTGCTGGTGTACATGGCCGAAAAGTCGGGGGTGAGGCCGATATTAGAGGCGATCACGTCGAGGTCCTGGGGGGAGACGATGTCACGGATGATGGCCTCCACCTTGCCGACTTCGGCGGCGGTGAGCTCCAGCCGGGTGCCGGTGGCGGCTTTTATATTGACCACGAACTGGCCGGGATCGGTGCGGGGGAAGTAGGCGATATTGAGCGCGGGCAGCATGGCGAGGGCCGCCAATGACAGGCCGAGCAGCAACAGCAGCGTGTATGCCGGGCGGCGCAGCGCCGAGGCGACGCGGCGGTCATAGGCGGTGAGCAGGGCTTCGAAGCGGGTGTTAAACCCCTGCTGGAAACGCTGGCCGAGCAGGCGCGCGTTGGGGTGGTTCCTGCCGATGGCGGGTTCTTCGATGCGGTGATGGCCATGGCCGCGCAGATAGCGGGCGCAAAAGAGCGGCACTACGGTGAGGGCAATAACATAAGAGGCGAAAAGCGACACCACGACGGAGACGGCCAGCGCGGTGAAAAGATATTTGCTGACGCCATAAAGGAAGGTGACGGGAAAGAACACAATGGCGGTGGTGAGGGTGGCGGCCAGCACAGGGAGGGCAACCTCCCTGCCCCCGGCTTCGGCGGCGGTTTCGGGCGGTTCGCCCATTTCCAGATGGCGGAAAATATTTTCCAGCACCACCACGGAATTGTCGATGAGGCGGGAAAAAGCCAAGGCGAGGCCGCCCAGCACCATGGAGTTTACAGAATCCCCGGCCATGGAAAGCACGATGAAGGTGGCGAGCACCGACAGCGGGATGGAGAGGAACACGCCCGCCGTGGCCTTGGGGCTTCCGAGGAATACAAGGATCATCAGCCCGGTGAGGACGAGGCCGATGAGGCCTTCGTGGATGAGGTTATGGATGGCGTTTTTTACAAATACGGACTGGTCGAACACCACTTTGGTGATGAGGTCTTTGGGGATGTCGGTAAGGTTCGCCACGGCATTTTTGACGCCGTCTACGATGGCGATGGTATTTGAATCCCCGCCCTGCTTGAGCACGGGGAGGTAGACGGAGGGCTGGCCGTCGATGCGGACGATGTTGCTCTGGATGGCGGAGGAATCTTTGGCCGTGCCCACGTCACCCACGGTGACCACGGAGTTATTCACCGAGCGCAGGGGGATATGGTTGATGTCTTCGACATTATTGATCTGGCTGTTGGTGAAGATGCTGTAGTCATAGGGGCCAATTTTCACGTCGCCGGAGGGAAGGATGAGGTTTGATTCATTGACGCTGCGCACCACGTCCATGGCGCTCAGGCCGTAGGCCTCCAGCTTTGAAGGGTCTACATACACCATGATCTGGCGGTATTTGCCGCCGAAGGGCTGGGGAACGGAGGCGCCCGGCACGCTGGCCACCTGGTTTCGCACCGTGTATTGGCCGATGTCGCGGAGATTGGCTTCGCTCATGCCTTCGGCTTTAAGGGTGATGAGGCATACGGGCAGGCTGGAGGCATCGAATTTCAGCACCACGGGAGGCAGCGTGCCGGGAGGAAGGCGGCGGAGGTTGGCCATGGCGAGGTTGGAAATGCTGGTGACGGCGGAATCCGCATCGGTGCCCGGCTGGAAATAGACCTTAATCAGGCTGACGCCGGGAAGGGATTTGGACTCGATATGGTCGATGCCGCTGCCAAGGGTGAAAAAGCGCTCGAAACGGCTGGTGATGTCGTTTTCAATCTGCTCGGCGGGCATACCGGAGTAAAAGGTGGCGACCACTACCACGGGGATGCGGATTTGCGGGAACAAGTCCACCGGCATCCGCACCACGCTGTTGATGCCCACAACGCAGACCATGAGGCAGCAGACGATGATGAAATAGGGGAATTTCAGCGAAAAACGCGACATCAGATATCGCCGGTATTGATGTTGTTAAACGCCACGACCATTTCACGCAGGCGCTGGACGGAAAAATCCGGGGAGGCGCAGAAGTCGATGATGGCGCGCTCATGTTCGCGGATGGTGGCGGCGGCGACGGGGATGGCGGCCGCTATTTCCGGCGGGATGATGACGATGCCGTGCGCGTCGCCGTGGAGGAGGTCGCCGCTGTGGATGGTCTGGCCGTACAACTCCACAGGCGCGCCCACGCTGATGATATGGGCATAGGCGTGGGAGGGGCTGATATGGCCGGAATAGACATGCAGCCCGGAGGCATCGAGGGCAGCAAGGTCACGCACAGCGCCGTTGGTGACGATGCCGGTGCAGCCGAGCGCCTTGAAGATGGAGGCGTGAATTTCGCCGGCGAGGGAGCCGATGCCGACATATTTATCGGCATCCTGCAGCACCATGACCTTGGGGTTTGGCAGGCTGGCAATGGTGTCCCACCAGTCGCTGCGGTCGGGATAGGTGGAGCCTTTATGGGGTGGGCCATCGGTGTGCATTTTCATGGTGACGGCATATCCCAGCATCGGTTTTGCGCGGGGGAAGTGGTTCACGGCGGCGCTGTTGATATAGCCCTCGTTGCGCAGGCGCAGGCGAAAGGTTTCTATGGCGTTTGCCACGGTGGGCGTGTCCAGCGATTGCAGGGCGCGCATTTCCTGTTCGGTGAGCTGGGTCATGTGGGCTTTCCTCCTGTCTGGCTTTACATCAGGCGCGGGGACACTATGGCGCCGGGGCTGACGTTGCGGCTGCCGAATATCACCATTTCGCCCTCGGACACACCGCTCAGCACTTCTACCTTATCCGGGGTCTGAAGACCGAGGGTGACGGGGCGCTCTTCCACTTCGTTCTTGCTGTTGACCACGTAGACGGTGGGTTTTTCCTTATTCGAAAGCGCCTGCACGGGCACGGCAAGGGCGGATGTCTGGCTTGCGGTGTCCATTTTTACGGAGGCATACATGCCGGGGGTAAAGCGCAGGGCGGGATTATCGAGGTCAACTTCCACATCCATAGTGCGGGTGGCGTTATCAATGAGACCGGAAGCGCGGGCGATTTTGCTTTGCACGGTATCATTCGTAGCGTTGATGCGAACGGTGACGGGGGTGCCGATTTTCACCTGAGGCACGATGGATTCAGGCACGGGGAAGACCAGACGCAGGCGGGTGTTGTCGGAGAGGTGCACCAGAGGCACAGCCTGGCTGCCGGAGGTGCCGGCCTGAATGAGTGCGCCCTTATCGGCGAAGCGCTTGGTGATGATGCCATCGAAGGGCGCGGCGATGGTGGCATAGTCGGTGAAGGCCTTGGCGTGCTCGCGGTTGGCCTTGGCCACTTCGAAGGCGGCGCGGGCCTTATCCACCTCGTCCTGCGCGAGGAGGCCGGGCTTTTTCTGCATGATGCCCTGAATGCGATCGTAGTCCAGCTTTGCTTCCTGATAGGAGGCTTCGGCCTTGGCAAGGTCGGCTTCCTGCTCGGCGATGTCGAGGGTGGCAATGACCTGCCCTGCCTTTACCTGATCGCCGATATCCACCTTCATATCGTTGACATAGCCAGAGACCTTGGCGTGGACGTCGATATCCTGATAGGGCTTGAGTTCAGCGGTGAGGGTTACGCTGCGGGAGAGATCTTCGCGGGTGACTTTGGCCACCGCAACCGTTTTAGGCGGAGGGGGCGCGGAGGCTTCGCTCGGATGGTGCACCGTGTAGCGGATGAGGGCAAAACCCAACATGCCCAGAGTGATTGCAGAGCAGAGAACCTTCTTTTTCATGTTTCTCATGCAACTTACCTTTCCGCCAGCGGGAGCTCCACGATGACTTCTGTTCCTGTTCCTTCAACGCTATTGATATCTACCGAGCCGCCATGCGCCTGCACCACGGAGCGGACGATGGGAAGGCCCAGCCCTGCCCCGCCATGGCTGCGCACGCGGGCCTGGTCGGCGCGGTAAAAGCGTTCAAACACATAGGGCAGCGCGGCCTCTGCAATGCCGATGCCATTGTCGCGGATTTCAAGATAGGCGTGGGGATACAGGGCACTGATCCGGATGAAGACCATTCCGCCGGGATGGGTATATTTAAGCGCGTTATCCAGCAGGTTCACCACTACCTGGCGCAGGCGGGCCTGGTCCGCGGTGACGGGCACTTCGGCCTCCGCGTTGATTTCCATTACGATTTTCTTTTCCTCGGCCAGAAGGTGCATCTGCTCCACGGTGCTGCGCACCAGTTGCACCAAGTCGATGCGGGTGTTGTTCATTTTGGCTTCACCCGCTTCCAGCCGGGAAATGGCGAAGAGGCTTTCGGTGATGCGCGACATGTATTCACTCTCTTCCAGCACGCTGCCAAGGCGCTCACGCAAGTGTTGCGGCAGTTGCTCGGTGAGGATGGATTCAAGCTCGGTGCGCATGATGGTAAGCGGGGTGCGAAGCTCATGGGATGCATCGGCGGAGAAGCGGCTGGCCTGACGGTAGGCGGTTTCGAGGCGCTCCAGCATCTGGTTCAGGGTGATGGAGAGGTGTTCCAGCGCGTCGCCGGTGGCGGGGGTGGGCAGGCGGCTGCTGAGATTGCCGAAGGTGATCTGCTCGGCCGTGGCGCGGATGTCTTCTACGGGCTTGAGCGAGAGGCGAACGAGGTAATAGCCACCTGCCGCGGCAATGACAATGAGCAGAGGCAGGGTGAAGCACAGGGTCATCAATACGCCGTTGAGGGCACTATCGATCAGGTCGGTAGGCAGGCCGATTTCCACCGTCCAGTTCTCGCCGTTAATTTTTGCGGGGGCGGTGATGAGCAGAAGATTGAAACCAGAACGAATCGGTATCTGGCGGGTAAGGACGCTGGATAGCGGATGGGGCGGAAGGGGAATTTCAGAGGGATCGAATAATTCATTTGTGGGTGGGCCGGAAACATAGAGCACTGTACCATCGGCCTTAATAATGCGGATAAAGCGGCTGTTGGCTTCGGGCGAATAGACCGCATGTATCCGGTTTGCTACGCTTTGGGGGGAGAGATCGTCGAGGATGGTGGTGTCCAGAGACTGGGCGCGGCGGGTGAGTGTTTTTACAGCAAGCTCAGTCAGGCGGTTTTGCACGCTGTGATAGGTCAGCGCGCCGAGGATGACAACCACCAGCACCACCAGCGCGCTATACCACGCAATGAGGCGGAAATGGAGGGAGCTGGTATTCACGCGGCGGCCTCGTCGGTTAAGGTATAGCCCACCCCACGCGAGGTTTTAATCAGTTTTTTGTCATAATCGGCGTCGAGCTTGGTGCGGAGCTGCTTCACATAGACATCGACGATGTTGGTGAGGCCTTCGAAGCTCTGGTCCCAGACATGCTCGATAATCATGGTGCGCGAAAGGACGCGGCCGGTGTTGAGGGCGAGATACTCAAGGAGTGCATATTCTTTCGGGCTTAGCTCGATGCGTTTGCCAGCGCGCTTGACCTGCCGGCTCAGGCGGTCGATTTCCAGATCGGCAATTTTCAGGCTGTCGCTGCGCTGCACGGGGCCGCGGCGCATGAGTGCCTTGATACGCACCAGCAGCTCAGCGAAAGAAAAGGGCTTGGTGAGGTAGTCATCGGCGCCGGCCTCAAAATGCACCACCTTGTCCGACACTGCATCGCGGGCGGTGAGCATGAGCACGGGCACGTAATGGTCGCGCTGGCGGAGGCGCTGCAGTAGCTGGGTGCCGGTCATTTTCGGGAGCTGGACATCGAGCACGATCAGGTCATAGGTGTAACTGGTGGCCAGCTCCAGCCCCTGAAGGCCATCATGGGCAAGGTCCACGGCAAAGCCCTCGGACTTCAGGCCACGCGAGAGGATTCCGCAAAGCTTTTCCTCATCTTCCACTATTAATATGCGCATATTCGACTTTCCCATGACTTTTTAGTTCTATAGAAGCGAGGTGAAGAAGGCATAAGGCATCTATTAAAATGCCTTCATGACCTTTATCGTGATTACTGTAGCTATAGGGACGCCTATTGGCAAATTCGCGTTTAACCACCTGCCTTTACCTTTTGCAATACTATCGCAGTTGCGAATTGCCGCCATAAAATGAATGAAATTTAATTTACCGGGTGGAAAGATTGGCCGCGGTTATGGAATTTTTAGGCGGTTTAGGGTATTACCAGCTTGTTATCAACGGGTGCGCGGTTATGATAAGCGCCGTGTTTACAGAAGGGCCCAAGATTTTTATGCGGAATGTTATTTTTAGCGCGTTGAGCGGGTGCGTGTTGCTTTCGGGCTGCGCCAGCTATAGCGGCAATGCCACTAATGAATACGATACCTATAACTGCAACCAGCTTTCCATGGAAAAATACGCGCTGGAAGATGAAATGCAGCAAGCGGAGGGCGCGCAAAGCACCAACCAGATCTACCAACTGGCCATGGCCGCATTTGCAATGTCCAATGGCGATAGTTACAGCACGCGGCCGGACACCCATAAAACCGAGCAGCTGCAAGCGCAATTTAATGCCGCGAGGCAGGAAGCGATCAGGAAACAATGCAACTGGTAGAACGTTCCAGCCTCGGCAAGCTGCCTGCCGTTACCCTTGCTTTCTGGATCATCAAGATTGCCGCGACCACGCTGGGGGAAACCGGGGGCGATGCGGTTTCGATGAGCATGAACCTCGGCTATGCGGCGGGCACAGCGATTTTTGCGGTGCTTTTCCTGATTGCGCTGAGTGCGCAGATTGCTGCCAAAACATATCGCCCGTTTATTTACTGGACCGTGATCGTGGCTACGACCACGGTGGGAACGACGCTGGCGGATTTCGTCGACCGCTCTCTGGGGGTGGGGTATCCGGGCGGCACGGCCATCCTTGCGGCGCTTCTGGCGGGCACGCTGTTTTTATGGAAGCGGAGTTGCGGCTCCATCTCGGTTAAGAAAATCAGCACGGCCAAAGGAGAGGCGTTTTACTGGATCACTATCCTGTTTTCCAACACGCTGGGCACGGCTTGCGGGGATTTTCTGGTGGACGATTCCGGGCTGGGGTATCTGAAAAGCGCGCTGGTTTTCTCGGCGGTGCTGGCCGTGCTGGTGATTTTGAAATATACCACCCGAATTTCGGTTACGGCGCTGTTCTGGCTGGGCTTTATCTTTACCCGGCCGCTGGGGGCCACGCTGGGAGACTTCCTGACCAAGGCCCATGATAAGGGCGGGCTGGAGCTGAGCAGGTTCAGCTCAACGGCCGTGCTGGCGGTTTTCATGGTGGCATGTATCGCCCTGTTTTCGCGGAAGGCGGAAATTGCCGATGCCCCGAGGTCGGTTAAGGCATGATACGCCATTTCAAAGCCCGGCCACGCCTCTTTACTTCGTTTATCACCGGCTGTGTGCTTTGGCTGCTGCTGGGCGAGGTGGTGCATCATGTTGCGACACGAATGCTGGTAAGCTGGGATATGGCGGTGGGGCTATACCTGCTGCTGGTATGGCGGATGATCGAGCAATCCGATGCGGTGACCATTAAGAAAAGAGCGGCCACGCAGGATGAGGGGCAGTTCGCGGTGCTGGCGCTATGCACGATTACGGCGGTTACCAGCCTTGCGGCCATTATGATGGAGTTTAGCCATGCGCGCGAGCTTTCGGGGCTTTCCAAGGGTGAGCATATCGCACTGGCGGGGCTTACGGTTCTGCTATCGTGGACCTTCATGCACACCATCTTCGCGCTGCATTATGCCCATGAATTCTATATTACGCGCAAAGGCAAATGTATCGAGGGACTGGAATTCCCGGGGAACGACCATGTGCCAGATTACTGGGACTTTATTTATTTTTCCTTTGTCATCGGCACGGCGGCGGCCACGGCGGATATCAACATTACCTCGCCGGGTTTACGCAAAATATCCACCCTGCACTGCATGATCGCGTTTTTCTTCAACACCACCATCCTTGCACTCACCATCAATATCAGCGCAGGGCTTTTTTAGCCTTTCCTTAAGGTGTTGATCCCATACTGGCGGCAACCCCATTATTTGCGCCGTGCCATGACTGACAGACCACCCACATTTATTCCCGAACTGGAAGGCTTGCGCGGCCTTATGGCCTTGTGGGTGTTTACGTTCCATGTGCTTTATGTGGGAAGCCTGCGCCTGCCGGTGCTTTATGAAGGCGGGCTGGCGGTGAATGTGTTCATGATACTCAGCGGCTTTGTAATGACCCGGATGTGCATGTTGCGGCCAGACCCCTACCCCGTATTCCTGCTACGCAGGCTGGCGCGGATCTACCCGGTCTACCTCGTGGCGCTGGCATTTGGCTACATGGCCTCGGAAGCCACCTCGGTGCTGTACACGCGCCTGCCGTGGAAGGCAGAAAACTACGACTTCCTGACGGTGCGCTACGCGCATGACGCAATGCACCTGAAGCCGCTGGTGCTGTGGCATTTAAGCTTGCTGCACGGACTGCTGCCGGAAGAGATACTGGAAGGAAGTTCGCTCAGCCTGCTGGCGGCGGCGTGGTCGCTGTCCCCAGAATGGCAGTTTTACCTCGTGGCGCCGGTATTGGTTTTGCTGCTGCGTTCGCGGCGGTGGATGGGCATTACCATTGCGGCTACGCTGGGGATGCAGCTACTGGGGCATGAGCTTACAAAGTATTACACTTATATAGTGCCTTCGATTTTTCCCATGGTGGCCGCGTTTTTCGTGACCGGCATTTTATCGGCACTGGTTTATGACGCGCTGAAGAAAGCCCCCAAAGACCTGATCGTGCAGGGCGCAGGGGCGATTGTGTGCATCCTTTTCATGATTGGCAAGTTTGTCCCGGACAAGTACCCGG
>JANYCJ010000037.1 GCA_025360345.1 Alphaproteobacteria bacterium | reverse complement strand
CTTTTTCACGGTCGCTGCCGATCACCCCATGGGCGATCCCCTTCCCTGTCAAACGCAAATCAGCATTATCCGCCCGAAGTGATAACCGGTACTCAGACCGCGACGTAAACATCCGGTACGGCTCCGCCGTACCCAAGGTTATCAGGTCATCCACCATCACCCCGATATAGCCGTCCGCCCGGTCAATAATAAACGGCTTGGAACCCGCCGCTGCCAGTGCCGCGTTCATCCCCGCCACCAGCCCCTGCCCTCCGGCCTCCTCATAGCCCGTTGTCCCGTTGATTTGCCCAGCAAAATAAAGTCCCCGGAGCTTATGCGTCTCCAGCGTCGGCTTCAGTTCCCGCGGGTCCACATAATCATACTCAATCGCATAGCCCGGCCGTATCACCCGGGCATTTTCCAGCCCCGCGATCGTCTTCAGCAGCGCCACCTGCACCTCTTCGGGCAGCGACGTAGAGATACCATTGGGATACACCGTATCGTCGTCCAGCCCCTCCGGCTCAAGGAAAATCTGGTGCTTGTCCCGCCCAGCAAACCGCACTACCTTATCCTCGATGGATGGGCAATAGCGCGGCCCGGTGCTTTCAATCTGCCCCGAATACATCGGCGCGCGGTGCAAATTCGCCCGGATAATCTCATGCGTCGCCTGCGACGTATGGGTAATATAGCAGCAAATCTGTGGCACCTTCACCGCCTCCGTAAGATAGGAAAACGGCTTAGGCGGGTTATCACCCGGCTGCTTCTCCAGCCCCGCCCAGTCAATCGTCTTCCCGTCCAGCCGTGGCGGAGTGCCGGTCTTGAGCCGCCCCACATTAAATTTTAGCCGCTTCAGCGTGTCCGAAAGCCCAATAGATGGCGCCTCCCCCACCCTGCCCGCTCGTATTTTCGTCTCCCCGATATGGATCAGCCCGTTCAGGAACGTCCCCGTGGTCAGGATCACCTTGCCAGCGCTAATATTGCGCCCGGATTGGGTGACAACCCCCTGCACTTCCCCATCCGCCACCAGCAAATCCTCAACCGAATCCTCGACAATGCTAAGGTTAGGATAGCGGAACAGCACCTCCTGCATTGCCTCGCGGTACAGCTTCCTGTCCGCTTGCGCGCGCGGCCCGCGCACCGCCGGCCCCTTGCTCGCATTCAGCACCCGGTAGTGGATTCCCGCGCGGTCAATCACCCGCCCCATCACCCCGTCCAGCGCGTCAATCTCGCGCACCAGCGTTCCCTTGGCAATACCGCCAATCGCCGGGTTGCAAGACATCTCCCCGATTGTGCTGGCCTTGCTCGTCACCAGCGCCGTGCGCGCCCCCACGCGCGCGGAAGCCGCCGCTGCTTCGCAGCCGGCGTGCCCGCCGCCAATCACAATCACGTCAAAATCGAACATAAACCTTCCACTAGCGGAACAAGCCGCAGATTACTTACCGATACAGAAACTGCTGAAGATCACGTCTAATACATCATCTACCTGAATAACGCCAGTAATTTTACCCACAGCCAATGCCGCCCGGCGCAGCTCCTCGCACCGCAGCTCAAGTGGCAACGGCAAAAGCGAATTATTAAGATATTTCAGTGACTCGTGCAGCAGTTGCCGGTGCCTTCCCCGCGTAATAAACGGCGCTGTTCCTCCGGAAAAAAGCCCGACCACCCTTCCCTCCAGCGCCTCAAGCAGCCTGTCCAGCCCCTGCCCGCTCCGGGTAGAAACTGCAACCGGCGCTGGCCACCCTTCAACTGTCACCGGCTCGCCTTCCATCACATCCCGCTTATTCACCACCACCATCACATCAGCGCCGCCCAACGGCAAAATCCCCGTCTCACGGGGAGGCCAGTTATAAGCGTCAAACACCATCAGCCTGATGTCCGCCTCATCCGAGCGCTTCAACGCCCTCCTGATGCCCTCTAATTCGATTTCCTCATCACTCTCCCGTATCCCCGCCGTGTCCACCAGCACCACCGGGAAGCCCTTCATGTCCAGATGCACTTCGATCATGTCCCGGGTCGTACCCGCCTTGTGCGACACAATCGCCACCTCCCGCTTCGCCAGCACATTCATCAGGCTCGACTTGCCCACATTCGGCTCGCCCAGGATCACCACGCTGATCCCCTCGCGCAGGCGCTCCCCCCTGCCCTTGTCATCCATTGCCCGCCCGATGCTCGCCTGCAGCGCCCGTGTCTCCGCCGCCAGCCCATCCAGCACCGCCTCCGGGATTTCCTCGTCCGGAAAATCAATATACGCTTCCAGATGCGCCAGCACCTTCACCATCCGCCCGCGCACCTCGGCGTAATAGCGGCTCAGCTCGCCCGCCATCTGCCGCGCTGCCTGCGTTTTCTGCTCCCCTGTCTCCGCCTCGATCAGGTCGGCGAGCCCCTCGGCCTCAAGCAAATCCATCTTGCCATGCGTGAAGGCGCGGCGCGTAAACTCGCCCGGCTCCGCATAGCGCAGGCCCGGCATCCCCGCCAGCACGCCAAGGAACTCACGTATCACCGCCAGCCCGCCATGGATATGGCACTCCGCCACATCCTCCCCGGTAAAACTCCGCGGCCCCGGGAAGTAAAGGGCAAGCCCCTTGTCAATCAGCCCCTCCGGCCCGGAAAACCTTGCAAATTTCGCCTCGCGCGGTGCAAAGCTTTCCTTCCCCGTGAGCTGGTTCAGCGCCCGCAATGCAAGCGGCCCCGAAATCCGGATTACCGCCACCCCGGATTTGCCCGGTGCCGTGGCGAGCGCAAAAATACTATCAGCGCTGGACATCGTGTGAACTCCCGTTAAAGTTGCGGCGATATTTCACGAAAACCCACGCGGAGGCAAGGCGAAATGGCGCTCACAGTCCGAATACACGAAACCGGTGGCCCCGAGGTGCTCAAGCTCGAAGATATGCCCATCCAGCCCCCCGGCGTGAATGAAGTGCTCATCCGCCAGCGCGCCATCGGCGTCAATTACATCGACATCTACCACCGCACCGGGCTGTATAAGCTGCTGGGCTACCCCGTAGGCCTCGGTATGGAAGCCGCGGGCATCGTGGAAGCCGCGGGCGGCAACGTCACCCACCTCCAGCCGGGTGACCGCGTGGCCTATTGCGGCGGCCCCGTGGGCGCTTACGCGGAATACCGCACCCTGCCCGCCCGCTACGTCATCCCCCTGCCCGCCAGCGTCACCGACGAGGTAGCCGCAGGCGGCCTGCTCAAGGGCCTTACCGCCTACTACCTGCTGCACTTGAGCTTCCAGGTGCATCCCGGCGATACCGTGCTCATCCATGCCGCCGCCGGTGGCGTGGGGCTGCTGGCCTGCCAGCTGGCGCGCCATCTCGGCGCGACCGTCATCGGCACCGTCAGCACCCCTGAAAAAGCCGCGCTCGCGCGGGAAAACGGCTGCGAATACCCGCTCATCTACACGCAGGAAGACTGGGTGGAAAAAGTAAAGGAAATCACGCAAGGCAAGGGGGTGGACGTGGTCTATGACTCCGTCGGCAAAACCACCTTCATGCCCTCGCTGGACTGCCTGAAGCGCTTCGGCATGATGGTAAGCTTCGGCCAGTCCTCCGGCTCCGTGCCGCCGTTCGACCCCACCATCCTCTCGCAGAAAGGCTCGCTCTACCTCACCCGCCCGACCCTGATGCACCATATCGAGGATTACGACCACTACGCGGCCTACGCCGCCGCCCTGTTCGACCTCATCGCCCGCCGCATCCTCACCATCCGCATCGGCGGTCTATACCATTTAGGTGAAGTAAAACAGGCGCATATCGACCTCGAATCCCGCAAAACCACCGGCGCTCTAATTTTGCAGGCCTGAAAAAAGGGGCAGGGGGCAGGAACCCTAAAAACGGTCGGCGCGCCTCGCGCCCCCTCAGGCTTGGTTGCGGTTGTCCAGCAGCATCAGCAGCCGCTCCACATAGCCCTTCAATTCAAAATGGTCTTCTTTCGCCAGCTGCCCATAAGCCACCAGCTCGGCATATTTGGCCTTCACATAGTCCCCATGCAGGGGAGAAGAGGGGGGCATCACCAGTAAATCCCGGTAATCTTTATATAATTCGTTGTTATATTTAAATCCGTCCACCACTTTTTTGCACTTGTTATAGCACACCACGATGGCCTCGCGCAGCACCGCGTCTTTCACCTGCCCGATCTTGGCGGCATTACTGTTATACACCGTGAAATAATCCTGCGTCAGCGGGTAGTAAAACTCCAGAGCGCCGCCATCGGGCAAATGCTCCACCATGCCGCCCACGCGCTTCATATGGAAGTTCCATAGCGTGCCCAGCTCCACGCCCAGCGCGTCCAGCAGGTTCTGCACCTCCTTCTCATCGCGCCTTATTTCCTTGTCGCGCTCCTCGCGGATGGCTTTGTCCGTGGCCCTGAGCGTAAAAATGCCGCCCACCATGGCGCCGATCATGGCCGCCATGAAGCCGTAGAGATTCTGCATCAGCGTATCTAAGAACTCCATCCGCAACCCCTTCAAATATAGGCACTGTTATAGCAGCAATGTAGCAAGTTTGTAGCAAAAAGCCAGCCTCTCGCAAGCAGGCGGCTATGCCTTGAGGAACGCCGCTTTGAGCAGGGTCTGGGTATAGTCATGCTGGGGCGCAGCGAAAATGCCCGCCGCATCGCCTTGCTCCACCACCTTGCCCTGGCGCATCACCACCAGGCTCCCCGCGATGGCTTTCACCACGCGCAAATCATGGCTGATGAAAATATAGCTCACCCCGTGCTTGCGCTGCAGGTCTTTGAGCAGCTCGATGATCTGCGCCTGTACCGTAAGGTCTAGCGCGGAGGTCGGCTCGTCCAGAACCACGAATTTGGGTTTCAGCACCATGGCCCGCGCAATGCTGATGCGCTGCCGCTGCCCGCCCGAGAATTCATGCGGGTAGCGTTCGCCCATCGCGGGCTCCAGCCCCACATCATGCAGTATCTCCGCCACCTTTTGCTGCCGCTCCGCTTCGGCCATGCCCGGCATATGCACCAAAAGCCCCTCGGCCACAATCTGGCGCACCGTCATGCGCGGGTTGAGGGAAGAGAAGGGGTCTTGGAACACCATCTGCATCTGCTGGCGTAAATGCCGCAGCACCTTGCCCTTAACCTGCTGGATCTCCTGCCCCAGAAACACGATTTTCCCCTGCGATGGCAGCAGCCGCAGCAAGGCAAAGCCCAGCGTCGTCTTGCCCGAGCCGGATTCCCCCACCACGCCGAGGCAAGACCCTTCCGGAACCGAAATCGTCAAGCCATCTACGGCCTTTGTGTAGCCTACAACCTTCCGGAACACCCCTTTCTTGATCGGGAAATGCACCCTAAGCTCCTCTGCCGCCATCACCACCTTGTCGCTAAGCGGGGGCAGGGGGCTGCCCTTGGGCGCGCTGGCCAGCAGCTTCTGGGTATAGGCGTGTTTAGGTGCGCCAAACACCTCGGCAACCGCGCCTTGCTCCACAATCTCGCCCGCCCGCATCACCGCCACCCGGTCGGCCAGCCTCTTCACAATCGTCAGGTCATGGGTAATGAACAAAATCGCCATGCCGAGGCTGTGTTGCAGCTCCTTCAGCAGCAGCAGGATCTTCGCCTGCACCGTTACATCCACTGCCGTGGTCGGCTCATCGGCAATCAGCAGGGCAGGGGCGTTGGCAATGGCCATGGCAATCATTACCCTCTGCCGTTCCCCGCCTGAAAGCTGGTGCGGGAACGCATCCAGCCGGTCTTTGAAATGCCCCAGCCCCACCTGTTCCAGCAGCGCCACCACGCGGCCGCGCTTTTCGGCATGGCTCATGCGCTGGTGCACATCCAGCATCTCCCCGATCTGCTTTTCAATGCTGTGCAGCGGGTTCAGCGCTGTCATCGGCTCCTGGAAAATCATGCTGATATTCTTGCCACGCATACTGCGCAGCACCGGCTCCGGCGCGCCCACCATTTCCTGCCCGTTAAACTGGATAGAGCCGCCTACCCGCGCGCTGCCCGGCTGCAGTCCGAGGCAGGCCAGTGCCGTCAGCGACTTGCCCGAGCCGGATTCGCCCACCACCGCCAGCATTTCGCCCTTGTTGATCTCGAACGAAATCCCTTTCACCGCATCCACCACAAAGGGGGAATGACCGAAGCTCAGGCTCAATTGTTTCACGTGAAGCAATGTCATGACTCTGCCTTCAATACCTTGCGCGGGTCAAACGCATCGCGCACCGCCTCGCTAATGAAAATAATCAGCACCAGCATCCCTGCGATCACGAAAAACCCGGTAAACCCGAGCCATGGCGCCTGCGGGTTGCTCTTGCCCTGCAATAATAGCTCCCCCAGCGAAGGCGAGCCCGGCGGCAGGCCGAAGCCAAGGAAATCCAGCGTGGTCAGCGCCGTCACCCCGCCGCTCATCACGAACGGCACATAAGTCATCGCCGCCACCATCGCGTTGGGCAGCACATGCCGCAGCATGATCGTGCCTTCGCCCACCCCCAGCGCCCGCGCCGCCTTCACATAGTCAAAATTCCGCGCCCGCAGGAATTCCGCCCGCACCACATGCGTCAGGCTCATCCACGTAAAAAGCAACAAGATACCGAGTAACCACCAGAAATCAGGCGTAACAATACTAGCCAGTATGATTAATAAAAACAGCTCCGGCAACCCCGACCAGATCTCGATGAACCGCTGGAACAACAAATCGGTCCACCCGCCGAAATACCCCTGCACCGCGCCCGCCAGCACGCCCACGATGCTGGAAAACACCGTAAGCAGCAGCCCGAACAACACCGATACCCGGAAGCCGTAAATCAGCCGCGCCAGCACATCGCGCCCCTGGTCGTCCGTGCCCAGCAGGTTTTCCCGGCTGGGCGGGGAGGGGGCAGGCACGCTCAGGTGGTAATTGATCGTCGAATAGCTGTAATGGATCGGCGGCCAGACCATCCAGCCTGCGGCGTTGATCTTCTGCGCCAGATACTCATCCCGGTACGAAGCCTCCGTATCGAAATCCCCCCCGAAAGTTTTTTCGTTATACGAATGCAAAACCGGGAAATACAAATGGTTCTGGTAACTCAGCACAATCGGCTTGTCATTGGCGATCACTTCCACGAACAGGCTCACAAAGAAGCAGAACAGGAAAATCCACAGGCTGCGATAGCCGCGCTTATTCGCCCGGAACAGCTGCCAGCGCCTGCGCGTGATCGGGCTGGGATGCAACAGGCTCATACGCTATACCGCCCCATCCACGCCAGAGAGCGCGCCACAACGTCGTCCCAGCTGCGGATGAGGGCATGGCGGCTACCCCCCGGGTAGATAACCAGCTCAGAAACGCCCCCGGAGGCCTTTATGGCCTCATCCAGCGTAATAGAGTCGCTCACATGCACATCCTTGTCATTATCGCCGTGCAACAGCAGCAGCGGCACGCGTATCGCCTCCGGCCATAACACGGCCGAGCGCGCATCCAGCGCTTCCTGCCGCTTCGTCGCGAATCCCGGCACCAGCGGCATCAGCACGTTATTGAGGATATTCGGATACTCCACCAGCTTGCGCGCATCGCCAATCCCGGCAATCGCCACCGCGGCATTCACTTCTGCGCCCTGCTTGATGGCCAGTTCCGTCATCATCCCCCCGCGTGAATGCCCCACCATGAACGCGTTCTTCCCGTCAAAGCAGGGCAGGGCGCGCGCAATGGCCAGCAACCGCAGCACGTCGCGCACATCCGCACCCCCAAATTCTTCCACCCCTTCACTGCCCGCATTGCCCCGGTAGTTGGAGGCAAACACCAGGTAGCCTTCCTTGGCAAACGGGACCATGGAGCGCATCACGTTCAAAAGCGTCAGCTTTCCATATTCCCGGCTGCCCCCGCGGTTATACACCACCGCCTTATGCGCCTCTCCCAGCACGGCCGGCAGCGCCATAATCCCCGTAATCACCAGCCCGTCGCTTTCATAGGTGATGTCCCACACCTCCACCCCGTCCAGCGCCCCGTAATCCTGAATCATCTTGTGATACGCCATCGGCGGTAGCGGGTTGGGGAACACCCTCTTCTCCGTCAAATGCTCCAGCGTATGCGGCACAAACCGCGCCATGCTAAGAATCCCCTGAAAATCGGTTATGCGGCCCGCACTCATGCGTCCCTCCGGTCGAAATCAATGCGCGGGTCCACCAGCATGTAGGCCACATCCCCGATCAGGTTGAACACCAGCCCGATCAGCGTGAAAATATACAGCGTGCCGAACATCACCGGGTAATCCCGGTTCACCACCGCCTCATAGCCCAGAAGCCCCAACCCGTTGAGCGAAAAGATAATTTCAATCAGCAACGCCGAGGTGAACAAAATCCGTAGCAGTGCCGAGGGAAAACCCGCGATCACGATCAACATCGCATTCCTGAAAATATGCCCGTACAGCACTTGCTTTTCAGTGAGCCCCTTAGCCCGTGCGGTCAGCACATACTGCTTATGGATCTCGTCCAGGAAGCAGTTCTTGGTCAGCATCGTAAGCGAGGCAAACCCGCTAATCACCATCGCCACCACCGGCAGCGTGATATGCCACAGGTAATCCAGCACCTTCTGCCCCGCATTCATCTCCGCCCAGTTGTCCGATGTCAGCCCCTTGAGCGGGAACCAGTGCACATAATTCCCCCCCGCGAACAGGATGATAAGCACAATGGCGAACAAAAAGCTTGGGATCGCATAGCCGATAATGATCGCCCAGCTCGTCCACACGTCAAACGCCGAGCCGTCCTGCACCGCCTTGCGGATACCCAGCGGGATGGACACCAGATACACCAGCAGCGTCGTCCACAGCCCCAGCGAGATCGTCACCGGCAGCGTCTGCAGCACCAGCGTCACCACCCGCTCGCTGCGGAAAAAACTCTCCCCGAAATCAAACCGCGCATAATTGCCCATCATCAGCCAGAACCGCTCCACCGGCGGCTTGTCAAACCCGTACATCTTGGTGATCTGCGCCACGATCTCCGGGTCCAGCCCCCGCGCGCCGCGATAGACCGAGTTCAGGTTATTCGCCTGCACCGAGCCTGCCTTGCCAGCAAAATCCCCGCCGCCCCCGGTAAACCGCGAAGTGGCGTCAGACCCCGTAAGGCTCGTCAGCTGCGCGACCATCCGCTCCACCGGCCCCCCGGGCGCGGCCTGCACAATAATAAAATTCAGCACCATGATGCCAAACAGCGTCGGTATCATCATGAGCAATCGGCGGATAATATATGCGGTCATGCCACTGGCATACCCGATCCGCCGGAAATTTTACAGCGTAAACCGCTTCCGTATGCCCGTGATAAGCAGGAACCAGATAAGCGTGGAAAGAACGAAATGGAAATAATTCATCACTTTCACCGGATAGGACTGGATATCCCATATCTCGTTCTGCATGAAAGCCGATAGCGGCCAGAATGTCTGGCTCAGGGCAAACACCCCGACCCGGTACAGCTTGTCATGGCAGATATCCAGCATCCAGTAGGAATGCAGCGCGATCTCATGCGTAGACTGGCAATACACCCCCTTGGAATAATAAAATTCGCCCATCCCCAAGGTAAGCAATAATAGCCATAATACTGGCAAAAGCAGGTTCTGGTGATAATCGCACAGCACCTCGAAAACATAGGAACTGACCTTCTCCACGGGGTCATAGCCCAAATCCAGCTGCCGGTTGCGCGCCTTCAGCTCATAAGCGCGAAACCGCCGCGCATCGCTATCCGCGCTGATATGCTGCATCTGGTGCTTAAGCGCCGAGTAATCCGTCATCGCCGAATGGCTGGTGAAGTCTTTGAAATCGCAGTTAAAAAAGCTGGTGTCATTGCAAAGCTCCGCCCCCTGCATCTCACCGGCTTGCCAAAAGCCACCCCCTTGAAGATCGTAGAATCCCCGAACTTCGCATTGGTAAAATTCATGACCCCGATGCAGGTTCCGCCCGTAATAAACAGCGGCACCTGGA
>JANYCJ010000033.1 GCA_025360345.1 Alphaproteobacteria bacterium | reverse complement strand
AATTGGCGCCGTCTCCGCGCGCGATAAATCGAAAGCGCGCGAGAACATCAAGGGCTTACGCTGGATAGATAACGCGGTTGCCATGGCCTCCGATCCCGAAATCGATGTCATCGTAGAGCTTATCGGCGGCGAAGGCGGCATTGCCCGCGAGCTGGTCGAAACCGCCCTGAAAAATGGCAAGTCCGTCGTCACCGCCAACAAGGCGCTGATTGCCCATCATGGTATCGCGCTGGCCACCATGGCGGAAAAATCGGGCGCCATCCTCGCCTTCGAAGCCGCCGTTGCCGGGGGCATTCCCATCATCAAAGCACTGCGTGACGGCCTCGCCGCCAACCAGTTCCGCCGCATCATGGGCATCCTCAACGGCACCTGCAACTACATCCTGACCCAGATGCAGGAAACCCAGCGCAGCTTCGATGACGTGCTGAAAGAAGCCCAAAGCCTCGGCTATGCCGAAGCAGAACCCAGCTTCGACGTGGACGGCATCGACACCGCCCACAAGCTCGCCATCCTCACCAGCCTCGCTTTCGGCTGTGCCCCCGCCATTGACAGCGTGTTCATGGAAGGCATCCGCCGCATCACCCTGCTCGATATGGAATTCGCCCACCAGCTGGGCTACACTATCAAGCTGCTGGGCATTGCCTCGCAAACCGAAAAAGGCATTGAACAGCGTGTCCATCCCTGCATGGTGGCGTCTGATTCCTCCCTTGGTGCTGTTCCCGGTGTTTTCAATGCCATTCTCGCCGAAGGCGATGCGGTGGGAAATATCATGTTTGAGGGCAGGGGCGCAGGCGCAGGCCCGACCGCCTCGTCCGTGGTTGCCGACATTATGGACATTGCCCGCGGCGTGACCTACAAACCCTTCACCCTGCCCGTTGCGCAGCTTGCTTCCGTACCCTTCCGGGGCATGGAGGATTTACGGTGCTCCTACTACCTCCGCCTGAGCGTCATCGACCGCCCCGGCGTCCTTGCCGAAGTCACCACCCTGTTCAAGAACGAACAGATTTCCCTGCGCTCTTTCCTGCAGCATTCCCATGCGCCGGGCGAGCCTGTGAACCTCGTCATCACCACCCACGAGACTTATGAAACCGCCATGCTGAAAGCCCTTGCCGCCATTGGCAATCTCGAAAGCGTGAAAGAAAAACCCTACATGATAAGGATTGAGAACCTATGAAAGCCAACGCCAAGAAAGCAACGACCCGCAAAGTCATTGCCCAGAAAATCACCAAGAAAGTCGAAGCCAAGAAAGACGAAGTCAAAAAGCTGGTAAGCAAAACCACCGGCAAAAAAGACTCCGGTGCAAAACCCGCCTTCTGGTCTGACCGTAACTTCGCGCTTGAGGCCGTGCGCGTGACCGAAGCCGCAGCACTCGCCTGCGCCCGCCTCATGGGCCGCGGCGACGAAAAACAGGCTGACCAGGCCGCCGTAAACGCCATGCGCGAAGCGCTCAACGGCTTGTATATTGACGGCACCGTCGTCATCGGCGAAGGCGAACGCGACAAAGCCCCGATGCTCTATATCGGCGAAAAAGTGGGTAATGCCGCAGGCCACGGCCCGCAGATCGACATCGCCCTCGACCCGCTCGAAGGCACCACCATTTGCGCTAAAGGCGGCGTAAACGCGCTAGCCGTAATCGCCATGGCCGAAAAAGGCGGCTTCCTGCACGCCCCCGACGTCTACATGGATAAGATCGCCATCGGCGCGGGCCTTCCTGAAGGCCTTGTTGACCTTGACACCACCCCGCTTAAAAACCTGCGCGCTCTCGCCAAGGCAAAAAAATGTGACGTCTCCGACCTTGTCGTCGTCATCCTGGAGCGCGAGCGCCATGAAGCGATCATTGCTAAAGTCCGCGAAGCCGGCGCCCGCATCATGCTCATCGCCGATGGCGACGTAGCAGGCGTCATCGCCACCTCGCGCATTGATACCGGCGTGGACATGTATATAGGCACCGGCGGCGCGCCTGAAGGCGTGCTGGCGGCAGCGGCGCTGCGCTCTATCGGCGGTCAGATGCAGGGCCGCCTGCTGTTTACCAATGAAGAGCAGAAAGCCCGCGCCAAGCGCATGGGCATCAACGATTTCAGCCGCAAATACAAGCTGGAAGATCTCGCCAAAGGCGACGTGATGTTCGCCGCCACTGGCGTGACCGACGGCAACATGCTTCGCGGCGTGCGCCGTTTCCATGGGGGTGCAACCACCCATTCCATCGTGATGCGCTCAAAAACCGGCACGGTGCGCATCGTGCAGGCGGACCATAACTTCACCCGCAAAACCTGGGGAGACCCGGCCTAACCACGAAAGACAACGCCAAAAAGCCCCGCAAGCCCAGCTTCGCGGGGCTTTTTGCATATAAAAAAGCCTTTCCTTAAGGCTACTTACCAGAATCATTCCGCACGCGCGGTTTTTTCTGGCTAATAGCCTGATTTTCCCGTACTAACTATCTTTCTTAATAAAAAAAGGCAGCACATGACTTGCCAGCCAAAAAGATTCAGGAGGACTGCCATGACCCCCCCCGCGAACCCAAGCGCGAAAACCAAGAAGCCGTTCTACCGTGGCCTGTTTTTTCAGGTGATCGCCGCCATTGTGCTGGGCATTGTCTTCGGCATCATCTCGCCCGATAACGCGGTGGCCATGAAACCGCTGGGCGATGGCTTCATCAAGCTCATTAAAATGCTCATCGCCCCTATCATTTTTTGCACCATGGTCAGCGGCATCGCCGGCATGGGGGACATGAAGCAGGTCGGCCGCGTTGGCGCCAAAGCCATTCTCATGTTTGAAATTATCACTACCATGGCCCTCATCATCGGCCTCATCCTTGTGGAAATCCTCCACCCCGGCGCAGGTATGCATATTGATGTCGCAAGCGTCGACGTCAGCGCCGTGCACGGCAAGGCAGAGGGCGTCGCGCCCCATAATACCGTCACCTTCTTCATGAACATGATCCCCAATACTTTCGTAGGGGCTTTTTCCGAAGGCGAAATTCTGCAGGTGCTCGTCATTGCGCTGCTGTTTGCAGGCGCGCTCACCCATATCGGCGCAAAAGGCAAACCCATTGTCGATATGCTCGACTCCTTCTCCCACGTGCTTTTCAAAATGGTGGATATCATCACCAAGGTTGCCCCCATCGGCGCCTTCGGCGCCATGGCCTACACCGTCGGCAAATTCGGCGTTGGCTCCCTGCGCGAACTGGGCGAGCTTATTTTCATCTTCTACCTCACCGGCGCGCTGTTCATTTTCTGTGTCATCGGCCCCATCATGACCTATTACTGCAAGCTCTCCACCATGCAGTTCCTGAAATACCTGCGTGAAGAGCTTCTCATCGTGCTCGGCACCTCTTCCTCGGAATCCGTGCTTCCCCTCATCATGGAGAAACTCTGCGCCATGGGCTGCTCCAAGCCTGTAGTGGGCCTCGTCATCCCCGCTAGCTACTCTTTTAACCTTGTAGGCTCCTCCATCTACTTCACCATGGGCGCTCTCTTCATCGTAAACGCCACCGGCACCACCATAACCTTCGCTCAGGAAATGACCCTGCTCACCGTGCTCCTCATCACTTCTAAAGGTGCCGCAGGTGTCACTGGCAGCGCCTTCCTCGTGCTTGCCGCCACGCTATCCTCAATGAACCTGATGCCGCAGGCAAACCTTGAAGTGGGCCTCGCCCTCATTTTCGCCATCGACCGTTTCATGTCCACGTGCCGCGCCATCGTGAACCTCATCGGCAATGCCATGACAACCGTCATCATCGCCCGCTGGGAAAATGAGCTGGACTATAAGCTGGCCAAGGACGTATTGGCAGGCCGCAAAGCCCCCGACCTGGAAATCATGGAGAAGGTGGCGTAAGCAGCACCGCGCCCTTGCGCTTCACCGCCGCCTCCCGGTGCGCGATATAGACCGTGCTGGACACGATAATCAATGAACCCGCCAGCGTATACGCATCCAGCGTTTCGCCGAATAGCGCATACGCCATAATCGCTGTAAACACCAGCCGTGAGAAATCCAGCGGCATCAGCATCACCAGGTCCGCCCGCATGTAAGCCCGCGCCATCAGCAGGTGCCCCACCGTGGACAGCAGCGAAATCAGGAATACCAGCCACAATTGGTGTCCATTAACCGCCCCCATATGCCCAATGGCCGGAAGCAGTGCCCACGGCGTCATGAAAAGCGCCATGTAGAACACGATAGTCTCCGGCATTTCCGTGCGCGTGAGCGTCTTCACCAGCACCCCCGACACCGCCATCATCACCGAAGAGGCCAGCACGAATAGCGCATCCGGGTTCATCGCCCCCGCTCCCGGGCGCAGGATCACCAGCATCCCCGCAAAGCCCATGCCGATAGCTCCCCATCGGCGCACCCCGGCCTTTTCGCCTAGAAACACGATCGCGATTATCGTGGAAAAAATCGGGGTGGTGAAACTCAGCGCCGTTGCCAG
The DNA here is from genome assembly GCA_025360345.1 of Alphaproteobacteria bacterium. GTDB lineage: Bacteria > Pseudomonadota > Alphaproteobacteria > Rickettsiales > SXRF01 > JANYBV01. Next base: position 22,363 of record JANYCJ010000033.1, on the reverse strand, counting down.
CGTCAGCGGCAGCAGCGAAACCGCGTGAAACCACAGCTCCATGGCCACAATCCCTACGCTCGCCCGCCAGAAATGCCCCCGTAGCCTGAGGGTAGGAAACCGTGGCCGGCCGCGTTGCAATAGCGCGGTCCACACCACCACCAGCATCAGGCTGCACAGGTTGCGTAGCAAAACGATATAGGTCGCCGCCATCTCGTGCGAAGCCAGCCGGATCACGATGTTCATGGCCGAGAAAAATCCCATGCTCGCCAGCATCAGCAGCACCGCCTGCATCGGGGAAGAAGGCGTCTTGCTGCGCGAAATGAAGGACTTAAACTGCATAGATCCGCATATTATATGCTGGAACTGTTCCCCGATAGGGCTAAAATGCTCCCATGAACGCCCCAACCAGCAAACGCCACCAAGCCGAATACCTCCAGTCCCGGGAGCAGCTGCTGAAAGCCTGCGCCCCGCTGTTCCATGACGATCCCGAGAAGCACAAGCAGCTCCTGATGCCCGCGCTGCGCCTCTGGCTTGCCGACACACGTACCAACATCCACCGCCAGTTCCTCGCTACCGGCAAGCCCGGCCCCATGCTTGCCCAGCATACCCAGATGTTCGATATACTCCTCTCGGTGTTGCTGGAACTGGCCCATCCCGGCGAACATCCCCCACTCGCCCTCGTCGCTGTCGGCGGCTATGGCCGCTGCGAGCATTTCCCCTATTCCGATCTCGACCTGCTGTTCCTTATCGAAAACGCAGGAAACCACCACGCCAACCGCATCGCCGAGTTCATCCTCTATATCCTTTGGGATTTGGGCCTGAAGGTTGGCCAGTCCCACCGCACAGTGGGCGAAGCCCTCGAAATGGCCCGCCATGATTTCTCCATCCGCACCACCTTGCTCGACGCCCGCCTCGTAGACGGCGACAAAACCCTCTATGACGATCTCTGTATGCGTTTCCGCGGCGAAATACAAGGCGGCGAAACCATGGCCTTCGTGGAAGCCAAGCTCGCCGAACGCGACACCCGCCACCAGCGTTTCGGTGAATCCCGCTATATGCTCGAACCCAACGTCAAGGAAGGCAAGGGCGGGCTGCGCGACCTGCACACCCTATGGTGGATGGCGCGCTACATTTATCCCATTAAATCCATCCGCGACCTTGTCGGCATGAACCTGCTCACCGAGGAAGAATACAAGCGTTTCGACCAGTCCCGCCAATTCCTGTGGCGGGTGCGCATCTACCTCCATTATCTCGCGGGCCGCGGCGAAGAGCGCCTCACCTTTGACCGGCAGCACGCCCTCGCCGTCAGCATGGGCTATGGCCATCCCCATGCCACCCGCGCTATTGAGCGGTTCATGCGCCGCTATTTCGTGGCCGTGCGCACCGTGGGCAGCATGACCCGCGTGTTCTGCGCCCTGCTGGAAGATGAAAAAAACCGCAAACCCCGCAAATCCCTTGCATGGCTCTGGCACACCCCGTGGAAGCTGGGCAGCTTTCGTCTCGACGGCGAGCGCATCAACGTCCGCACTGAAACCGCTTTCGAGCAGCACCCCGCACAGATGATCGAAATGTTCAAGATCGCCGCCGATAACGGCCTCGACATCCACCCCCGCGCTTTGCAGCTCATCCACCGAAACCTCCACCGCATCGACAGCGCCCTCCAGCATGATGAAAAGGCCAATGCCCTCTTCATGGAAGTGCTGTTGAGCGAACAGGCCGAAACCACCCTGCGCCGCATGAGCGAAGCGGGCGTTCTTGGAAAATTCATCCCGGATTTTGGCCGTATCGTGGGCCAGACCCAGTTCAACATGTATCATGTCTACACCGTGGACGAGCACACACTCGTTGCTCTCGGCATCCTCGGCACTATCGAAAAAGGCATGGTCAACGCCGAGCTGCCGCTGGCCACCGACATCGTCCACCGCATCAAAATGCGCCGCGTGCTGCATCTCGCGCTCTTTTGTCATGATATTGCCAAGGGCAGGGGAGGGGACCACTCCGAGCTTGGAGAGAAAATTGCCCTTCGCCTCGCCGCACGTTTCGGCTTCAATCCTGATGAAATCGAAACCACCGCATGGCTGGTGCGCTATCACCTCCTTTTCTCCAATACCGCTTTTAAGCGTGATATTGACGACCCCAAAACCATCAAGGATTTCGTCGCCCTCGTTATGACCCCGGAACGGTTAAAATTGCTGCTCATCCTGACCGCAGCTGATATCCGTGCCGTAGGCCCCGCTGTGTGGAATGCGTGGAAGGGCGCCCTCCTGCGCGACCTCTACAAACGCGCCGAGCAGGCCATGGGCACCGGCGAAGTGGAGATGAAGCAATACCAGACTGGCCAGTTCCGTGAAGACTTGAAAAAACGCCTCACCGGCTGGAGCGACGAAGACATCGAAAATTACCTCGAACAGGGCAGCCCAAGCTTTCTGGCGAATTTCGACCTCTCCCGCCATGCCGTCATCGCGCGCATGTTGAAGGAAGCCCGCAACATTTCCATGCCGTTGCTCATAGACACGCACCACACCTATGAGCATTCCATAACCGAAATAATCGTTTGCACCTACGATCATCCCGGCCTGTTCTCTAAAATCGCCGGCGCCATGGCGCTGTCCGGCGCAAACATCATCAGCGCCAAAATCTTTACCCTGAAAAACGGCCTAGTCGTAGACGTGTTCCAGGTGCAGGATGTCATGGGGCAGGCCTTTGACCGTCCGGACCGCCTTGCCAAAATGTCCGTCTACATGGAGCAGGCATTGTCCGATGAGCTGGATCTCTCACAAGCCTTCCTTGAGCGAAAGGTGAGCTATACCAACCCCAGTCGCAACGCTGTTGTCCTGCCCGGCCAGGTTTTCGTGGAAAACGATGCCAGCAGCATCTACAGCGTGATCGAGCTCACTGGGCAGGACCGCCCCGGTTTCCTCTACCAGATCACCCGCGCCATCGCCGATCTCGGCCTCACCATCACCGGCGCGCATATTTCCACCTACGGCACGCAGGTGGCCGACGTGTTTTATGTCAAAGACAATTACGGCATGAAAATCACCCATAATAGCCGCCTGAAACAGGTGCAGAACAACCTGCTTATCCATATCGGCAAGCCCGAAGGCATGGACCAGGCTTAAGCTTCGCGTTTCATATATTTATGGATTAGTTTCGCAAGGTCGTGGATCAGCGCTGCACCCACCGGCCCGCCGTCATCCATCACGTTCTTAGCGAAAATCACAGAGATCGTCTGGATATGCTTTTCAAGGATAATAAGGTGATATTTGTTATTCCGGTCGTAGTAGCTCCGGCAGAAATTATAAAGCTGCGCAGCCACTTCCGTAGCGCGGATATAACCAAAAATTCCCGCGCGTGACTTGATCGAGTCTGCTGAATCCTGGATCGCTTTCACCAGCTTCCGCACATTATCCGGGCTCTTCACCAGCAGCTCGTAATTGCTGTTCATGCTGTCCACATCATGCATGATGGACTTCAGGAAATCGTCGCGCACATTCTTGATTTCATCTTCTGATTTCGCAATCGTCAGCGGGTTCACGATCAGCTCCGCCGGCACTTCGAACCCGATCTTCTTCTTAAGCGTATAATCCGGCAGCACCATGCGCGGCGTATCGTCGAGGATAATCTGGTGCAACTGCTCCTTGGGCACCACCACAGGAGGTTTTCGCTGGGAAAACGCGTGGTTTACGTCCGGGTCCGGCGGTAGCGAAAGCGACGAGCTGCGGCGGCGGTCCGGGCCTACGAAATTCTTGGAAAGGATCAGCGCCCTCGGATCTTCGACCACGGCATACACGCGTTCCATCAGCGTTTTTGCTGAAAAGGGTTTAATGAGGTATTCAGAAATCCCGGAGTCGCGCGCGGTGCGGATATCGTGCGTATCGTTCTTTGCCGTGAGCATGATGATCGGCATCATCCGGTTCGGCGAGTCCAGCGACCGCCGCAGATACTGTGTAAGCTCAATGCCGTTCATACGGGTCATTTCCCACTCGGTGATGACCATGTCCACGCGCTCTTCGCGCACCATGTCCACCATCTCCTGACCGTCACGCACAATGAAAATACGTTTAGAACCCAGCGTCAGCAGCACCCTGCGCACAAGCTGCGCCATGCGCGTGTCGGGGTCAGCAATGCCGATGACGATATCGGCAAAGATCGTCGAATTCGACATCAGCGACGGCTTGCCTAGTTCAGTAATCGGCTTCATGCGGACCACGGAGACAAAAAAGGGTGAAGTGCTACCTACAACAAACCCTTATTTATACAGGGTTTTAGTAAAAGAAGCTTTAACTCCCGAAGGGCGTAAGGCCAGCAAAACCGCCACTATGGGCGAATTCAGCCGCCGTCTTGGGGCCGTAACCCCAGCAAATGGCAGATTGCGCCCGTAAGATCTGCCCGGTTGAGCGTGTAGAAATGCAGGTGGTCTACCCCCCCCGCCAGTAGCTGCCGGCACTGCTCCGTCGCCACGGAAACCGCCACCGAATTGCGCTTTAGCGGCTCATGGTCCAGACCCTCGAATAAGGTGGAAAGCCAAGCCGGCACGCTGGCCCCGCACATGGCGCTGAATTTCTTCACCTGTGCAAAATTCCCCACCGGCAAAATTCCCGGGATGATAGGAATGGTAATTCCCGCCTTGCGCACCAGATCTAAATACCTGAAATAATGTTCTACATCAAAGAAGTATTGGGTGATTGCCTGGCTTGCCCCGGCATCAATTTTTTGCTTTAGATAATCAATATCCGCTTCAAAACTGGCAGAATCGGGGTGCTTTTCCGGGAAAGCCGCCACGCTGATCTCAAAATCACCAATGCGCTTAAGCCCTGCCACCAGCTCCGACGAATACTGGTACCCCTCAGGATGCGGCACATACGCCGCCGAGCCCTGTACCGGGTCCCCGCGCAACGCCACGATATGCCGCACGCCCGCCTCCCAATACGCGCGCGCCACCTCGTCCACTTCCGCCTTGCTGGCATTCACACAAGTGAGGTGCGCCGCCGGTTTCAGTCGAGTTTCCTCGATCATGCGGGTCACCGTATGGTGGGTGCGCTCCCGCGTGCTGCCGCCCGCGCCATAGGTGACTGAGACAAAGCCGGGCTGCAGCGGCTCCAGCAGCGTAATCGCCTCCCACAGCTTCTTTTCCATCTCATCGGTCTTGGGCGGGAAAAACTCGAAGGACACGGCCACCGGCGCCAGCTTCTCCTGCGGTGTCATGAAAATATTTTCCAGTATTGTCTTTTCGGTCACAGCGCTCTCGTCATATGGCGGCTTTGCCGCGCAATCGTCATGGTTTCCAAGCAGAAAGAACACCACACCCCACGCCTGCGTCAAGCAGATATGCGCAAAACCAGTGTAACTGTTGGCTTCCACCGCCAAAAACCGCTTGCCCGAAGCACGGGCTAACGATACATAGCATTCATAATCAGGTGAATATTCATGAAAAAATTACCTTTTCTCGCTTCCACCCTGCTGCTGCTCGCCGCTTTTTGCCTGAACGCACAACCCGCCTCTGCCGCGGCCACGGAAGCGCAGGCTTCCGCCTATATCGGCACCGTCAGCACCAGCGCGCTGGATATTATTAAAAATACGAACCTTTCCAAGCCGCAAAAGGCCAAGGCGCTGCAAAGCGTCTTCAATAGCTCGGTGGACTTCCCGTGGGTCGCCCGCTTCGTGATGGGCCATTATTGGCGCGACGCCACCGACGCCCAGCGCACGCGCTACACCAGCCTCTACCAGAATTTCCTGGTGCTGCACTACTCCACCCTTTTTTCCGGCTACACCGGCGCCAGCTACAAAATTCTCTATTCCCGCAGCGATGGCGACGATGAATTCACTGTAGGTATGCAAATCCAGTCCGACCCGCAGGCAGGTGAGCCGGTGATGATTGAATATAAAATCCGGGCAGACAACAAAAACAAATTCAAAATCTTTGACGTGATTATCGAGGGCGTAAGCATGTTGTCCTCCCAGCGTTCGGAATTTGCTTCCATCCTCAACAGCAATGGCATCGATTACCTGAACGACCAGCTGGAAAAAAAGATTACCTCCATCGCCTCCCAGAATAACCTTAGCCAGAACAACTAAAGCAGTTTTTTCTGGAATCTTGCAGAGGCTTATTTCAATACCGGGCCGGGTGAAGTAAAAAAGATGCAGATCATGCGGCACAATGTTTTTCCCCGGAAGCTATGCTTGTTAACCGCTGAGGGGGTTCTATCGTCCGGACTGATTGATAGGGTAAAGTAAGACATTTTCGGTCTCCCGTTTAGTTAAAAGGGTTTGATATGATTCGTGCTTACCGGCCTGATGGATATCAGCATCACGCCGCACACCATGTTGTCTGTTTCAGGATTTAAGATAATCGGGTCGTATTTTTTATTGTCGGACTCCAGCCATGTCCGGCCCCTGAGCTTAATAAGTCTTTTCAATGCCAGGTTGCCTTCAATAGAGGCTAACACCACATCCCCATGCATCGCTTCGATACCCGCATCAATCATGGCGAGGTCGCCTGCAAACACGGTAGGTTCCATGGAGTCGCCCTCAACCGGGTGAAAAAATGTCTTATCAGGATGCCTGATGAGCTCATTGAGATTCAAGGTGCGGTCCACAAAATCAACGCTGGCCTTCATAAGGCCCATGGGAACCTTCATCGCATACACAGGCAGGTTAAAACCCTTATGCTCGATATAATGCATAACCGACTGTTCCATGCTTGCAGGAATGCGCATCGCCTTGGTGGGCTCCCCATATTTGCGCTTAGGCCCGCTTCCTGCCCTGGCGCCTCCGCGCCGGTCGGCCAGGGAAATAACCTTTTCCGGTTCGGCCCGGTTAGGGCTGCCCTTCTTGCGCCCCGCCCCTTTCCGAGGCCCACCCCATTGCGACATAGGTATATCCATAAATCAAGATTGAATATGTACACTATCCTTTTTTCAAGATAGGAATGCAACAGTAATTTTCAGAATTCGTACCTGCATGAGCATGGGCGCCATTCAGGTTCCAGATACGATCAGGGGGGAGTGCCTATGCGGGTATCACGCAGCAATCACGCGTGAAGTGGTGGGACCGAGATGATTCGAACATCCGACCTAGTGATTAGGAATCACTTGCTCTATCCAGCTGAGCTACGGCCCCACATGCCCCGTGGGACATTCAAAACCTATAACCTCGCCCCTTGGTAAGTGCAAGCTGTCCCTTGGGGTGAAAAAGCCCGCCGAGCTATGCATTTTATGCTAGGCAGCTATAAACAAAACAGATAAATTAAGGAAAATTAAGAGCCTGTCAAAACAGGCCGGGATGCAGAGCAGGAGCCACACGCACGGGGGATGCCATGGCCGACGAAATCGAAAAACTGGAAAAACTGGACAAGGCCTTCCAGCCAGCTGTCAAAAAGCTGGAAAAGACAGTGCCGTTACTGGGCCCATTGCCCCGGGATGCGGTGGCGCTAATGGGGGAAACGGGCAATTGGCTTGTCCAGTACCAGCACGGTTTCATCCCCGAAGAGCAATACCGTAGCGGCGAGGGCGCGTCATATCGCCAGGCTTTCCAGCCGCTTTATGAGCGCCTGCCTGAAATCAAGACGCCCACCCGCGTCGCGGTGCTTTACATGGAAGACGGCATGTCCCCGCGCTCACAAGTGCCCCTGCATGGCAAAACCGTGGCGGCCACCGGCGCGGCCGTGTGGGAGGCCCTCACGGGCGAAAAACATCTCTCCGGCCTTCTGTATAACCGCTCCCCCTATGAGGATTCAGTAGGGCCGACCCGCAAGCCGCTGCTGGAACCCGGGCTTCCTGCCCATCTCACCCGGGATCGCACCTTCCCCCTTTTTCAGGCTTGGCTGAAAAAATCCACCTACCATGTGGTAAGTACCAGCACCGGCCATTTAAACAACTCCATTCGCAGTAAAGCCGACCGCCTGCGCGCGGAAAAAGAACTCAATGACGTCTTCGGCGAAAATACGGTTTTCATCCAGTCTGCCGGCAACTATATGCGCGGCGGTCTTCACTTTCGCCATAGCGCCTATTCTAATCATCCCGATACGATATTGATCGGCGCCTCACAATCCATGCCCGATGCCCAGCCGGGCAGGCCCCGCAGCCAGCATATGGAGTCCTATAGCAGCTATGGTCCCGACATCTGCTGCGAAACCCAGCCGTTAAGCGCGTTATATCTGGAAAATCTTCCGCCATTTCCGGCAAAATACGTGCAGACGCAAGGCACATCGTTTTCCGCACCCCAGGCGGCAGTCATCGTAGAAGCCTTGCTCAGCCGCTTCGCTCAGAGCCCCGAAAATCCGCAGGCAGTGCTCACTAAGCATGATATTTCCCTCGCGCTGCGCCAGACCGCCCAAACCCTGCATGTGCGAGAGTATATATCGTTGACCAGCCAGGAAAATGATAAGCACCTGCTCGACCTCATCCCGGTGGGCGACCATGTGGTAAGCGATGCCGCAGGTAATGGCTCCATAGACATTCCCGCCGCATGGCAGCAGCTGGAACGCATGGAAAAAGCTGTCAGGGAAGGGGGGGCGAAAATGATGCCGAGGCAGGAGTTGGCCGCGCCTCTCGCCCAGGTGGCGCCCACGCCCGACGCAGAGGGATTTTATCGTTACACGGTCGAAATGAAGGGAAACCAGCATGTCGATTCCATACTGCTAGATACTCATGTCGCCAGCCGCCTTCCCTTTGCCCCGCCCGGTAACATGGTGCTGCAAAGCCCGCAAGGCGAGCGGGTGCCGCTTTTCGCCAGCGTCCATCCTTATGATTTATACCGCATGGCCAAGACCTCGGTATTTCATGGCAAGAAAATCGAGGGCACATGGACATTACTATCAAATGAACCGCTAAGGGATGTCGATATCAGCTTCCGCCGCAGCATGGACCCCCAGCATGTCGGCGTCACCCACGCCCCGGACGTGACCGAACGCAGCAGAAAACTTTACCGCCTGGCCGATTTCAAAACAATTAAGCCCACCGACCTCGACCAGCGGATGCTCAAACCCGAGGCCGATGGCATCCCGCCCATTGCAAAATACGATTTCTCCGCGACACGCTTTCCCGAATCATATCTCGACCTGCGCCTTCTGCAACTAGCCGCGGACCCAGCCAGTAAATCACAGGCCCTTGCCCTTGCCGCCAGCGGTCATCCTGCCTTCAAGTCTCGGGAAGCCGAACTCATCACCGCCATCGCAAAAGGCGATACCAATCAGCTTCTGGCGCTCATCGCCCCGGATGACACGGCCAAAATGGCGCTGGTCGATTATGCCTTCAACAATCGTGACAGCCGCGAGACCTTCACGGCCATAGCGAAGCTTGGGCTCAGTAAGCAGCGCACAGCCGATGGCACGCCCTTCATCAACCGCCTTGTGCAACATGCCAACAATAATATCAGCTGGGACAGCGCCAACCAGATGGCAACGCTGAGTGCCGTGATCGCCGTGATGCAGCAGCAGTCAGAGTCGATTATTCAGGCAGATAAAAACAACAAAACGCCGCTTGATTATGTATTGAACCCGGCCATCTGGCAGACACTTCAGGATGCAGTGACCAAGGAAAAAATGCTCGCTCAGGTGCAGCAAGAAGAAAAAGCATTCACCCATGCAATCGAAGAATTCGTGACCCTCGCAAAGCCGCAAAAACTTCAGCCCCACTGGTCGCTAACCAATATCGGCGATATGCTCCGCAGCCTGGAAGTAAAGCTGGATAAAAACCACCAGCGGCCCGTGCCGCTTCAAAATACCGGCACCATTACCAAGCCGGAATTAAAATCCGTCAGATAGTGCTGCTATCAGTGGTTTTTTTCTCCGCCGTTTGGCGCATCTGCTCTTTCATGTCTTGCGCCATCTCGTCCATCAGGGCCTGTTTTTTCTCCGCGGGAAGTGCTGCGAATTGCTCCGGCGTATAGCCATGCTGCTTAAGCCATGCTTCCTGCCAGCGCTGCTGCGGCGTTTTGCTCATATATTCGAGGAATTGCTCGGCCGGGGTCTTTTCCTTCGTACTTGTGCTGGCAAGCGGCTTATTACTGGCCTGCTGGCTGTCGCTGGTCGGCTGTACGGCAGAGGGGGTAAGCGGCGTGCCCACCACCTTCTTGCTGCTGTCACTGCCCGTGGAAAGCAGATTGGCAAACCCCTGGTCGGCATTTTCTTGCCGGAACTGCGACGTGGCAGCCGTAAGGCTGGTATCGTAAGCGCTTGAAAGACCTTGAATAGACATAATATCCTCCTGACATCGAGCTATAACAGGACCAATAAAATGCAAAACCCGTGCCGCATTAACCTTGGTAAAGGCTACGCGTTCGTATAGCGCCGCGCAATACGCGCGCCCAGCTGCGTAAACACCTCATACCCGATTGTGTCACAGGCCCGCGCCACGTCGTCCACTGTCTGCTGGCCGTTGATGAACTCCACATGGGTTGCACTCGCCAGCGCCGCATCTGGCACGTCGGTCACATCCACCGCCGTCATATCCATCGATACCCGTCCAAGCAGCGGAACCTTGTGCCCAGATACATAAGCATGTCCCGCATTGCCCAGTCGCCGCGGCCATCCATCCGCATAGCCCAGCGCGGCCAGCATCAGCTTGCTGCCCTTGCCCAGCGCCGCCGTAGCGCCATAGCCCACCGTTTCGTCCCGGTCCAGCACGCGCAGGCGCAGCACCGGCGCGCGCAAAACAGCTACCTGCCGCATCGGATTCTTCTCTTCAACCGGAGAAATGCCATACAGCGCGCAGCCCGGCCTGCCGAGGTCGAAATGAAAATCCTCAGGCAGGAAATGCCCCGAAGAATTCGCAAAACTCGCCTGCACCCCCGGTAAAAGCCGCAGCGCCTCTCTGAAGCGCTTAAGCTGCTCGGCGTTTTTAGGGTCGGCAGGCTCATTGGCACAAGCGAGGTGGCTCAGCACATAAGCCAGTGATTTCAGAAAGCCCGGAAACCGCCCCACCACCGCCTCCAGCTCGCTATGCGAAAGTCCCAGCCGCGTCATGCCGGTATCCACATGCAGCATCACCGGCGCATCCTGTGGAGCCTTTGCTATCCATCGCTCCACCTGCTGCGCATCATTAAGCACCGGCGCAAGTCGGTTTCGCAGGAAGTAGGCTTCCTCGCCCTTCAGCAGCCCGTTGAACACGCCAATGCGCGCATCGGGCAAATGCTTGCGCAGTTGCACGCCTTCCTGCAGCGTGGCCACGAAAAACACCCGGCAGTCTTGCGCCCATAAAGCGCTGGAAACAGCCTTTACCCCAAGCCCATAAGCGTCGGCCTTCACCACCGCCGCCACTTTGTGCGCGGCATGGCGCGCCTTCAGCAGCTGGTAATTCGCGGCAATCGCGCTGAGGTCAACTTCAAGCTCCGGGCTCGCCGCAGGCATCAATACATGCTTTCCGGCTGTTCATACCCTTCGGCAAGGTTGCTGAACTCCGTGAGGTTCGGCTCAAACCGGAGCTTCACCGTGCCGATAGGCCCGTTACGGTGCTTGGCCACGATCACCTCGGCCACGTTCATCACCTTGTTCATGTCTTCCTGCCACTTCTGGAACTTCACGTCATCGTCCATCGAGGGCATGGAGCGCGCCAGGTAATATTCTTCGCGGTAAATGAACAGCACAATATCCGCGTCCTGCTCAATGGAGCCGGATTCACGCAAGTCCGAAAGCAGGGGGCGCTTATCTTCGCGCTGCTCCACAGCGCGGCTCAGCTGCGAAAGCGCCACCACCGGCACGTCCAGCTCCTTCGCAATCGCCTTTAGCCCCTGAGTGATTTCAGATACTTCCTGCACGCGATTCTGCTGCGATGAAGTAGAATTGCCGCGCAGCAGTTGCAGGTAGTCCACCACTAGCACCCGCAGGTTATTCTGCCGCTTCAGCCGCCGCGCCCGCGTGCGAAGCCCCGCAATGGTGAGCGCTGGGGTATCGTCGATGAAAAACGGCATGGCCGACATCATGTTGCTGGTGCGCACCAGATGAGCGAATTCTTCAGAAGTAAGCTTCCCTTGGATAATCTTATGCGAGTTCAGCTTGCTCGACGAAGAAAGCATACGTGTCGTAAGCTGCTCGGCCGACATTTCCAGCGAGAAAAAGCCCACGCAGCCCACTTCCTTGGTCGATTTGCCTTCCCGCTGTGCTTCCTTGAACAGCCATTCGCAGGCGTTATACGCCACATTCACCGCCAGCGCCGTTTTGCCCATCGAAGGCCGTCCAGCGAGGATCAGCAGGTCCGAGCGCTGCAAACCGCCCAGCAGCTTATCCATATCCGTAAGCCCCGTGGTGATGCCCACAACGCCGCCATTGTTCTTAAACGCGTATTCTGCCTGCTTGATCGACCCGATAATCGCGGCCTTGATCGAACGGAAGCCCTTGTCCCCTCCGCCATCAGCAGCCATGGTAAACAGCTTCTGTTCGGCGTTTTCAATTTGTACCGTCGCCGGTATGTCAATCGTATGCTGGTAGGCATCGTTGACCACGTCCTCGCCGATCCCGATCAGTTGGCGCTTCAGCGAAAGGTCGAAGATCATATTGCTGTAATCGGTGATGTTAATCACCGTGATCGCCGCGCCTGCAAGCTTGGCCAGGTACGCGCCTCCGCCAATATCTGCCAAGGCCGCGTCCTGGTCGAAATAATGTTTAAGCGTGATCGGGTTTGCAATCAGCCCCTTGTCGTTGAACTTGCGGATAGCATCGAAAATACGGCTATGCAGCGGTTCGTAGAAATGCTCCGGCGCCAGCTGGTCGCCCAGCCGCGACAGCGCGTCGTTATTCACCAGCAATGCCCCCAGCAGCGCCTGCTCGGCTTCGATATTGCATGGCGCCTCCCGGTACGGCTTGCTCCCTTCGGGCGTGGCCGTATCTTCCGGATTGGTCGTTTTTTTGGGGTCTAAAAGCAGCGAGGCCATGGCGTTTCCTTCAATAACCCTAAAGTTAATCCCTCCCCTTCAGTCGGGCAAGCACATTCAGCCCATTCCCGCTGCCCTGCATCACATCAATAGCTTAGCTAATTGACAGCCCGCTATATATCTCTACAATTTCCGAAAATGAAGGGGTTGCGCCGATGAAATTTGAGTCCGTGGATAAAATCTATAAGGCCGAGCGCGCCCAGCTCTCAGAAAAATATGGCCCGCGTGAAATGTGGTCGCTGGTCGACCATTGGCCGCTCTATTGCGGCATCGGCAATCTTGGCCGCTTCCTCTCCATCTACGATATCCTGCGCGACACCATTGCCGTGCCCGGCCATATCGCCGAATTCGGTTCATGGCGCGGCGCAAACCTCATGTTCCTTGCCAAAACCCTCCAGCTCCTCGACCCCCATAGTAGCAAGATGGTGCATTGCTTCGACAGTTTCGAAGGCCTCACCAACTTCGCCCCGCAAGATGGCGACGCCACCACCCTCACCGGCCAGTACAAAGGCTCCCTTGAGGAACTCACCGACCTCATCAGCCTTTACCGCCTCCAGGACAATATAGAAATTCATAAGGGTTATGTAGAAAACACCCTGCCGCAAACCTTGAGCCAGCGCGAAGAGCTAAGCTTTTCCTTCGTCTATTGCGACGTAGACCTCTACGACGCCACTAAAACCATCCTCGACCACATGCACCCCCGCCTGAGCAAAGGCGGCGTTTTTGTCCTCGATGAGTGGAACTATGCGGAATTCCCCGGCGAAACCAAGGCCGTGCGCGAATTCCTCGAAGTCCATGGCGATGCATACGAGGCTGAGCAGCCCACCCGCGCCCGCCAGCCTTCGCTCATCCTGCGCAAGAAGAAATACTGATGCGCCTGCGCTATATCTATTCCGCCTGCACCGTCATCGAAACCGGCGACCTCACCATCCTGTCCGACCCATGGTTCACTCCCGGCATATATGACGGTTCGTGGTTCCAGTATCCCGTTTTAGAAAATCCGGTTTCCACCATCGGCCCCGTAGATCTCATATACATTTCCCACATCCACCCCGACCATTACGACGCACAGTTCCTGCGCCGCTACCTCAAAGCCTATCCTTCGGCAAAAATCCTTATCGGCGAAACGACCCCCAACTACCTGCTCAATAAAATGCGTATAGACGGCTTCGTCCCCTTAGTGGCCAATAGCTACACTAAAGGCGCAACGGAGTGTTTCATCCTCCCCAACCATGGCTACGAGGAAGACAATATCGACACGGCGCTTGTCGTGCGCGAGGGCGGACATAGCATCGTCAATATGAACGATAATCCCTTCGATGCCGAACAAATCGGCAAAATCAAATCGCTTCTCCCCGGGGAAGCGGCCACAATCGCCCTGTTGCCTTATGCAGGCGCGGGCCCCTACCCGCAAACCTATGTGATGGATGAAGCGACCCTCTACGCCAAGGCCGAAGCTAAGAAGGAGCAATTCCTGAAGGGCTTTGCGAGGTACATCGAGGCACTCAACCCGAAAGCAGCCATTCCCTTTGCAGGCAAATACTGGCTCGCAGGCCCACTTTCCGCGCTTAACCCCCATCGCGGCATTGCCGACGCCATCGAAGCGGCCAGCCTATTCCCCGGCAGAGCCCTCGTGCTTGAAGACGGCGGCCGGGCGTTTTTAGATACTAATGATTTAAAGCCTTCCGCCCTGCGCACCATGCCCTATGACGTAAACGTTATAAGCCGGCACCTCGCCTCCCTTGATTTCAAAGGATATGATTACGAGCGCGAAATCAATCCTTTGCCGGGACGTTCCCTGCCGCTATTGCCGCTCCTCATGGCTGCATATAAAAATGCCATGGGCAAAGGCACTTTGCCCGAACCTTTCTGGCTCTGCATCACCTGCCCCGGCATGAACGATTTCTTTGTACTCAATCTGAATGTAGCGGAACCCGTCAAGCGCATGGCAGATATCTCTGCCCTGCGGCCGCGCAGCGAAATCACCCTCGACGCCCGCTATCTTTTCGGCCTGCTCTCGCGCCTCTACCATTGGAACAACGCCGAGATAGGCTCTCAGTTCACCTGCGCCCGCGTGCCCGATCAATACAACCCCAAAGTGCAGTCTTTCCTGAACCGCTTTCAGGCATAAAAAAACCCCGCCGACGCGGGGTTTTTCATAAGAGGTAAGCGCGCTGATTAAGCAGCTTCGCTTTCGATACGTGCCACCGTAAGCGGCAGCGTGGTGATTACTTCCGCGTGCAGGGTCACGCGAATAGGATATTCACCCGTATTCTTGATGATCTGCGACAGCACGATCTGGCTGTTGGCCACTTCATAGCCCTGTGCCTTCAGCGCATCGGCGATATCGCGGATGGTGACAGAGCCGTAAAGCTTGCCTTCCTGGCTGGCCTGGCGCACCAGCGTCAGCTTCACGCCTTCAAGCTTCTTGGCAACCACTTCAGCGGCTTCCTTGGCTTTCTGGTTCAGTTCTTCAATGATATGGCGCTTAGCTTCGAAAACTTTCTTGTTTTCGTTGGTAGCGCGCAATGCCTTCTTCATAGGGATCAGGAAATTGCGGCCATAGCCGTCGCGGACTTTAACAACGTCACCCATGCCACCAAGGCGTGCGATACGTTCCAACAAAATGACTTCCATGTGCATTCTCCTATCTCTATCCCTCCGCTTGCGAAGGGGCTACTGGTTAAAAGGGCCTATTTCCTAACGGATGTTTCGCCTTGTGACAAGTGCTTTATCTGGCCCCACAGCCCAATCCCCGCCACGATAAGCGCGGGCCAGAATTGCGTAAACACCAGGAAGTAAATAAAAAACATGAAAAAACGGTGGTTTGGCCATGAAGCAGTGCTTTCCCGCAAGAATGCCGTTCCAGCGAAAAAATAAGGCAGCATCAGTGAAACCAAGCTCGCCTTGCCTAGAAAACGCATGGAATCGCTGCCGATCAGCGAGGCCAGTGCCGCAATTGCCAGCAGCTGTAACAGCCAGCTGGGAAGAGGGAAGGGGGTAATCGAAAAATCGGTCCGCCGCTGCACGCCTTTTTTCACCAGCCATCGGGTGGTAAGCCATGCATGGCCATAGAGCATCAGGCACCACAGCCACAGCGTCACCGGGAAAATCAGGAAAGCCCAGCTATTGGCCAGTGCCTCGATCACATCGCCATATTCGTCCTGCAGCCCGTCAAATGCCTCGCGGATGGTATCGGCGAGGATGGCGGGCAGGCCCCCCGGCTGACCCCAGTAAAACACCGTAATGAGCGCCACCAGTCCCGTGCCCCACAGTGCAAGCGACGTCATGATCGCACCCACCGGGTACCAGTGCTTGTCCAACCCCTCAAACCGCACCAGCATTGCCCGCTGGCAGATAAACATAGCTGGAAAACCAAGGAATAATAGGTAAACCACCAGCGCCGAAGGGCCAGATAACAGCCCGATAACCAGTGCCGCCAGCAGGCTGGCATCCCGCGCCGCCCGTGCATTGACGCCCAGACCGGCATAAAACAGTGGAAGCGTTGGCAGGAACATGAACAGGAAACCAAGGCCGATGCCGAACACGATAACAAACAGGGCGCTCGAAAGCAGCCCGGCCAGCAACGCGGTTTTCATCTCCTTGTGCATCGCTTAAAACATCACGAAAAATAATGAGGGTACAAGACTAACTGCTGCCTCGGGGAAAAACAATAGCGCAAGCCCGCGCAAGGCAGATAAAGCACAAAAAAACGGGCGGAAATAATTCCGCCCGTTTTGTATAGTGCGATAGCTTGCTGCTTATTTGGTAACGAAAGGAAGCAAGGCAAGGTTGCGTGCGCGCTTGATAGCGGTGGCCAGCACGCGCTGCTTCTTGTGGCATACCGAGGTGATGCGGCTCGGCAGGATTTTGCCGCGTTCGGAAATGAAGCGCGACAGCAGCTTGATGTCCTTATAGTCGATTTTCGGTGCGTTAGCGCCGGTGAGTGGGCAGGTCTTCTTGCGGCGGAAAAAAACTTTGCGGCCGGGGCCTGCGCTATCCTGGGTGCGTTCCATAACTTTGGCTTTCTGGTACTAGTTCAGTGTTTCGGTGGTTGAAGGGGCAGCTGCTTCCGTAACAACGGCAGCTTCGCCTTCACTGGGGTAATCTTCGCGGGTGCGCGACTGCTGCATCATCACCGAAGGAGCTTCGTCCAGCGCGTCCACCCGGATGGTGAGCGAGCGTACGATGTCTTCGTTGATGCCGGCAATGCGGCCCATTTCTTTAATGGCGGCTGCGGGGGCGTCGATACCCAGCATCGCATAATGGCCTTTACGGTTTTTGCGGATGCGGTAAGCCAGCGTGCGCAGGCCCCAATATTCATTTTTTACGACCTTACCGCCACCCTGTTCGATAATGGCGGTGAGGCTGTCGGTAAGCTTGGAAATGTCCTGGCGGGACAGGTCCTGGCGGGTGATAAGGGTGCTTTCGTATAGCGGCATTGATAACTCCTGTTCAAATCACTGAAATACTCTCTATTCTGGTGTGATTCGCGTTAACCAGCCTAAAGATTCCCTGTAAAGGGGGGTCATTAATAGCTTTTTCATAAGGGAAAGCAAGCAAAAACCCGCAACAAAAAAAGCTCCATCTCTATAAAATCCCGTATACTACATATACGGTTTGAATGCATAGCGGACCGCTAAAACTGGGTATCCTGCTATTTTAACTCTTAATTCGCTTTAACGATTGCCAAAAACCAACCATTATTATAAGAGTCCTGTCCAAAGAAATATGCAAACCATACCCCACATCAAAGGTCGTGATATGAAGAAAGCACTGCTCTTCCCCGGACAAGGCTCCCAAACTGTTGGCATGGGCCTTGAACTTGCAAAACAATTTTCCGTGGCCAAGGCAGTGTTCGACGAAGTGGACGCCGCACTTGGCGAAAAGCTTTCAACTCTCATCTTTGAAGGCCCGCAGGAAGCACTCACCCTCACCGAAAACGCACAGCCCGCTATCATGGCCACCTCGCTCGCGGCCTTCCGCGTGCTGCAAACAGAAAAAGGCTTCGACCTTGCCAGGCAGGCGGCTTTCGTGGCCGGCCACTCACTCGGTGAATATTCAGCCCTTTGCGCCGCCGGCGCACTTTCCCTGACCGACACCGCCCGCCTTTTGCGCGTGCGCGGCAAAGCTATGCAGGCAGCAGTGCCCGCAGGCCGCGGCGCCATGGCCGCCCTTCTGGGCGCCGACTATGAAACCGCCACCGCCATAGCTGCTGAAGCCGCCGGCGACGGCATCTGCTGCCTCGCCAACGACAACGCCCCGGGGCAGGCCGTCATCTCCGGCACCAAGGCCTCCGTCGAGCGCGCCATCGAAATCGCCAAGTCCAAAGGCATCAAGCGCGCCATCATGCTGGATGTCAGCGCCCCGTTCCATTGCCCGCTCATGGCGCCTGCTTCCGGCATCATGGCCGAAGCCCTCTCCGCCGCCATTTTCCATGCCCCCGTGGTGCCGGTCGTCACCAACATCACTGCTGCCGCCGAATCAGACCCCGTCATACTCCGCCGCCTGCTGGTTGACCAGGTCACCGGCATGGTCCGCTGGCGCGAAACGGTATCTTACCTCAAGGCGCAGGGCGTCACCCGCGTGATCGAGATTGGCGCGGGCAAAGTCCTTTCCGGCCTTGTAAAGCGTATTGAGCCCGAAATCGAAGCCATGAACATCGGCACGCCGGCAGACATAGAAGCCTTTGCATTAGCAGAGTAATCACCTAAAAAGCAACCCGGTGGCGAAATGGGCTTAAATAAGGTAAAATAGCTCTTAAGCTGTAGAGAAAGCCTGCCGTGCCCGAACTGCAATATTACTTCCGCGATCCCGCCACCCACCAGCTCCGTCAGGCCAATGCCGAGGACACGCAGGCGCTCGTGGCCACCGCCACTAAGCCCATTATTTTTACATGCCTTGGCCGCGACGGTTTTTCAGGCAAGACCGATCCGTGGAAACAGGTGGCTTGCGTTGAAGGCTTTTTCGACAGGCATAATCCCGAAGATGCCCATGTCATTGCCATCACCAGCGCGGAAAAATTGACCGACACCAAACTCACCAACTACATGCACCGCTTCAACGAGCCCAAAAGCAAGAAAACCACTGCAGCCTTTAATGATGAATACGATAATCCGTCCACTTTCGGAATGCAGTTCATGAAAGACGTGATCGAGCCCGCCATCCCCTACGCGGGCTACACCAGTGAGACCGAGCACGCTGCCCTGCTGAAACAAGCCAAGGTCAAACTCAGCCAGATGAATTTCTTTTCCCACAGCTTCGGCGCCGTGGTCGTGGCTGAAACCTTCGACTACATGCAGTCCATGCTCAAAAATAAGGGCTATACCCCCAAGGAAGCCGGGGAGTGCTTAAGCTGCATGGGTAAGCTTAACGTAGGAAACCCCTACCACATCACTGAAGACCGCAGCCGCGTCCCCGGTATAGATTTCAACTCCGCCATAGACCAGATCACAGAAAAACATAAAAACATCCCCGCCACCCGCGACTCGGAAGTGCTGGTCATCGACCGTATCGGCGACAGTCTCCAGCTTTGCCCCCTGATTGGCAACACCTTCGTGCCCACCGCCCAGCTGCAGGCCACCTGCCATGCCGACGAGCAGGAGCGCGCCACCTTCACCAGCCGCATGAAACCCGGAGGCGGCAAGCCGGACAAACCCTCGCCATGGGACCTCATCATCGGCGACATCTCCGATAATCAGGGCCATGCCCTTCAGCTGTATATGTATAAGGACCGCACCCGCCTAGACCCGGAAAGAGCCCGTGCCCGTACTACCGGTCAGGCCTATCCCGGCGCGGAAACCGCCAACCGCTTCATGGGTGACCTCTTTGAATCCTCTGCACAGGCGGTAGCCACGCAAACTCCGCGCGACACCCGTGCCATCGTCACCCGCTTCCATGAAGAATTAGCACCCCCAGCCGTGCGCAATGCATTGGGCGAAGCCCTCCGCGCCTCGCAGGCCGATTTCGAACGCCATTTCCACCGCTAATGCCCTGAGGCTTGCGCTCCTGTGGATGAGCGGTTATGTTCCTGTCGTTTTTAACCAACGCAAGGAACGGAAAAAATGTTCTCACTCGCAGGCAAAAAAGTGCTCATCACCGGTGCCACCGGCGGCATCGGCGGCGCCATCGCCAAAACCATGCTCGAAGCAGGCGCAACCCTCGCCATCTCCGGCACCCGTCCCGAAAAGCTGGAAGCCTTCGCAAAAGAACTCGGCGGCAATGTCATCACCCTGCCTTGCGACCTCTCCAAACTGGACACCGTCGAAGATCTCATCAAACAGGCCGAAGAAAAACTCGGCGGCCTTGACGTGCTGGTTTGTAACGCCGCCGTGACCAAAGACAACCTCGCCTTACGCATGAAAGACGAAGAATGGCAGCAGGTGATCGACATCAACCTCACCGCCACCTTCAAAATGACCCGTGCCGCCATGAAAGGTATGCTCAAGCGCAGGGCAGGGCGCATCATATACATCACCTCCGTGGTGGGCGCCACCGGCAACCCCGGCCAGGCCAACTACTGCGCCTCCAAAGCCGGCCTCACCGGCATGGCAAAGTCTCTGGCGCAGGAAGTGGCCTCGCGCAACATCACCGTCAACTGCATCGCCCCCGGCTTCATCGCCACCCCTATGACCGACGTGCTGACCGACGACCAGAAAGCCCGCATCAACGCTAATATTCCGCTGGGCCGCATGGGCACGCCGCAAGACATCGCCGCCGCCAGCCTCTACCTCGCCAGCGACGAAGCCGCCTACACCACCGGCCAGACCATGCACATCAACGGCGGCATGTTCATGGCGTAATTAAGCTGCATGGCTGATTTTTTGTTTAAACACGGAAACTTACGTAATAATCATTCCGTTTTAAACCCTTAAACGAAAAGTCAGCCGATTGGCTATATCTCCCGGCTCACCCGGTTGCGGCCCGAATTCTTGGCCACGTACAGCGCATCGTCGGCGCGCTTGATGAGGGTCGGCAGCGTATCGGTTTCATGCCTGAACCGCGCCACGCCCATAGACACGGTAATCGTGCCGTAATTTTCGCCCGTGTCGCGGCGCTTAAGCTCTTTGCTCGCAATCGCCGCGCGGATCATTTCTGCCACCTTCATCGCGCCTTCCAGCGGCGTTTCCGGCAGGATAACAATAAATTCCTCCCCGCCAAACCGCGCCACCACGTCCCGGCCTTTCAGAATGTCGGTGAGCGTGCGCGCCACGGTTTTCAGCACCTCGTCGCCCAGCAAATGCCCGAACCGGTCGTTGAATAGCTTAAAATGGTTGATGTCGATCATCATCAGGCACAGTTCGGACTGCTTGTCGCGGCAGATGGTGATCTGCTCGTCCACATATTTTTCAAATGTCTTGCGGTTGAACACGCCGGTGAGGAAGTCGCGCTGCGCCTCAATCGTCACCTGTTGAAGGTTCTTTTTCAGCTGGCTGATTTCGTTGGTCGATTCTTCCAGCTTCTTGCTGATCTTCTCGCCCTTCTGCTTCATCTGCGCCGTGGCGTTAATCAGCTCTTTCACAATGGCGGCCACACCCGTGCCTTCGAATTTCTGGCTCACCGCTTCCATGTATTTGTCCACACCCTGGTGGTAGTCCTGCGTTTCGCTGTCGAATTCGTGGATCACCTTCAGTACGTCGCCCAGCACTTTTTGCGCGCTGCTGGCGGCTTCGTCCACCACCTTTTGGCTGCGGTTGGGCATGATGAACTTATTGTGGATATATGAAGAGGTTTCCTGCGTGAACACCATGCCGTTATTGACGATGGTATCCACCTCATGCACCAGCTCCTTGTTCGCGCCCTTGGCATAGTGGAACCAGATATCGTAATTTTCTGGGGCAGGAGAGACATTGTGCTTGGCCATCAGCGACAAAGCCATCTTCGCAAACTGGAAATCGTTTTCCGGTTCTTTGGGCTTCGAGGTGATGGTGGTGGGTGTGCTCATAGCCTTTAGGGTAGCGCAAAGCAGTTAAAAAACTACTTACCGCACCGGCTTTCCATCCCCCGGCAGCCCCATTTGTGACCACATTCGGGTAATTTTATCAATAACATTTTGTTCCATATGAATTTTATGTCCCCATTCCCGGTGCGTTTCCGGCGGCCATTTATTCGTGGCATCCATCCCTACCTTCCCCCCCAGCCCCGATTCGGGCGAGGCGAAATCGAGATAATCAATCGGCGTATTCTCGATCATGGTAATGTCCCTTACCGGGTCCATCCTGGTCGATATCGCCCAGATCACCTCTTTCCAGTCCCGGCAGTCGATGTCGTCATCCACTACGATCACCCATTTCGTATACACAAACTGCCGCAGGAAACTCCAAACCCCCATCATGATGCGCTTGGCGTGGCCCGGATAAGCTTTCTTAATGCTTACCACCGCCACCCTGTAGCTGCACCCTTCCGGCGGCAGCCAAAAATCCACGATTTCCGGGAATTGCTGCTGCAACAACGGGATGAATACCTCGTTCAGCGCCTCGCCCAGCACGCTCGGCTCATCGGGCGCCTTGCC